>NZ_JAEKCY010000029.1:0-65897 GCF_016405475.1 Pseudomonas sp. MF6767 | reverse complement strand
GTTGCCTGCCGTTTGCTGTTCTATCTGTCCTTGAGCGTTGTAGTGAATGTCATGTACCAGCCGCTGCGCGGCGGTCGCGTTTTTCAGCTGCAGCCAGGCCTCGCGCAATCGGCCGTCGATGGTGTGATTGAAACGCTGCCGATTACCCTGCGCATCGGTTTGCTCCAGCACATTGCCCACCGGGTTGAACTGCAAAGTACTGCGAGCACCGGCTGCTTGCTCAAGCAAATTATCCCGCTCATCGAAGGGCAGTGGCCAATCAGGCATATCCAGGCTTTGCAGATAACGCTGGGTTTGCGCTATCGGCTCGCCAGCTACCCCGTAGTAGTCGAAATGACGAGTACCGGCCGGGTCATCTTGGCGCACCACCCGCCCACATTGATTACGTTCAGCCGCAGTCGGCTCAGCCATCCCGTATGCAAAGCGCTCGGTGCAGGCTGAATTTTCAATAATCGCCACAGGTCGCAGTAGCGCATCGAATACTGCGCGGCGTTGACTACCGCGCCCATTCCAGAACTGCATACCCTGCCCAGCCTCACCGAACAGTTGAACATCCCAACCCGCATCGACGCTTTGAATCAACAATACTTGGCCGCCAAGCGAGTGAAGGATATTCAGGTTGGCAGGCACCTGCGGGTCGTCTTTTTGCACCGACTGCAGACGCGGGTCCCAGCGCGCTGTCGCTCTGCCTACCGCGTCATGCGCAGTGCGGTCGATGTGTGCCTGTGCCGCTTGGCCGGCAGTCGATCGTAAATACTTCACCGAGCGAACGGGTAGACTTCTCGGATCGGTAACAGTCAATGTGGGGGTATGGCTATTCAAGCTGAGCATGGCTGAGTCTCTCTACTTGAGGATTGCCGACATAAAATTCATTTCACACCGGCCATCTCCGTTCGAAGTTCGTGGTTAATAGCGCTCATGGGGATTTTATTTCCAAGAGTTTGCACTACCTACCTTAATGAAGCGTCTAAGCGGCATCTTTTCATTTCTACGATCATTAAAGCCCTGAACGTCGCCTCCCGACTCGACCAATATAGCCTGACGAACGATATCATTGGCCTCACTATCATATTCTCTTATGATCGAGCTAAACACCTTTGGACCTACCATCGAACTCATTAACTTTATTCGCTCAGGTGTTTCCAACTCGAGTATCCCGGCTCCGATGCGACCGTGACCATCCGTATACTCTTCAGACTTAACAACTTCTTTATAACGCACGACCATTTCTTTCTCGATATGCTTCAGTGTTTTGTTTCCAGCATGCGCGGCAAACGAGCTATTGTTTATCAGCACCGCATTTCTGGAGCCCCTATTTTCCCAAGGCACCCGAACAGGTGAGTTTGTGATTATTTCGTCGGGTCTTGCATAAAGCGTCGTGTCGCCCAGGCGCTCGTGCCCTTCACTCTCAGCACCGAGATACTGGTCATCGACATCGGAGTAGAGCCCTCCTTTCTTGCGAACCAAATAGGGCCGTAGCGTATCCACCGCAAACGCAAAGTTTTTTGGATCTCCCGACCTGAAGTCTTTATAAATAGCCCCCACTGGACTTTTTTTGAATTTCCTGAAGAGTTTCTCCTCTCTCAAATAGACAACATTATGAACTTTAAGATCCTGTAGGACATTCGCAAATGCATCCTCGTTACCTGACTCAAGATAAAGATGAACTTTATACCCGCTCGCCTGCTCGACAGTATTATTAATATTGCTGACATGCGCCGCCAACGCTTCCGCTGACTCGCCCACCCATATCAAGTGGATATCTTTATTCACCGGCTCGCGCTTCTCACCCACAGCGTCTCGATAACCAATGGGATTACCGCCTAGAAAGGCGAATACATTTAAACCATCACTGACACCCACGGGGTCCGGGTTAGTCCAGCGCTGAAACCTGGGCATGTAATAGCGCAGACCGTAATAATAAAGGCCGGTCGCATCCCGCTCCTTACCCGAATAACGCAACGTGCGATAACTCTGCTCGCTCGAGTCTCCCCTCTCAGTGAACGCCGTACTGCCAAACGGATGATAAGTCTCGCGGCTGATGATCCGCGCTTCACTGTCCAGCTCCAGCGAGCAGGACCCCAAATGATCGTTCAGGTTGTAGCGGTATTGATCATTGGCCAGTTGACGCGGCACCGCGCCCTCCCAGTGCAACACCTGCACCGTGGTGCGGCCGGCCTGGACGGTGACGACATACAGTTTTTCGTCATCAATCGTGCGGGTTTCCAGACCGGGTAAATAGCACGTCTCGCTGATCACCGTGCGGGCGTTGGTTTGTGCTGTGCGCACCTTGCGCTGGCGCATGCCGTCGGCACCGTAGACGTAGCGCTCGGTGTCATTGAGGCGCAACGTGCGCTCCACCATATGCACATGGCTCAGTTGGTTACGTGCATCCCAACTCAGTGTTCGGCACCGGTCCAACATCAACAGGTTGCCGCTGGCATCGAAGGCTTCGGCAATCTCCGCTTCGGTCGGTGGCCTCCCGCCCACCTCGGGCAGGCAGCGATTACTGTGCTTGGCCGCCGTCAACACACGCCCATGTTGCTGTGGGCCGTGGTGGATCAGCTCGAGCAAATTGCCGCCAGCGTCGTAGCGATAGGTTTGACGATAGTTAGCCACGGCAGCCGGATCCTCGAGATGAGCAGGCCCGCGATTAGCGCTGCCGGCCTCCCAGCCGGTGGCTTCGATCAACTGGTAAAGACTGTCGTAGGTATAGCGGTTGATCGGCTCGATGCGTTGATTGGCAAAGAAGCGCACCGGCAGGGCCTTGTCTTCAAGGCTAAGGATATTGCCCACCGGGTCATAGACGTAGTGCAAATCCTGTAGCGGTTCGTCGCTAGGCCCGGCAGCGCTCAGACGGTTCAATCGCCCGTCTTTCGGGCAGTAATCAAACCGACTGGTGACCTGGTTGCCTGCCGTTTGCTGTTCTATCTGTCCTTGAGCGTTGTAGTGAATGTCATGTACCAGCCGCTGCGCGGCGGTCGCGTTTTTCAGCTGCAGCCAGGCCTCGCGCAATCGGCCGTCGATGGTGTGAGTGAAACGCTGCCGATTACCCTGCGCATCGGTTTGCTCCAGCACATTGCCCACCGGGTTGAACTGCAAAGTACTGCGAGCACCGGCTGCTTGTTCAAGCAAATCATCTCTCTCATCAAGGGGCAGTGGCCAATCGGGCATATCCAGGCTTTGCAGAAAGTGTTGATGCTGTTCCAGCACCGCGCCGGTCAAGCCGAACTCATTGAAATGCTGCGTTCCAGCCGGGGTGTCGTGGCGGATCAACTGGCCGCATTGGTTGTGCGCGGCATAGTGCGGCGACGCATCGGCGTAGTGATGACGTTCGACGCACGCAGCTTGCTCGAACACCGCCACAGGCCTTAGCAAACTATCGTATTCAACCTGTCGCTCATTACCGCGAGCGTCCCACGCTTGCACCTGTTCAGCCGCCTGCGTGAACAGGCTGACACGCCATCCTGCATCAACGCTGTGGGAGCCCAGTACCTTGCTGCCGAGCGAGTAAACCTGCGTCAGGTTGGCCCGCTCCACCAAACGCGGGTCCCACTCGGCCACGACTCGGCCCGCACCGTCGAAGCCACTACGACTGCTCCTTGCCTGCGCCTGCTCCCGCCCACTCTCACGCCAATAGCGCACCGTGCGCACCGTCAGCCCGCGAGGGTCGCTCACACTCAGGCCTGGGGTCTGCCGGTGCAGCGCAAGGGCGGTCATTGCAATGTCTTCCCCCGGGCCTCTTTCATCGCCATCACCTCTTCATAGGTGTCGTTTTCATCCTCGTAAATGCTGTACCAAGGCCAGTAGGTATGACGTCGCAGGTAGTCCTCCTTGGCGAGGACGGTACGAGTAGGACGGCCCAACGGGTCATAGAATTGTCGGTCGCTGTAACCGTGTTGCCTGAAGCTGACATCGTTGATGTAGCGATGATGATCGGCAAAATAGGGCCTGTAGATGCGCACAATCAGCCCCTTGTTGTTGTACTCGACCCGCTCGCTGACCCGCCAGCGCTCAACATCCTGTACCGTCACCGGCCGACAATTGCCGTCAAGCGCCAACGAGCCATCTTCCTGTACATGGTAGGCATAACCGCGCTCGACCTTTTGCTTGCTCTGCAAGGCGCGACCGAAACCGTCCCAACAGCTCAAGGCGACGCGGATTTGTTTTTCCGGATCGAGCGGGTAGCGATCAGCCTGCAAGGTAACGGCGTGAACAGGCTCGCGGCGCACCTGAGGGATCAAGCTCAACAGGCGTTGTCGCGCGGGCGTCAATGCATCGGATGGCGAGAGCAAACGGGGCGACACACGAATATGCCCGCTGGGTAGCAGGTCGCCCTGCGCTACGCATTCGTCCAGCCATTGGCGATCCTGCAGGTCGGCGTCAGGCACTCGGCCCATCCAACTGAACGGGTCGGCAAAGTGCGCAGTGGCGGCATCCTGCAACGCCGCGGCCGGTGCATCAATGATTTGGCCAGGTGTGCCGCCGAGTGGAGGACGGTAGTCATCGAGCGACGCAAAGCCCACGGGTTGACCACGTTCGGTGCCGAAAAAACTGGTGGCGATCACCTGGCCGAATGCCCCGTAAAGCACCTCCTGAGTGTTTTGATTGGGGTCGATAATGCGCGCCGGTTGCAGCAAGCGATAGTCAATCGAATCCACACGCGTCTCACAGCCGTCAGGTAGGCGTACCCGAGTATTCAGGCAGCCATAGGGGTCGTAACTCAGATGGGTCACACCATGACTGCGGGTTTGCTGCACGGTGATGACGTTATAGAAACCCGCGAGGCCGGCGTAGGTATTGAAACCGCGCTTGACCGACCACAATGGCGCTTGCGCCCCGTCGATGGACGGCAGAACCAGGCGCATTTTGTGGTACCCGACCTCCAGGAGTTTTTGCTCCAGGTCAAACGGCATTTCACCCTCGTCATTGCGCAGCAAGTCGTACGCCTTGAGCGCTGCCTCATCCAGCTCGGCAATTTCCAACTCATCGGCCAAGGCCAGGAATATGGCCTCTCCATCCGGTAAGGGGTGAACCCCGGACAAGTCCCGGTAGCGCTGCACCGACTGCCCCACCAGTGTTCGCTGAGCTTGGGGATTCAAGGGGTTTGCGGCGGTTTGCGCGATAAAGGCTTCATAGCTGATCGCGTCGGGTTGCAAGCCGTTGGGACCAGAGCCCTTACCCAGCACCAGCGCGTTGTCACGTTGCTGAAAAGGCAGGGCCAGGCGCCAGCCCTGTGGGTGTGTCAGGTGAATAAACCGCGCCAGGCTTTCACTCAGGTAGTAAACCTGCTGCGCCGAATCATGGGCATCACACCACCAGCGTTTCTGCGGTGTGATTTCATTCGGGTCCACCTGGCAGGCCGGATCATCCTGGGCCGTCAGGCGCCGGGCATAACTGACCCTGACGCCATGGGTCAGGCTGCCAAAGGCATCCCAGCGCAGGTTGATCCCGTGCTGGCACTGCGGGTCATCGACCTGTTGCTCGTACTGGTAGGCGATCGACTCCAACGATAACGCCAGCATCACCTTGTAAGGTGCGAATTGACCGCCTACTGGCCGATCCAGCACGCGTACCAGGTAGCGGTTTTGCTCGACGCTATAGGGGACGTCGCCTGCGTTGCGCCCTCCATAGGTTTCCACACGCAATACCTGGCCTGCCAGTGCTTGGAGCATGCCAGGCAACTCATCGGCCTGGGGTACGACAAGTTCATCGACACCGTCGGCTTCGTGATAATGGCTAAGCAAGGTTGCTCCCAAGGGGTGAGCGGCCAGATCACCGTTGAAATACTCATCGCACGCTGGGTCGATCACTTGTCCGACATGAAACCAGGTCTTGCGCAATACCGGCTCACTGAAACCCGACTCCGGTGATGCCTCGGCAGCAGCGTCGGTATCAGTCGCCAGGAGCAGGGCAAAACCTCGAAACGTTCGTACCTGTCCGTCGTAAAAGCCTTTTCGATATTCGAACCGTTGCGTCAGCCGATTACCCGTGATTTCGTCACATTGAACCTGCTCACTCACCACCGGCACGGGGAAAGGTAAACGACACACGGCCGGTTGATTGCTCGCGAGCAATTGCTGCTTTTCATCCAGCCACTCCTGGGCCGAACTGCGATACTTCACGCTCGCGGCGGCGCCCTGGTTGTTATTGGTTGCACATAACAAATAGGGTTTGGCTGCGACAAAGTCATACCGCCAATGCATGGGCGACATATGCGGCACCGTCAACACCAGGCTGGAGCAGCCCAGCCCTTGCAGGTCAGCGGTACTCACCTGGCAAAATCTGTCATAGCGAACGTCTTTGGGCCAAGGAAGCTCGACGGCGTCGTCAAAGCCGTTGCCACAACGGTTCATGAACACCAGCGCGCACTCGGCTTTCAAGTAGACCAGGTCTGCGGCACCGGAGCCGTCCAGATCCGCGAGCAAGACCCGCGATGCATCGAACTCGTCATAAGCAAAACCCAGCGTGCTGAACCTGAACCCTTTACCAAAGCGGCCTCGCCCCAGGTTGGGCCAGCATTCAAGCCGGTCGTGGCGGATGCGGATCAGGTGCTGCTGGCCGCTGCCGAGCACGTCACTGAAGGCGACCAACTCGGTGGCGGCGTTACTGATCAACGGCAGATCATCCTCGCCTTCCTTGCGCTTAACCTGGGTGGCGGGGGCAAACCCCGCTTGCCGCTGGTTGGCATACAAACGTACGCTGCGCGGGCCGATCATCGCCAGATCAGACAAGCCGCCCCCCATCAGATTGGCCAATTGCCCCTGGGGATGAAAAAACTCGTGAGGGAAGGCATCCACGGTCGCGAAGTTCGACCAACTGCGGTCCGGGTTGCAGGTAAAAAAACCACACAGCCCAGGCTGGGCTACGACCCATTCAAGGCAGCCATCACCGGTGAGGTCGCTTAAAAACTGCCGGGGTGCTTGCAGGCGGTCGGCTATCGGAATCTCTGGCAACTCATGCCAATCGTCATAGGCCACTTCGTCGGGGTGGCTCGCCGCCTCGGCCCGCATAGGTGCGCGGTAGTAACAGGCTTTATCGTCAGAATACAAAATGCCCGGAAAACCTTCGCCGTACAGGTCGACAAATTGATAACGCTGACCGTCGTCAAGACCCGGCATTGTTTCAAATGGCTGATAGCGCCGTGGATCCGGTGCGAGCTCGAACGCGTTATAGATGAACTCCAACGGTGGCCGACTCTGTACCTTCCCCGCCCGGTCAATGGCTTGTTCATGGGCAGCATGCAGCAGGCTATAACCCAGTGGCGATGGCCGATATTCAAGCAGTAGTCGGCGCACCAGCACGGGCGCCGGCCCCATGTCTGGCTCATCGGGAAAGTAGTGGAACATCAGCACCTGCCGACACAGTTGCCGCGTCCTGAGCTCAAAACCATAGGCATAGCTGGAGAACGGATCGCTACGTCCAGGCCATGCCTGGGTGGCCTCATAAGGAGGAGCGGTCATGAGGGCAGTAGGACGCTCACCATGGTCGAACACCAGATGAAAATGCCATAGCACACCTTGCCCAGCCTCAACGCGCCACGCATACAGCTGGTCATCGGCGAGCGCATTGCCGTAAAGCACCTTGCTCAAGTAACGCTGGGCACCTGCGTGATCGTCTGCCTGATAATGGTAGACAATGTGCTCGCCATGCGGGTTGAGGCTTTCTTCGAGCAGCCACTCCCCCACACGCGCATCGACATCCGGGTCGGCACGTCGTGAAGCAGCGGTTTTGCCGTACAGGTGCAGATTGCCGTCCGCACTGTGAATCAGCCAGAACCCCCCCGGGTCGTCGGTATCGGACCAACGCTCGATCAGTGCAAATGCGCCTTCGGTGCGAGGCCAGTAGCGTACAACGGTGTAAGGCCCCACCGGCAAGCCGTTATAGGCCGTCTCGACCCTTGAAACCTCTGTACCCGTCATCGGGTTGCGTTCCGGCATCCAGGGCTCCCCATCCGGCCCCAGGATCACGTCTTCATCGGTATACGCCGGCACCCCTGTGGACGTTCGTCGAGTGATCGCATTGGGCGTCTTGCCCCAGCCTATTCCGAACGAGCTGTTGCCGTTGGTGCTGCTGTAACCCAGCGTCAGGTCCGGGGCAAAACCCCGCCCTGGGGAGATTGGCAAGGGCAACTCGAACGATGCACTACCGCTGATACCGACCGGTCCCAGGCCGTTGCCGATACTCTGGATGGCGCCACCGCCCTTGGGCAGGGACGGCGCGGCGATTTGCAGCGACTCGTCATGGTTCACTATGCCTCCTCCTAGCCAGCCTTGGCCGTGTAGTGCAGCTTAAGGATGATGTCGGTCAGCGATTCGAACAGGCGGTTCCGCGCCGCAACGTCAGTCGAGGTGAATTCCAACGCCCAGCTTGAAATAGCGCCCGTACCCTCAAAGGGCAAATAACGCTCATCGTCGAAACTGAAAGTGAACAGCCCATCGTCATCCACCCCGCCAGACAAAACGATTTGCTGGCTGGCCCGCAGGTTTTCCTTGAGGGTGTCGCCTATCTGCACGGCACTGTAGGTTTGGGTCAAGGTGGCGTGAATGTCTTCGTAGGGCCCCAGGACCACAGGCAACGACACGCTGATACGTTTGATCCGGCGCACGCTATGCCCAGGGTAATTGCTGTCGAACATGGGCTGCGTCAGCTGGAAATCGACGCGGCAGTTGTCTATCAGGCCAAGCTTGATGGTGTCCCAGTCCTGATTGATGGCGGAGGTCGGATCCTTGTCCTTGAGTTGGCGCAGGGACACCGTCTTGGTGATCTCCAGCCGTCGTTCATTGCGACTCAGGTACGCCGAATCCATTTTCAATAAGGACAACTTCAACGCCTCGCCGGCGCTCAAGCCTCGGTAGCTGTCCTTCCAGACGCCCGCCTGAATAAAGCGCGTGCTGAAGTCGGCGAGTTCAAATTGCCAACAGGCTTCGGCGGCCAGACACAGCGCCAAGGTGGCATCGTAGGCCTGGTAATAGAAGGTCGCGAACTGGCCGTTGAGCCATTGATAGAGTTGCGCATTGCTAAAACGGGTGCGCAGAAAATCATAGCTGGCCAACGCCTGATCCTGGGCAACGCGGGCCTGGTTCAATTGCAGGGTGGTGGCGCGGGCCTGTGCTTCAAGCACCTGCATTTGTGCCTCGATCTGGGCAATTTCCAGCGTGGCTTGGTCACGGGCTTGCATCCATTCCTGGTGGCGGCGGCGGAAGTTTTCAGCGCGGTCCGTCGCCTCCGCAATGGTATGGAGCATCGCCGCCCTGGCTGAAGAATAGGCACTGACCATTTCGGCGACGCCCTCCAGGCGCCATCCCCCGGAGGACGCTACGCCAACGGCACCATTAGTCAAACCCGCGTGAGCCCCGCCGCCGCCGCCAGCCGAATTGGGGGGGGCCTTCAGGCCACTGCCAACGGCATTGGCCACCTGACTGATGTTGTCCAACACCCGCCCTTCCAAGTGCAGCGCTGCAGCAGCTTTTTCACCGGCATTCACCACTTCATCGGCCAACTTACGGTAGAAATCCAGGCGTCCCTGAGCCAGTGCCTTACTCGCCTCCAGCGCTTTTTTCTGCTCAAGGTCGATCTTTTGTGCCTGCTGCTGCAGGTCCACCGCAAACTGGGCGAACTCCCAAGCCTGGTGGTATTGCAGCTCCTGCAGTTGCGCCTGTTCCTTGCGCTCGATCAATGACAACAACGTATTGCCAAATTGGATCAGGGTTTCCACAGCACTGCTGGCACGGTTGTGCATCACACTGTAGCGATAAGGTGGCACCTCCTGGGCCAACAACCGCGCGGCACCACCGGAGGCCGCGCCCTGACCGAACGCCGCCAGCAGATCGCGCGGGTTCAAGGGGGCGGCAAACAAGGGCAGCATCAGCGGCTTGCCGTCCAGCGTACGGTTGTTACGCAGGTTGTCCAGGCGCGCCTCGGCGGTATCCCAGTTCTGGACCAACTCACGGTTGAAGGGCAAGCGCAGGTATCTGTTATCCAGATCAAGCAGGGTAGGGTCGGGCGCGAAAGTGCGCAGGTACAGCGGCGGTTCGGCGAAGTGGTAGAGCGACTCGCCATCGTTGGCCGCGGCACTCTCTTCGCGTAGTTGGTCCTGCCGGATCAGGCGCTGTTCGAACTCGCGCAATTTTGAGTTGGTGGCGTCGCTCAGGGTTTTCAGGGGGATCGGTTGCCAATGGTCCACCACGTTGATATCAGGGCGCGGCCCCAGCAGGTCAAGCACGCGCACGTACCACAGCTTGGCCGCTACGAGGCTGTCGGGGGTCAGTTGCCGGTAGGCGGCGTCACCCCGGTCCAGCAGGTTCTTGATGTAGAACATGTAGATCGCCTTGCGATAGCGCACCGGATGACTACTGGCAATACCGTCCGGGTCGGCGGGTTTGCGCGACACGTAGTCCATTTCTACCGGGTCATCCATCAAAGGCCGTACGTTCCAGTAGGCCGGACGGCCCTTCTCGTCTTTTTTGCGCGAAGGGTCGAAGATAAAGCCCAGCCACTGTTCGGCGCCTTCGAAGTTTTGCTCCTGGTTCAGACGGTGGCTGACCATGAAAGGCAGGTGCAGGAACAACTCCCAGAAATACAAGCCGTTGGCACCGTGAAAATCCATCTGGTTAATGGCCGCTGGTGGATTGAGAGGGGGCTCTTCAAGGAGCTGAGTATCCCAGGACAGCAGGTTTTCCAGGGCGATATTGGCGCGGTTGATCAACTCGCGTGCAAACAATGTATTCATGCGGATTGGTTGGCGTGGAGCGGTGCCGGCATCGTTTAGCTTGATGCCAGAGTTGGTGAAATCGATGAATTCGGCGATGCCCAGAGTTGGGCTGGCACGGGTGTTGATGCGAGGGGCGATCAGCGGTGTGGTGACTTGCGCGACAAGCTCCAGTTCTACGTAGGTCATTTTCAGGGCATGCCCCAAGACCTGCCAGGTGGTACCGTTGAACACCTTGATACCATGGATAATCGGAATTTTTTTTGAGCCGATGGGCCAGGCTCCCGGCCAGTCAGGCAATAGGGTTTCAGGGTTAATGGGGAGCTTTAAAGTATGGGTGTCGGGTGGATTTATTACTGCGAATCCGCCGGAGTGCCAAAGTGACGCCGCGCCAGGGTTAGCTGCCATCGGATCACTCAGATTCAGAGGTCGCAGAATAACGTGCTGAAAAACATAAACAGGGGACTTTATAAACTCCTGGACCTCAGCGTTACGGACTCCAGCTGGCCCATTCATTACTACATATTTTAATTCTAAATCGGGGTGCATCATAAAATCACGCAACCGCACAGCAACCTTAGAAGCTATTGATATAAAACCATTTGCATCCGGCAGATCAAGAGTACAATAATCAACATTGTATGTATCACGCAAGAAATGAACCAACAACCCGCTTCCAATGTATCCATTAGTAGGAAAAAATAACAAACTAACCTTAAACCTCCCCCCACCACTAAACTGCGAACCACTCAACACTTGAATTCTAGAACCGCTCAAAAGCGTCTCATAGTCCGACATTTTCTTTTCGGGCAAAACCATTTCAAGCTTATATCTTTCTCGCGTCTCCGATTCAAAAGCCGGTATAGAAAACGTCGCATTAGGACGCATTGAGAATACAGCTGATATTTTAGATTTAAACAACACTTCCCCTGCAGACCTATCATAAGTAACATCATCTCCACGGGAAGGGCTAACAATCGAAACCTGCCTCTCTTCAAAATTCCAGTTATCCAGCTCTTGATGCGGCCGATGCGACTCGACACTTTTCAGCGCTATACTAAGCTCAGGCACTTTGAACTGAAACCGCCCTTTATTATCCTGAGCAAATAACCGTCCCGCCCTCAAGACATGGGGTGCCTTGATCTCCTTTCGAGTTCCGATACTGGGCACATACCCACGATTGGGAAACAGCGCCGTTACATTAAAGTTCTTATCGATCATCGCCGTTTTTAGAAACGCATATTGATCCGCCGCACCATCCGTTGCATTACCTGCGGTATACCCCATATACATCGCCACAAACATCGACTCCGGCATCGTCGAACTGTCGGCCACGGCAATGCTCTCAACCTGCTCCGCCAAGTCCATAGTCTTGAACAACGGTGACCCACTCCAGGCTTCAATGACGGTTTGCGGCATACTCCAACTGTCGTCGTACTTCTTGTAGACCATGTTCAAACGCAACATCGGGTTACTGTGTACTTTGATAACCGGTGAGCCCGGATCTGGCGGTATGGGGGTACCACCTGGGCGATAACCTTCTTCAACCGTCATCTGAGCAGGGTCGTTATCCACGCACTCCACCCACAATACAAACAGGCGGTTATTGAACAACACTGGCCTGATGGTGCGCTCAATCGCACTGGCCGAAATCGGCAAGTTAGCCTTGTGCCAGTCTGACCACGCCCCCGGCTGCGGATAATCGAACTTTGGCCGGTTGGGATCCGTGCCGTTGAGGTTCATGTAAGTACGCTGGGACATATCCACCGAGCGCCAGTAGTACACACTCTCGGCCCGGGACTTGCCGATAAAGTAATACATGCCATTCTTGAAATCAGTGGTATTGATGTATCCATTGATAATCGTCAGGTTGGCCACTTCCTCAAAGCTCGCCAGATAAGACAGCACCGCTTCCTGAGTGGTGTCGATCTCGATCTTGTTCTGATTGAGGTCGTTTTCCAGTTGCTGGAAATACTTGGATTTGGTCAGGCGCAACGAGGGGTCGATATACAGTTCCGGGTAATAGCTCAACTGCTGGTTGGCCGCCCAGATGGGGTATTGGCAGTCGATCTCGCGCCACTGCCTGATCAGGTGATCTTCCATCACCTTGGTTTCATAGCCCGGCTCCATGCCCATCAGCGCGGCATTGATGTATTGCTGAATACTGGCGATGGCCGAGGCCACCGGGCTGGTGGGCACGGCCTGGCTGACCTGCACATCCAGCAGCTTGTATTGGTAGAGGTCGTTGGCGGTCTTGATTTTGTCGCTCAACTGGGCGTCGACAAACTCCGCTGCGTTCGGTACCACCTCATCCAGATAGTAGGCAACCAGGGCATCGCGCAGGGTTTCGTTGAGCTGGCTATCGATTGAGCTGGACATGCTCGCTCCTTATTCATCGTAAAAGTGCGCAGGCGCTCAGCGCCGGGCAGCCATGACCGCATTGCCTACCGCTTGCCAGGCCACACCCGTACTGTCGCCGTGCAGGGCTGTGGCCCTGAGCAAGTCCGCCGCAGCCAGGCCGCTGGCGGCACAGGTGGCTTGGCTGCGCAGGATCCAGTCGATGTCGGCCATGGAGCAGGCGCGCTTTTGCGCCAGCAGTTGGAAAAGCTCATGCACGTCGTCCTGCCGCCACCCCAACAGCCTGGCCAAAACGGAAGCGGCCTGGTCGCTGACTGCAGCGCGCAATGTTTTGTTTTTGAGCGCTGTTTTTCCGGGGTTGGCCGCGATGAAATAACCCAGCAATGCCTCCTCCGCCTGGCTTTGGCCATGAAACCACTGACTGTAGCGGCTCAGCAGGTAGAAGCTCTTGAGGTTCAACTCCAGATTTCTACCCGGAACTCCCAGCCATTGCGGATTAAGCAAAAACACACGCAAGGCACTGGTGCTCAACCGCAGGTCCATCACCACTGTCCCATGACGCAATACACGCTCGAGTTGATTGATCAATGAGTCAGTGGCGGCTGCAGTAGCCAGCCCCAACACCGCTGACAACAGGGCGTGTACCGAGGTTTGTGCCCAACGCAGTACAACTTGGGTGCGGTCCATCGGCAGGTTGATCATTTCTTGTGCCAAACCTTCGATCAGCCGCAGTTGGTGGTCATGGCCGGCCAGCAACAAGCCGGCAAGCTTCGCCACGCTCTGCTCACGCTCATCGGGGAAGAGGTTCAACTGCCCCACTCGATAGTTAATCGCTTCTTGCAAGTAATGATGGGGGTCTTCGAGACCTGTGAGCGGAACAGGCCTCACCAGTCCCTGCGGGTCCAGCAAATACTGCAGCACTTCGCGCCATTTGATGGGCTCTCGTGCGGCAGCGGACTTGGGCCGTTCATAAACAGGCAGATTCAGCGCCGAGATCTGCTCATCGGTAATCAATACCTCTCGCGTCGCGGCGGCCAATATACCCAAGCGGTCCACCAAGCCTTGGGGGGGCAGGTAATCTCCAGGCTCCAGGCCCAACGCGCGCCGTACCCCGGTAACACTTTGCTTGCTGTCCTTGAGCCAATTCACGGCCCAATCCATCTGCATCAACACATCGAGAACGTCAGGCGCGGGCGCCATTGCATCCTCTTCCCAAGCCTCTACGGTCGGTAGATGTCTTTTAGGCAGCGTGCCGCACTTTACTTGCACGTGGTGAATTGAAGACGGTTGGCTGGTTATTACCTCCCAAGCTGTCCTTGAAAGTCGCTTGCCGCTGAGCGACAACGTCCCACCAGCGCTCAACGGTTCAAGCGTAAGCGCGCTGCCGTCAGGATTGCTCACGAAGTTTTCTTCGTCTGAATGCTGGGGCTGCCGTTCCAGGGTAAACACCCGCGTGCCAGCTGCTGATGCAAAGTCGGTCCCCGCCAGCACAAACAAGGCTGAACCTGGCAGCAGACGCAATAAGGTATCTTCATGCGCGGCATCAACTACCAGCACCAGCCTGATGCTCATATCGCTGGCGCCTTGCGCAGTCAACGACCATGGCCTGAGGGACGACAATGAGGGTTGTAGCAGGCGCCCGGTACAGAGTAATCGCTGGTACTCCAGCCCCCCCAGCATATCCACCAGGCCCCAGCCTTCCTCCGGCGACAAGCCAAACATTTGCGGAATACGCGCCTGACGGTAGAGCGAGGACAGGGTGCCAAGGTCGCGGAGTAACGGCCCAACAAAATCCTTCGTTTGGTTGGCCAAGCGAGAAAGCGATGACTCTGTAGGCTCAAGGCCGAGCGCGGCACAGAGTTGTGCGACGATTTTTTTGTTCGCAGCGTCTGTCCCACTGACATTAAAGGCGGCTCTATTGAGTTCCAACGGCGTATCGAACAGCGCAGCAGGGTTAAAGACTTGGTCAAACAGCGGCACCTTGTCACCCGTGGCGTAAGGCGTGAGATCGTGGAGGAACGCCGCAAATTCTTCGGGCTTGATGCCATAACGTCGGCTGAAATAACGATAAACACCCAAGACCCGCAGGGTATTGGTGTTCAGGTCCATGGTCAGGTTGTGTTCACCCTCGCTGCGGATGGCGCAAATGAGCAGCGTGTCCAGTTCGGCATAGGACATGTCCATACCCAGGTCTTTCTTCAGCCAGCGCTGCAGACGAATCATGCGTTGCAAGCGGTCAAACCGTTGAGGGGACGTTTTAGTCAGGTACCAGACCGTGCGGCTACCGAGCGTGGTTTCCTTGAGGCCCATGGAATTGTCGAACTGGTCCGCACGCGTCGAGACAACGGTAGCAGGCACAACACTGTCATAACGCTCACTGCCATGACCGTTGACATAACACGCGCCATAGTGAGAGGCGTGCGGGTATGCCTTGCCGACTCCCGCGCCCCCCGTCCATTGTGGGTTGCCGCTGGGGCAATTGGGAGACACGCGGGGGAAATGCTGACGCTGGGATAAAAGCGCCTCGACCTGCTCGGCATCCAGCTCCGACCGTTGCATGAAGGTCTCGAGCTGCACCAGTGGGTTGTCAACGTGACCAATACCTTGGAGACCGTAACTGCGCTGAAAAAACTCCTGCTGCTCGGCCGTCCATGTCACGTACTCATCCAGGACAATGGTGAAGCTGAGGACCGCCAGTGAAACTGGCCTAGCGGTAGTGCCCGTGGTGGTGGTGACAGTAAATGAGGCTCGATAGCCAGGTTCGATCGGAAACGGTTCTTCTCCCCCCCAGCGGATAACTGTGCAGATTGTTGAGGTATTCGCGGGGTGAAGATAATTAGGCGTCCAAATATTAGCCGTGTTCGCATATAACGGCGTCCCAGAATTAATCCAGAAAAGACCCTCTCGTTTAGTATCGTCAGGCCCCGAGAATTCAATCGTTGCCGTGCTCGTCAATTTCCCTTGGTTGACTAAGGTTTCTGCCTGAGGCACAACAGACTTCAGGCTTGACTGTGGGGATATCAGTAAAGCAATCCTGATGGCCGAATGCGGACTCAGATGAGAAGTCCCCGGCCCTGCCCAGGTCTGCGTCAGCTGAGCCTTCGATAGATAAAACGTGGTGAACAATGAAGGTTCGATCAACAGTTGCTGTTGCTGAGGGCTTAACCCCGACATCAACAGTTGCGCTTGCGCTGCAGTGTTCTGCACCACGCCATAATCGTTCAAGCCCCGTTGGCTGATGGGCAACTGCAAGCTGATGCGATAGTTCAACTCCCCCAACTCAAGCTTCTTTTCGGCCAGCCCTAATCGGCATTGGTGGTGAGGGTAGTAATACGGAAACATGAACGGATAGCGCCGCT
Organism: Pseudomonas sp. MF6767; assembly: GCF_016405475.1. NCBI lineage: Bacteria > Pseudomonadati > Pseudomonadota > Gammaproteobacteria > Pseudomonadales > Pseudomonadaceae > Pseudomonas > Pseudomonas sp. MF6767. The sequence goes on along the minus strand of NZ_JAEKCY010000029.1, from coordinate 49,469 downwards.
CGGCCAGCACGTCGTAAATCGGCTTGTTGGCATCCGGCTTTCCTGTCCGGTACCGGGCGATGTCGGCCATGAGTATCTCATTGACCAACTCCAGCATCGGTCTGGGGGTAAAGGTGCTTTGCTGGTCAATGATCAACCCCTCCAGATCGGGCCGCCGAGTCCTCAACAGAATCTTGGGCCGATCACCCTGGCCGGAGCCTTCCAGGGTGCGCGTAGCGAAACGATATTGAGCGCTGAGGTAGGCCACCGGCGAATCGACCGCCGCCATCGCGCCGACTTTGCAGAACTCATCCCAGTTTTCCTTGAACAGGTTCGGGAAACTCGGCCCGACATCGACCAGCGCACGCACACCGGTCTGCTGGCCCTGGTACTGGGTTCTGCCGTTGGATACCTGGTGCTCACGGTACAGCCGACCGATCTGCACCGCATAGCACATGGCATTGTCATAGGCCACCTCGCCATCCGCCTCGCAGATCTCACCCAGGCGTTGGACGAAGTGGGGCTTGGGTTGGGCGATGATGTCGAACACCGACGCCATGCCCAATTGCTGCATCGCGGTGATGAAGCTGACTTTTTCCAGGCCCACTTGCCGTTCGGGCTCGTTGACCAACGTAAGAAGCAGACGGTCAGTTCTCGAGTCGTTGTCCATGCCCACGCATTCCCTCAGGTAGAGATACACCGCTACGTCCAACAAACTGAGTGGTTCTAAAAAATAAAGAACCTGTGAACTCTGACAGTAACGACGAACGGTACCTGGGGACGGCCGAACACCAGAGCTACCTGAATTGGACGAGTCTGCAGTTGGCGGAAACTGGCTTGGCTTTGGTGGAAGCTTGCATTGATGGCTTGCAGGCCGATGCTTGTGCTCAGTAAGTCAGTCATCGCGGGCGAGCCCACTCCCACAGTTTGACCGGGTACGTCCTTGGAATAGGGTCAACCTGTGGGAGCTGGCTTGCCTGCGATGGCGTCCGTGCGGCCAGCACAATGCTCAAGCTAACCAATCCCGCCTACGCTTAAGTTAGGATGCTCGTTCCCTATTCGAGGTGGTCTCCATGTTCTTCGGCGTTCTCCTGATCATCACCTGGCTGATCCTGCTGCTGCGCTACCCGGCCAAGGCGCTGCCGGTATCGTTGGCCGCTGCCGTCGGCCTGGGGTTTGTCGCGGTTTGGGTGGTATGGCTGGACAATCGCGAAGCGTCACAACTGGCGCGTCTTGAGTTGCGCATCACCTACGCGCCGCAAGACTGCCCAGCCGACCGACCGCTCAAACTGACCCTCAACAACGGCAACGATGTACCGCTCACCGAACTGCGCTGGCGCGTGGCCGCCTACGCACCGGGCGATACGGTCAACCTGGCCGACAACGTCTACGCCGCCCCACGCTATCGCGGCCCCGGCGAGTTGCAGGCGGGCGCCACCTGGGATGACTGCCTGCCCACCCCGCCGCTGCGCCCCGGCTATCGCCCACAAACCCTGGAATTTCGCGCCGAGCACCTGCAAGGCAGTTTCTCGGACTGACAAAGGATGGACCCATGCCCAACGTACTGATCACCGGTTGCTCCAGCGGCATCGGCCGCGCCCTCGCCGACGCGTTCAAAGGCGCAGGCTTCGAGGTATGGGCCAGCGCCCGCCAACCCGATGACGTCGCCGCCCTCGCGGTCGCAGGCTTCAATGCTGTGCAGTTGGATGTCAATGACAGCGCCGCTTTACAACTCCTGGCCGAGCAATTGAGCGAGCTGGATGTACTGGTCAACAACGCCGGCTACGGCGCCATGGGCCCGTTGCTCGACGGCGGTACCGAGGCGATGCAACGCCAATTCGAAACCAATGTGTTTTCCATCGTCGGCGTGACCCAGGCGCTGTTTCCTGCCTTGCGTCGCAGCAGGGGCCTGGTGGTGAATATCGGCAGTGTTTCCGGCGTACTGGTGACGCCGTTCGCCGGCGCCTACTGCGCATCCAAAGCCGCCGTACATGCGTTGAGCGACGCCCTGCGCATGGAGCTGGCACCGTTTGCCGTGCGGGTGATGGAAGTGCAGCCCGGTGCGATCAATACAAGCTTTGCGAAGAATGCCGGCGCCCAGGCCGAGTTACTGATCCAGGAACAGTCGCCATGGTGGCCATTGCGCGACGGCATTCGTGCGCGCAGCCAAGCGTCCCAGGACAAGCCAACCCCGGCCAGTGAGTTTGCTGCAGACGTGCTCAAGGCGGTGCAGCAAGCGCAACCGCCGCGCCTGTTGCGTTCGGGTAACGGCAGCCGCGCGTTGCCGTTGATGGCGGCGCTATTGCCCAAGGGGTTGTTGGAGAAGGTGCTGAAGAAGCGCTTTGGCTTGGGCGGTAGGCTCTAAGGTTTCATGAAATCAATAAACGCCCGCACCTTCAGCGGCAAATGCCGCGTGTCCGGATACATCGCGTAAACCCCTTGCGGGGCAAAGCGGTGGTCCGCCAACAGGCGCACCAAGCGTCCCGCGTCGACATCCCTCTGCACCAACCATTGCGGTAAAACCGCCACACCGTGGCCGCGCACCGCAAATGCCTGAAGGACCGCCGCGCTGTCGGCCACCAAGGCTGACGGGCCGGCTCGATAAGGGTGTTCGAGACCTGCCGGGTCGGTGACGCTCAGTTCGCTCAAGCGGCCGTGGCCCAGCCTGGGCAACTGCTCCAACTCAGCCAGGGTTTGAACTGCGGCAAACTGCGGCGCCGCGACGGCGAACACGTCGAATGTGGACAACTGCACTGCGCGGTGATTGGAGTCCAGCAAGCGCCCCAGCCGAATCGCCACGTCAAAACGCTCGGAGATCAGATCGGCGTGGGTGGAGGATGTGGATAAGTGGATATTCAGGTCCGGGTGCAGGCGTCGAAAGGCTTCTACCGCCGGAGCAACTACAGCCAGGGCATATTCGACAGTGGTGGTGATACGCAGGGTGCCTTTGAGCTGGGCATGTTCACTGCGGGCTTCTTCTACCGCCAGGCGGGCCTCTTCAAGCATGCGCGTGCAGCGCAGGTAGAAGCGCTCACCCGCGTCGGTCAGTGCCAGTTGGCGGGTGTTGCGGGTCAGCAGGGTGACGCCGAGTTCCGCCTCCAGGCGCTTGAGGTTGAAGCTGACCACGGCGCGAGTCTGGCCCAGCAGGTCCGCGGCAGCGGTGAGCGAGCCGGCCTCGACCACGGCCTTGAAAGTGTCAAAACGGTCCAGGCTGACCATGGTGAACGCCCTCCTTTGTCAAAATATTTTTGACAAACTAGCAGGCAAACCGACGTATCCCAAACCCTGCGTGCGGCCTACCCTGCCGGCTCCACTCGCAGGAACGCGTTCATGACCTACCGCTCGAAAGTCGCCTGGATCTTTTTGTTGGGCTTTGCACTGGACCTGGTGAACATGTTTGTCGCCACCGTCGCCTACCCGGATATCGCTCGCGAACTGCAAGCCTCGGTCACCCAGTTGGCGTGGATCAGCAATGCCTACATGCTCGGGCTGACAGTGATCATTCCCTTGAGTGTGTGGTTGGCGGCGCTCATGGGCGAGCGCACCCTGATCGCTACCAGCCTGCTGCTGTTTGCCGGCGCCTCGGTGATGGTCGGCCAGGCTGGTTCCATCGAAGCGTTGATAGCTTGGCGCGCCTTGCAGGGGCTCGGCGGCGGCTTACTGATTCCGGTGGGGCAAGCCATGGCTTACCGACACTTTCCCGCGGCCGAGCGCAGCCAATTGACAGCGCGGGTGATGTCGGTGGCGTTGCTGGTGCCAGCGCTGTCCCCGGCGTTGGGTGGGGTGATTGTCGACAGCCTGTCCTGGCGTTGGATTTTCTACGCCAACCTGCCTCTGGCGCTAGTGACGCTGCTGCTGGCGCTGCTGTGGATAAAACCCGATGTGCCTTTAACCGAGCGCCCGCCCCTGGACCTGGGCAGAGTGTTCAAACAAGCCGCCAGCCCGATGCTGCGCGTGGCAATGCTGGTTTACCTGTGTATTCCGGGGGTATTTATCGGCACCAGCCTGATCGCCATCCTCTACGTGCGTGGCCTGGAGTATGACGCCACCCAGACCGGCGCGCTCATGCTGCCGTGGGCACTGGCCTCGGCCGTGGCGATCTACCTGAGCAAGCGACTCTTCAATCGCTTTGGCCCCAAACCCTTGTTACTGGCCGGCATGGCGCTGCAATGCGGCGGTATCCTGCTGCTCAACGAGCCGACGCTGATTATTGCGGCCTACGTCTTGATGGGCCTGGGCGGCAGCTTGTGCAGCAGCACCGCACAAACCCTGGCCTTTCTGGATATTCCCGCCGAGCGCATGGGCCACGCCAGCGCGTTGTGGAACATGAACCGGCAAGTGAGTTTCTGCGTGGGCGCCGCCGTGCTCAGTGCAGTACTGTCGGCGTTGGATTCCTTCGCGATTACCTTCACGATGGCGGCAGCTCTGACCCTGTTGCCGCTTTTCGCAGTGTTGCGCCTGGATGCTTCCAGGGTACGCGCGCTGCTTCACCCTTGCAGCGAGCCCAAACATGATTGACTACAGCGATTTTTTTGAAGAAGTGATCCAGACCCACGTCGAGATCGAACAATGGTTTGCCGGCGTTGCGCCTGAGGGCACGCTGGAAAATCTGCTGGCGCGCTTCTCACCCGAGTTCAGCATGGTGGCGCCCGCCACCGGTACGCGGGTCAACACGGCCGGGGTCAATGCCTTGTTCACGCGCCTGGGCGGGATGCGTCCGGGGTTGAAAATCACCTTGAGCGAAATGACCGGGATTGATCGTCACGCACGCGGCGCGACGGTCACGTATCGCGAGCATCAGATTGACGACAGTGGCACCCAGACCGACCGCCGCGCCACAGTGGTGTTCGAGAAACAGGCCAGTGGCACGCTGCTGTGGCGGCACTTGCATGAGACCTTTATCAAAGCCTGACGCGGGTCTAGATGTATGAGGGGGCTTACATCGCCCACTGTAGGAGCGAGCTTGCTCGCGAAAAACCTCAACGATAACGCGTGCTTCCTGAATGAACGCGGCGCCTATGAGTTTTTCGCGAGCAAGCTCGCTCCTACAAAAGCCTTGACTGACTGGCATTAGGGCTTGCCCCTCCCACATTTTTTAGTTTTGTGTTGGGTTGACGATCACCGTGCAGGTAATCCCGGCCGCCAACAACACGCCCTCCGGCATTTCATCAATGTGAATCCGCACCGGCACACGCTGGGCCAAGCGCACCCAGTTGAAGGTCGGGTTCACATCGGCGATCAGTTCACGGCTCTCGGGGTTGTCGCGGTCGTAGATGCCGCGCGAGATGCTTTCCACATGGCCCTTCAAGGTCTCGCCGCTCATCAATTGCATATCGGCTTTGTCGCCCACCTTCACGTGGGGCAGTTTGGTTTCTTCGAAGAAGCCATACACCCAGAACGAATTCATATCCACCACAGCCATCTTCGCTTCGCCGATACGCGCATAGTCGCCACGGTGCACGTTGAGGTTGGTGACATAACCGTCCACCGCCGCCAGCACTCGCGTGCGTTTCAAGTTGAGTTCGGCGGCCTCCAGTTGCGCCAGGGCGTGCTGGTAATCGGCCAGGGCCGAGTCGGCGATGTTGCTGGCGTCGTCGCGGTTTTCCTTGGAGATCACCAGGGCGTCGAGGTCGGCGCGGCGGTGCGCGTTGACCTTGCGCATTTCCCAGGTGGCCTTGCGTGAAGCCACCAGCGATTGCGCTTGCTTGACGGCAATGCGGTAGTGCTCGGGGTCGATCTGCATCAGCAGGTCACCTTTTTTCACCAACTGGTTATCGCGTACCGGCACGTCCACCACTTCGCCGGTGACGTCAGCCGCCACATTGATAATGTCGGCGCGCACCCGACCATCGCGGGTCCACGGCGTTTGCATGTAGTGCACCCACAACGTGCGGCCAATCCAGATCGCCAACGCCAGAACCAGCAAGGTGGCGAGCAGGCTGAAAAACTTTTTCATCGGGGCATTCTCAACGGTAGACGCTCAGCGCCAGGGCGCCGAACAGGCAAGCGAACAGGCTCAGGCGCAGCAGCGCCGGGTGCCAGAAGAAACGGTACAGGTCGAACCCGGCCAGGAAGCGATCAATCGCCCAGGCCAGCCCGGCTGCGATCAAGAACATCAGGGTCATGGTCGGCATATAGATGCCGTGGAATGCAATTTCACGAGGCATTCGGGGCTCCTTTGAGGGCGGCCAGAGGCGATTGCGGGTCGAGCAACGAGGTGCGAATAAAGTGCAGGTAGCTCTTCACACGGCGCAGGGCCGAGGTGTCGAAGTGCGGGGCGAAGGGTTCGTCGGTGGCCTGCACACGGCTGATCGCATGGTCGACGGCAATCAACCCGCGCTCCAGGTTGCTGGCGCTGGGTTGCAGGAACAGCCGCACCAGCGAGCGCCCCATCACGCGGATCGCCTGGCGCCACGGCTGCGATTCGGCATACGCCGGGTGCACCGGCAAAATCGCCTGCTCCTTGCGCAGCTCGATGATCGCGTGGCCGACCTCCAGCACCACGAACATCCAGCGCAGCAAATCGCGCTGCACCTGCGGCTGGCCGGCCGCGAGGCCATACGCCTGGTGCAGCAGGTCGCGGGTGCGGCTTTCAAAGCTCGATGCCAGGCCCTTGAGCTTGCCGCTGATGGCATACACCACTTGCTCACGCAGGTCTTGCTCCAGGCGGCGCCACAACCAGCGGCTGTTGGGCGGCAGGATGATCGCCCCCGCCGCCGCGCACACCAGCATGCCAATGACCATGGCGATGTAGTCGTTGATAAAGGTGTAAGGGTTGTAGACCGTAAGGTTGTCCGGCACCGAGCCGGTGCTGAAGAAGATCAACAGGCCCACACCCACACCGGCGTATTGCGGGCGTGAAGACAGAAAGGCCCCGAAGATGATCACCGGCGCGAGCATCACGCACAGCAGCGGGAAACCGTCGATCCAGGGGAACACGAAGAACATTTCGACAAAGCCGACCAAGGCGCCGATCAAGGTGCCGCAGGCCATCTGGAACGCCATGCGCTTGGGGTTGGGCGTGGCAGCAGACAGGCCCACCGTGGCCGCCGCGATCAGGGTCATGGTGGCGCCGCTGGGCCAGGCCGTGGCCACCCAGTAACTGCCCAGCACAACCAGGATAAACGAGGCGCGCACCCCGGCAGCGGCACAGGCCAACCAGTTGGTCTTTGGCGTGTAGGCTTCGTGCCAATCCTCCCGCGCATGGCGATGCTCGGCCAGGGAGGCGTGGGTTTGCGCGTAGTTGTGCAGGTCGTCGACGAAACGGTACAGCAGCTCGTAGGCAGTGTGGAAATCCAACTGCTCGGCGTCCGTCGGGTTGTCCTCCTGGAAGCTCGCCCGCAGGCTGCGCACCTTGGCGGGCAGGCCGTCCTTGTAGGCGCTCAGTTGGTTGACCAGGCGCGCGGCATCGGGGCTGGTGAGGGCGCGGCCAGAGAAGCTGTCGAGCACTTCGGCCAGGTCTTGCAGGCCGGGTTTGATCGCTGCCACCACATGGTCGGCCTCATCGGCGCGCAAGCGTTCGAGCAATTGGTGCAAGGCGTTGAAGCGTGTGGTGATGCTCATGAATTCGCTGTTGAGGCGACTGAGCCGCCCGTTGCGCCGACGCATGTGCGGGTCCTCAAACACGGTGACGCTACGCAAGCCTTCCAGGCCCACGGCTTCGGCAATAAAGCGCACGTTGCTGGCCTCGAAGCCTTCGCGCTGGCTGCGCCCGCGCAGGCCGTCGGTCACGAACAATGCGAACACGCCGAAGCGCTGGTACAGCGCGTTGCGCATGGCGGCGCTGGAGGTCTGCGGCAGGATGGCGGCGCTGACCAGTGTCGAGCACAGTATCCCCAGGGAGATTTCCAGCACCCGCCACACCGCCGCCATGAAGGCGCCGTCCGGGTGGGCCAGGGCCGGCAGGCCGACCATCGCCGCGGTGTAGCCGGCGAGCACGAACCCATAGGCGCGAAAGTTGCGGTTGCGCGTGGCGCCAGCGGTGCAAATGCCGACCCAGATCGCCAGCGCCCCCAGGAACAGTTCGGTGTTCTGCGCAAACAAGGCGATCAACAGCACCATCACCGCTGAGCCCGCCAAGGTGCCGAGGAAGCGATAGAAACTCTTGGCGAACACCTGGCCGCTCTGGGGCTGCATCACGATAAATACGGTGATCATCGCCGTGCGCGGTTGCGGCAGTTCCAGGCGCATGGCCAGCCACAGCGTCAGGAACGCAGCGACCAGCACTTTGAAGATATACACCCAGGTCACGCCATCACTGCGTGCCCAGTCGAAAAAACCACGGCGCCACTCAAGGGAATGCAGCCAGCGCAGCGGTGCAGGCAAGGGAGTCATCAAGGCCTACTCAGTGATCAAACACGGCGAGCGCCGCCGGAGTCTTGCTTGGGAGTGTCTTGGCAGCCGTGGGCACATCATCGCCAGCACCGAGGCCGCCGCCCAAGGCGGTCACCAGCTCGGCATGGGCGCTGAGGCGAGCCGCCTGCACCTGTTGTTCGATCTGCTGCTGGTGAAACAACAAGGTTTGGGCGTTGAGCACGTTGAGGTAATCAGTGAGGCCACGCTGATAGGCGATCATGGCGATGTCGTAGGTTTTCTGCGCCGAGGCCACCGACTGCGCGGCAAAAACCGATTGCTTGTCCATGGATTCGCGGCGGATCAACTGGTCGCTGATGCCCTTGAGCGCATTGACCAGGGTCTGGTTGTACTGGGCCACCGCGATGTCGTAGCCGGCACTGGCTTCCCCCAATTGCGCACGTAGACGGCCGCCGTCGAAGATCGGCAAGGTGATCGCCGGGCCGACGTTGTAGTTGAATTTCTTGCCGGCCAGAAACTCCAGCATACCGCCGCCGGTGGCCATGTAGCCGAGGCTGCCGACCAGGTCGACGTTGGGATAGAAGCCTGCATGAGCCACATCGATACCCCGTGCCTGGGCTGCTACCTGCCAGCGGCTTGCAACCACATCCGGGCGTTGGCCGAGCAATTGCGCCGGCAGGCTGGAGGGCAATTTCAACGGCGCGGCGAGGGCCAGGGTCGGGCGCTGCAATTGCGCGCCCTCCCCCGGGCCTTTGCCGGCCAACGCCGCCAGTTGGTTACGGCTCAGGGCGATTTCCTCGTCCAGGGCATCCAGTTGGCGATGGGTTTCCGGCAGCGGCGTTTCAGCCTGGCTGACGTCAAAGTGAGTGCCGATCCCGGCGGCCAGGCGTTTATTGGCCAGGTCCAGGATCTGCTGTTGCTGGGCCAGAGTGGCGGCCGCGATGTCACGGTTGGCGTACTGCAACGACAGCTGGATATAGGCGCGCACCACGTTGTTTTGCAGTTCGAGTTGGGCCAGGCGCGCTTCGGCGGCGCTCATGTGCGCCAGGTCGACCGCACGTTCGGTCGTGTTGCTTTCCCGGCCCCACAGGTCGAGGGCGTAGCTCAGTCCCAGGGAAGAATTGTTGTCCCAGGTGTTGGCGCCGCTCAATTCGCCAGGACCGTAGAACTGATCCTTCGGCCAGTTGTGGCGCTTGAGGGTGGTGTCGCTGTTGATCTGCAGCGACTCGGCCGACTCGGCCACCCCGGCCAGCGCTCGGGCTTGCCGTACACGGGCGGCGGCCACGGCCAGGCTGGGGCTGTTGCGGGTGGCGAGTTCGACCCAACGGTTGAGCTGCGGGTCGCCGTAGGCCTGCCACCATTGGGCGGTGGGCCAGTGGGCGTCGCGGGCGGCGCTCTGGATCGCGGCGTCGGTGGCCAGGCTATTGGCGTTGATCGCCTGGCCCTGCGGGGCGATTCCTCCGGTTCCGATGCAACCGCTGATGACTGACGTTAAAGCCCAAACACTGAGAGTCTTCAGCTCTCTGCTGATGCGACGCGGCACGGCAAGCGAATTCCTGAGAGGGTGTTGCGGGAGAGGTGGCGCAATTCTAGGCGGCGCCAGGGAGGACGATAAGCTGGCATTCCTGTGAATCTTTGTTACCGTTCAGGCGATAATCCGTTGGTAGGGATCACTGAAAGCGTAACTTTCTGTCACAATTTGCTATCTCCCTTGAGAACACTCCATGGACACTTTGCAAAACATGCGCGCCTTCAGTTGTGTGGCCGAAGCCGGCAGCTTCACCGCCGCCGCCGTGCAACTGGACACCACCACGGCCAACGTCTCGCGCGCGGTCTCCAACCTTGAGGCCCACCTGCAAACCCGCTTGCTCAACCGCACCACCCGGCGCATCGCGCTGACCGAAGCCGGCAAACGCTATTTGCTGCGCTGCGAGCAGATCCTCGCCTATGTCGAGGAGGCCGAGGCCGAAGCCAGTGACGCCCATGCGCGCCCGGCCGGGCAGTTGAAAGTGCACACCATGACCGGCATCGGCCAGCATTTCGTTATTGACGCCATTGCCCGCTATCGCCGCACCCATCCCGACGTGACCTTCGACCTGACCCTGGCCAACCGCGTGCCGGATTTGCTCGACGAGGGCTACGACGTGTCCATCGTGCTGGCCAGCGAACTGCCGGACTCAGGTTTCGTTTCCCAGCGCCTGGGCATCACCTACAGCATCGCCTGCGCCTCGCCGGACTACGTCAAGGCCAAGGGCTGCGCACAGCGGCCCCAGGACTTGCTCAACCATGCGTGCCTGCGCCTGGTCAGCCCGGTGGTCCAGCTGGACAAATGGACCTTCAACGGCCCTGAAGGCCAGGAAAGCGTGGCGATCAACAGCTCGCCCTTCCTGGTGAACTCGGCCGATGCGATGAAAACCGCGATCACCAGCGGCATGGGCGTCGGCCTGCTGCCGGTGTACGCCGCCATCGAAGGGCTGCGCAACGGCACACTGGTGCGGGTGATGCCGACCTACCGGTCCCAGGAATTGAACCTGTACGCCATCTATCCTTCGCGCCAATACCTGGATGCGAAGATCAAGACCTGGGTGGAATACCTGCGCGGTTCGTTGCCGGAAATTCTGGCGGCGCACCAGGCGGAGTTGGTGGCGTATGAGTTGAGCGGTGGTGTGCGGATGGCGAACTGATTTTGAAATGCTGCTTCCCACCCCCTAAAAATTTATTGTGGGAGCTGGCTTGCCTGCGATGACGGTGGATCAGCCAATACAATAGTGGCTGACACACCGTCATCGCAGGCAAGCCAGCTCCCACATGTTGAGTGGAGTTCTGCCATGAAAAAGACTGTCCTGGCCTTCAGCCGTATCACCCCGCCGATGATCGAACGCCTGCAACAGGATTTCGAGGTGATCGCGCCCAACCCCAAGCTGGGTGACATCAATGCACAGTTCAACGAAGCCCTGCCCCACGTCCATGGTTTGATCGGTGTGGGTCGCAAGCTGGGCCGCGAGCAGCTTGAAAGCGCGAGCAAGCTGGAAGTGGTGTCCAGTGTGTCGGTGGGCTACGACAACTACGACGTGCCGTACTTCAATGAGCGCGGGATCCTGCTCACCAACACCCCCGATGTGCTCACCGAGAGCACTGCCGACCTGGCCTTTGCGTTGCTGATGAGCAGCGCCCGCCGCGTGGCCGAATTGGATGCCTGGACCAAGGCCGGCCAATGGAAAGCCAGCGTGGGCGCGCCTTTGTTTGGTTGCGATGTGCACGGCAAGACCCTGGGCATTGTCGGCATGGGCAATATCGGCGCGGCCGTGGCCCGGCGTGGGCGCCTGGGCTTCAATATGCCAATCCTTTACAGCGGCAATAGCCGCAAGACCGCGCTGGAGCAGGAACTGGGCGCGCAGTTTCGCAGCCTGGAGCAGTTGCTGGCCGAGGCGGATTTCGTCTGCCTGGTGGTGCCGTTGAGCGACAAGACCCATCACCTGATCAGCACCCGGGAGCTGGGGTTGATGAAGTCCAGCGCGATCCTGATCAATATCTCCCGTGGGCCAGTGGTGGATGAGCCTGCGCTGGTCGAAGCCCTGCAAACCCAGCGCATTCGTGGTGCCGGGCTGGATGTGTACGAAAAGGAACCGCTGGCTGAATCGCCGTTGTTCCAGCTGAGCAATGCGGTGACCCTGCCGCATATTGGTTCGGCCACCGGTGAAACCCGCGAAGCCATGGCCAACCGCGCCGTGGACAACCTGCGCAGCGCCCTGCTGGGCCAACGCCCGCAGGATCTGGTGAACCCACAGGCCTGGAAGGGCTGACACCCCACCCCACTGTAGGAGCGAGCTTGCTCGCGAAAAACGTCAACGATAACGCGCAAAATCTGTTTTAACGCGGCGCTTTGAAGTTCTTCGCGAGCAAGCTCGCTCCTACAGTTTTCGAGGACAAGGTCGATAACGGTGTATAGATCGTCATCCCTGATCCACAGAAGGTTTTTATGTCCACCACCAAAGCCCGCGCAGACTCACTCTCGCTTCTGCTCTTTACCTTGCGCAGCGGCAAGCTGATGGCCATCAACCTGTTGAAAGTCAGCGAGATCATCCCCTGCCCGCCGTTGACCAAGCTGCCGGAGTCCCACCCGCACGTCAAAGGCATCGCCACCTTGCGCGGCGCTTCGTTGTCGGTGATCGACTTGAGCCGCGCCCTGGGTGAAATGCCCTTGCAAGACCCGGATGGCGGCTGCCTGATCGTCACCGATGTCAGCCGTTCCAAACAGGGCCTGCACGTGCAGGCGGTGAGCAAGATCGTGCATTGCCTGACCACCGATATCCGCCCGCCTCCCTACGGCTCCGGCGGCAATCGGGCGTTTATCACCGGGGTGACCCAGGTGGAAGGTGGGCTGGTGCAGGTACTGGATATCGAGAAAGTCATCCATGGCATCGCCCCGGCACCGATTGAAGCGGCGCCGACCGACCTGACCATGGAAGAAGCCGAAGTGCTGGGCAACGCCCGCATCCTGGTGGTGGACGACAGCCAGGTGGCTTTGCAGCAATCGGTCCACACCCTGCGCAACCTCGGCCTGACCTGCCACACCGCCCGCAGCGCCAAGGAAGCCATCGACGTGTTGCTGGAGCTTCAAGGCACGGTTGAACAGATCAACGTGGTGGTGTCGGACATCGAGATGTCTGAGATGGACGGCTACGCCCTCACCCGCACCCTGCGCGAAACCCCGGATTTCAAGGACCTCTACGTGCTGTTGCACACCTCCCTGGACAGCGCGATGAACAGCGAAAAAGCACGCCTGGCCGGTGCCGACTCAGTACTTACCAAATTCTCATCCCCAGAATTGACCAAATGCCTGGTCGTCGCCGCACAAACCGTGGCGCAAAAGGGCCTGTAAGCCTTGGGCGAGTATTACCAGCTGCTGCGTCGCGACCTCACCGGCAGCCTTCCCGCCCCGCAGTGGCCAGCGGATACCCGGCTGGATCATTATCGCGATGAACTGGCCCCGGCGATCCATGCCGTGCTGCGCATGACCCAGGACCAGGGCGGCGGCCGTGTCGGCCACCTGGATGAGTGGCGCCAGCAGTTCGTCACCGATGCCGAGTACGACCCGACGCTGTGCCTGGTGGCCAGTAACCACGACGGTGTTCTCGCAGTGGCCCAATGCTGGACCAGCGCCTTTATCAAGAACCTGGCCGTACACCCCTTTGCCCAAGGCCAAGGGCTGGGCCGCGCCTTGCTGCTGCACAGCTTCCAGGTATTCAAGCAGCGCGGTGAACCCTATGTGGACCTCAAGGTGCTGGAGAGCAACCTGCGCGCCCGGCAACTGTATGAAAGTGCGGGCATGCGATTTGTGCTGCGCGACATCGTATCCAAGGGCTGATCCTCACTGGCGCATAACTTGCTTCCAGAGCCCCTGAGCGGTAGATAGAGGTAAAAACCCGTCACCCCTCAAGCGTGCCCTCTGACCTTGCCTGGTGACAGATCCGCCATGAACACACACTTTTCCTGCGTCGGTTGCGGTAAATGCTGCAGCGACCATCATGTGCCCCTGACCCTCGAAGAAGCCCGCAGCTGGGCGGCGGACGGCGGTAACGTCATCGTTCTGGTGGAAGGCTTTCTGGGTAACGGCCTGGGCCTGCCCCTGCAACAACGGGAACATGCCGAGCGCCGTTCAGTGATCGTGCCCAGCGGCAATACCGAGGCGTTTGTGGCAATTACCTTTGCCGCCTACAACGCCGGACGCTGCCGGAATCTTGACGAAGACAACCGCTGCCGCATCTACGAACGGCGCCCGCTGGTGTGCCGCATCTACCCGATGGAGATCAACCCGCATATCCCACTGAACCCAAGCGCCAAGGACTGCCCGCCGGAATCCTGGGAGCAAGGCCCTGCGCTGATCGTCGGTGGTGAGTTGATGGATGCGCAACTGGCCGAACTGATTCGCCGTTCACGCCAGGCCGACCGTGATGACGTGCAGACCAAGGAAGCGGTGTGCGCGTTGCTTGGCATTCGCACGACCGCACTCAAGGGCGACGGGTTTACCGCGTACTTGCCGGACATGCAGGCGTTTGCCCAGGCCATTGAACAGGCGGTTGAACAGCCGGCAATGGCCAATGAATGGGTGTTTCATGTGTCGGGGATGGACATCGCTGAACAGGTGCTGGATGCCGGGGCGCGCATTGCCACCGAGGTGCCGGCCAATTATGCGTTTATCTCGTTGAGGGCGGCTTAGGCTACTACGGCCTTATTTTGGCGTAGGTATCTACTCAACTTCAGCGCGACGCTGGACCCTGTGGCGAGGGAGCTTGCTCCCGCGACGGCCTACCATTCGACGACAATTTCCCTGACGCCCCTCGATCCAACTGTGGGGTGTCAGCTAGATAGTCGCAGGCTGTCAGGCCGTCATCGCAGGCAAGCCAGCTCCCACATTTGGAGCTCGGAGTGTCAGGTAGATAGGCGCCTCTCGGGAACAGAGTTGCACTCACACAATAGCGCTCATGGATGGGCAGGCAACACATCGAGGCGATAGGGCTGGAGGATGCGTTGGTATTCGCCATTGTGCATCAGTTGCTCAAACGCGTGATTAAGCTCATTACGCAACGCGGTATCGGTTTTTCGCACCGCAATCGCCACGCTATTACCCAGCAGGCCAGATGACACAGGCGGCCCCATGAAATTGAAGTCCAAGCCCTGGGGCGTGTCTAGCAGGGCCTCTCGGATCTCCACGGCGCCTTGAAGGGTCGCATCAATATCGCCCGAAACCAGGCTCTGCACCAGTTGGTCGTTGAGCCAGAAACTCCTGATGATTACCCCTGCCGGCGCCCACTGCGACAGGGCAAAGGCTTCCCGATTACTGCGCACCAGCACCCCGACACGCTTGCCCCTGAGCGACCGTCGATTAGGGCGCAGGCCCGAGGTTTTACGCGCCACCAGCCGAGTGGTGATCGGGTAGAGATCACGGGTGAAACTCACCCGTCGCCGTCGACTGCAGGTGGGCGCCATGCCCATGATCGCGTCGAACTGCCTGGCCTCAAGGGCGGGGAAATTTTCCATGACGATCTGGTCAACCCAGGTACAGCGCACATTGAGCTGCTCGCACAGGGCATTGCCCAGTTCGATGTTCAGCCCCACCAATTGCCCTTGGGAATTGCGGCTTTGAAAAGGCGGAAAATGTGCAGCGACGGCGAAACGGATTTCACGCCGCGGTTGAACGTCGGCGGCAACGACACTTGTCGAGAGCAAGAGGGCAAGCACCGCACAAAGGTGTATCAGGGCCACGGGAATGTCCTTTTCCGGAAAGCTGACTCACCACGCCCCGATGAGCGTCATCGGGACGAAGCAAACGCTGTGCAAGCTTTCAAGAATCGGTCGCGGACCTACAAGCAGAAATGTCCACGGGCGATGTAGGCAACTGCCTATAACGCACGCAACGCTTTAATCTTAGCGTTTACCCATGGAGCGGCGAGTGCCCGGAGGCGCCATGCCTGGCGTCTTGGTATGGCCGTTCTTGGCGCCGCCTTTGTACCAGGGCTGACTGGCATTCTTGGCGCCAGCCAGCTCACCCGGTTTGAAGGGGAACTTGAACGCCGGGATCTCGGCTTTTTCAACGCCGTCGGCGGTGGCCGAATCGACGAGGTCAGCCGCGTCGACAGGGGGTTGGGTTGGGGAAGTCATAGGGGCTCCGGCGCAGCGATAGGCGTAAAAGCGCCAGTATACGGGGGCAAAGCGGCAAGCGGTAAGCTTCAAGCCACAAGTAAAAAGCGCTAGCTGTCGCGGCTGTCAGTTTGGCGTCACCGTGCTGACCGCATTACCGGGCTATAAAGCAGCTACCCAACCTTCAACTGGCAGCTTGCAGCTTAAAACGTGCAACTGCGCCCCGGCGCCTCCCATGCAGACAAAACGAAACACGGCCCTGATGGTGGGCATCCTCTTGGTATTGGCGGTGGCCGCCTGGGCAGTAACACGGCCTGCCAAGCCCCGCCTGGCAGCGGCCACGGCGATCCCGGTACGGGTAGTGAGCGTCGCGCAACAGGACGTTCCCAGGTTTGTCAGCGGCATAGGCTCAGTGCTGTCGTTGCACAGCGTGGTGATTCGCCCGCAGATCGACGGCATCCTCACCCAGTTGCTGGTCAAGGAAGGCCAATCGGTGAAAGCTGGCGATCTGTTGGCTACCATCGACGACCGCTCGATCCGCGCCAGCCTCGACCAGGCCAAGGCGCAATTGGGCGAAAGCCAGGCACAGTTGCAAGTGGCATTGGTCAATCTCAAGCGTTACAAGGCGCTAAGCATCGACGACGGTGTGTCGAAACAGACCTATGACCAGCAACAGGCACTGGTCAACCAGCTCAAGGCCACGGTGCAGGGCAATCAGGCGGCCATTGATGCGGCTCAAGTACAACTTTCCTATACCCAGATTCGCTCCCCGGTCAGTGGCCGCGTGGGCATCCGCAACGTGGACGAAGGCAACTTCCTGCGCATGAGCGACACCCAGGGGCTGTTTACCGTCACCCAACTCGACCCGATTGCCGTTGAGTTCTCGCTGCCACAGCAGATGCTGCCAACCTTGCAGGGCCTGATCGCCGCCCCCACCCGGGCCACCGTCGACGCCTACCTGGGCGCCGACACCGATGGCCAGACCGGCGACCTGCTCGGCGAAGGCCACCTGAGCCTGATCGACAACCAAATCAGCTCCACCACCGGCACCCTGCGGGCCAAGGCCGAGTTCAGCAACCCGGCGCATAAGCTATGGCCGGGACAACTGGTGACCATCAAAATCCAGACGGCCCTCGACAAGAACGCCCTGGTGGTACCGCCGACCGTGGTGCAGCGTGGGCTGGACTCACATTTCGTGTACCGCGTAAACGCTGACAAAGTCGAGGTGGTACCGGTGCAAGTCGCCTACCAGAACAGCGACATCAATATCATCAAAGGCGTGCGGGCCGGCGATGTGCTGGTCAGCGATGGGCAATCTCGGCTCAAGGCCGGTGCGCAGGTGGAGGTGCTCAAGGAGCCGCCGCAAGTGATCCACACCGCCAACGCCCAGGTGCAGCCATGAGCGCCAGCCGGTCGCCCTCGGCCTGGTGCGTTGATCACCCGGTCGCCACCCTGCTGTTGACCTTCGCGTTGGTGTTGCTGGGGATTATTGCCTTCCCGAACCTGGCCGTCGCGCCACTGCCGGAAGCGGAATTCCCGACCATCCAGGTTACCGCGCAACTTCCTGGCGCCAGCCCGGACACTATGGCCTCATCGGTGGCCACGCCTCTTGAGGTGCAGTTCAGTGCCATCCCCGGCATGACCCAGATGACCTCCAGTAGCGCCTTGGGCTCCAGCCTCTTGACCCTGCAGTTCACCCTGGAAAAAAGCATCGACACCGCCGCCCAGGAAGTCCAGGCCGCGATCAACACCGCGTCCGGCAAGCTGCCCAGCGACATGCCGAGCTTGCCTACCTGGAGGAAGGTCAACCCGGCAGACAGCCCGGTGTTGATCCTCAGCGTCAGCTCCAGCAGCATGCCCAGCACCGAGCTGAGCGACTACGTGGAAACCCTGCTGGCGCGCCAGATCAGCCAGATCGACGGCGTCGGCCAGATCAACATCACCGGCCAGCAACGCCCGGCGATTCGCGTGCAGGCCTCCCCTGACAAGCTCGCGGCCATTGGCCTGACGCTCGCCGATATACGCCTGGTCATCCAGCAGTCGAGCCTCAACTTGGCCAAGGGCGCGATCTATGGCGACAACAGCGTGTCCACCCTGTCGACCAACGACCAGCTGTTTCACCCTGAGGAATACGGCCAACTGATCGTTTCCTACAAGAACGGTGCGCCGGTTCAACTGCGTGATATCGCCAACGTCGTCAACGGCTCGGAAAACGCCTACGTACAAGCCTGGTCCGGCGATACGCCTGGGGTGAACCTGGTGATTTCGCGCCAGCCCGGCGCCAACATCGTCGACACCGTCGACCGCATTCAAGCCGAGCTGCCGCGCCTGCAAGGCATGTTGCCGGCCTCGGTGCAGGTCAGCGTGTTGACCGATCGCACCAAGACTATCCGCGCCTCACTGCACGAAGTGGAAATGACCCTGCTGATCGCCATCCTGCTGGTGGTGGCGGTGATGGCGTTGTTCCTGCGTCAACTGTCGGCGACGCTGATTGTGTCTGCGGTGCTGGGTGTCTCGCTGGTGGCCAGTTTCGCCCTGATGTATGTGATGGGGTTCAGCCTGAACAACCTGACCCTGGTGGCCATCGTGATCGCCGTGGGCTTTGTGGTGGACGATGCGATTGTGGTGGTGGAGAACATCCATCGGCACCTGGAGGCAGGCCTGGGCAAGCGCGAAGCAGCGATCAAGGGCTCGGGTGAAATTGGCTTTACCGTGGTATCCATCAGCTTCTCGCTGGTGGCGGCGTTTATTCCGCTGCTGTTCATGGGCGGGGTGGTCGGTCGGTTGTTCAAGGAGTTTGCGTTGACGGCCACCGCGACCATTCTGATTTCAGTGGTGGTTTCGCTGACATTGGCACCGACGCTGGCCGCCTTGTTCATGCGTGCCCCTACCCACCCTGCCCACGCCAAACCCAGCTTCAGCGAACGCCTGCTGGCCGGCTATGCGCGCAACCTGCGCCGTGCCCTGGCGCACCAACGCAGCATGGCCGCGATCTTCGTGGTAACCCTGGCCCTGGCGGTGGTCGGCTATGTGTTCATTCCCAAGGGATTCTTCCCGGTGCAGGACACCGGTTTCGTGCTCGGCACCAGCGAAGCGGCGGCCGATGTGTCGTACAAGGACATGGTCGCCAAGCACAAGGCCCTGGCCGAGATCGTCAAGGCCGACCCGGCGGTGCAGGCGTTTTCCCATTCGGTGGGCGTTACCGGCAGCAACCAGACCATCGCCAACGGCCGCTTCTGGATCGCCTTGAAAGACCGCAGTGAGCGCAATGTGTCCGCCAGCCAGTTCATCGACCGCATCCGCCCGCAACTGGCGAAGGTGCCGGGCATCGTGCTGTACCTGCGCGCCGGTCAGGACATCAACCTGAGCTCCGGCCCCAGCCGCGCCCAGTACCAATATGTGCTCAAGAGCAACGACGGCCCGACGCTGAACACCTGGACCCAACGCCTCACCGAAAAACTGCGCGCCAACCCGGCGTTTCGCGACCTGTCCAACGACCTGCAACTGGGCGGCAGCATCACCCATATCAGCATCGACCGCCAGGCCGCCGCGCGCTTCGGGCTGACCGCCACCGATGTCGACCAGGCGTTGTACGACGCCTTCGGCCAGCGCCAGATCAACGAGTTCCACACCGAGATCAACCAGTACCAAGTGATACTTGAACTGGACAGCCAACAGCGCGGCAAGGCCGAAAGCCTCGACTATTTTTACCTGCGCTCGCCACTGACCAATGAAATGGTGCCGCTGTCGGCCTTGGCCAAAGTCGACCCGCCCACAGTCGGGCCGTTGTCCATCAGCCATGACGGCATGTTCCCCGCCGCCAACCTGTCATTCAACCTCGCGCCCGGCGTGGCCCTGGGCGACGCAGTGATCATGCTCGACCAGGCCAAGAACGAAATCGGGATGCCGAGCACAATCATCGGCAACTTCCAGGGTGCGGCCCAGGCGTTCCAGAGCTCGCTGGCCAACCAACCCTGGCTGATCCTCGCGGCGCTGGTAGCGGTCTACATTATCCTGGGTGTGCTGTATGAGAGTTTTGTGCACCCGCTGACGATCATTTCCACCCTGCCCTCGGCGGGCCTCGGTGCGCTGGTCATGTTGTGGCTGCTGGGCCAGGACTTTTCGATCATGGCCTTGATCGGCCTGGTGCTGCTGATCGGCATCGTGAAGAAAAACGGTATCTTGATGATCGACTTCGCCCTGGAGGCGCAGCGGGTACGCGGGCTGCCGCCCGAAGATGCGATTTATGAAGCCTGCGTCACGCGGTTCCGGCCGATCATCATGACCACCCTTGCTGCGTTGCTCGGCGCGGTGCCGTTGATGCTCGGCGCAGGCCCTGGGGCGGAACTGCGCCAGCCGCTGGGCATCGCGGTGGTCGGTGGCTTGCTGGTGAGCCAGGCGCTGACGCTGTTCACCACGCCGGTCATATACTTGTACCTTGAACGTTTTTTCCACAGGCCCAAACCAGCGCTGACGCTGGCGACCACACACTGAGGCGGTCATGCGCGTCCTGATTATTGAAGATGAAGAAAAAACCGCGGACTACCTGCACCGCGGCCTGACCGAGCAAGGCTACACCGTCGATGTGGCCCGGGAAGGTATCGAGGGCCTGCACCTGGCGCTGGAAAACGATTACGCCGTGATCGTGCTCGACGTGATGCTGCCCGGCCTGGATGGCTTCGGTGTGTTGCGTGCCTTACGCGCCCGCAAGCAGACGCCGGTGATCATGCTCACCGCTCGCGAGCGCGTTGAAGACCGCATCCGCGGCCTGCGCGAAGGCGCCGACGATTATCTGGGCAAGCCGTTTTCGTTCCTGGAACTGGTGGCCCGCCTGCAAGCCCTGACCCGCCGCAGCGGCGGCCATGAACCGGTGCAGGTCACCGTCGCCGACCTGTGGATCGACCTGATCAGTCGCAAGGCCAGCCGTAACGGCCTGCGCCTGGACCTGACCGCCAAGGAGTTCTCGCTGCTCAGCGTATTGGCGCGGCGCCAGGGCGAGATCCTGTCCAAGACTGCGATTGCCGAGATGGTCTGGGACATCAATTTCGACAGCGATGCCAACGTGGTGGAAGTGGCGATCAAGCGCCTGCGCGCCAAGCTCGACGGGCCGTTCGAACACAAGCTGCTGCACACCATTCGTGGCATGGGCTATGTGCTGGAGAACCGCATGCAGGAAAACCACAGTGGTCGCTAATTCCATCGCCCTGCGCCTGAGTGGCATGTTCACCCTGGTGGCGCTGCTGATCTTTCTGTTGATCGGCGGCGCGCTGTACCAGCAGGTCGACCGTGGCCTGGGGTTGTTGCCAGGTGCCGAGCTGGATGCGCGCTACAGCGTGCTGGAGTCGTCGATCAATCGCTTCGGCACGCCGGAGCATTGGGCCAAGATCAGGTCCAAGCTCAAGCTGTTGGGGGAAGAAGACAAGCGCATCCGTTTCTGGGTGGTCAGCAGCGACCCGAGCTACGAATACGGTGAGCCGGATGCGCAGATTCGTGCCTTTGCCGAGGGCGCCACGGGTAAGCGCGACCTGCGCCTGCCGGGTCACGATTATCCCTTCAAGGTGCTGGTCAGCCAGTTTGCAGCCAAGGACCAGCGCCCGGCGCTGCGCTTCATGATTGCCATCGACACGGAGAACTTCCGCGCCACCCAGCATCACTTGCTGGTGGCATTGGTCAGCCTGGCGCTGGTCGGTGTGGTACTGGCGGCACTGTTGGGGTTCTGGGTCGCGCGTATCGGCCTCAAGCCCCTGGGCAAACTCTCGGATGAGGCGCAAAAGCTTGCACCGCCGAAACTCTCCGGGCGCCTGCACCTGTCGCCGCTGCCGCCGGAATTGAGCCAGTTCGTCAATTCGTTCAACGCCACCCTCGACCGTGTCGAGCAGGCGTATTCGCGCCTGGAATCGTTCAACGCCGACGTCGCCCATGAACTGCGTTCGCCGCTCACCAACCTGATCGGCCAGACCCAGGTGGCCCTCACTCGCGGTCGGTCGGCGGAGCAGTATTTCGAGGTGCTGCAATCGAACCTGGAAGAACTGGAACGGCTGCGCTCGATCATCAATGACATGCTGTTCCTCGCCAGCGCCGACCAGGGCAGCAAGGCCACCAAGCTGATCGAAAGCGCCCTGGCCGATGAAGTGGCCACCACCCTCGACTACCTGGACTTCATCCTCGAAGACGCCCAGGTCGAAGTGCGCGTGCACGGCGATGCCGTGGTGCAGATCGAAAAGGCCCACCTGCGTCGCGCACTGATCAACCTGCTGAGCAATGCCGTGCAACACACGGCGCCGGGGCACGTCATCGACGTGCACATTGAAGTGCAGGCACACCAGGTGACGATTGGCGTGACCAACCCCGGCGAGGTCATTGCCAGCGAACACTTGCCACGCCTGTTCGAACGCTTCTATCGGGTGGATGCATCGCGCAGCAACAGCGGGGCCAATCATGGGCTGGGGCTGGCCATCGTCAAGGCGATTGCGTTGATGCATGGGGGGGATGTGTTTGTGCGTAGTGAAGGCGGTGGCAATACGTTTGGTATCACCCTGCCGATCTAAACAACTCGGTCAAAATGTGGGAGCTGGCTTGCCTGCGATAGCATCACCACGGTAGGCCTGGCATACCGAGGTGTCTGCATCGCAGGCAAGCCAGCTCCCACAGAAGATCCCATGGCCCTCACTGTTGCGGTTTGGGCAATAGTTATTATCTTGTTACACTCTGTATCGCACCGCTCGCCTGCGTTACTTTGACGCATCGATGAGCGCGACGGCAAAGGCAGCTGACCACTCACCCGAATTTCCCTCGACTTATTTCCAGGGCTCTACACTGGGAATCTGTCTTAAAGCCGCTGACTTCAGCGGCTTTTTTTTGCCGTGAAAAAAGGCCGGGCACACCCCCACGACACTGGCCGTTCATGATTGACCAAAGGAGCTCCACCGGTGAAGAACTCGCTGACGTTCACCCCGTTATTCCTCGCAATCGCAGCAACGATCATCCCCCTTGCCCACGCGGCAGACGCCCCGCCCGTCGAAGGTTTCGTCGAGGGTTCACACCTCACGATCAACACCCGCAACTACTACATGAACCGCGACCGGCGCGATATTCATACCGATGACAGCAAGGAATGGGGCCAGGGCTTTATCGGCACCTTCGAATCCGGCTACACCCAGGGCACCGTCGGCTTCGGCCTGGACGTCAATGCCATGCTCGGCCTCAAGCTCGACGGCGGTGGTGGTACGGATGGTTCCAGCATCCTTCCGTATGGCAGCGGCAACGGCAAAGCGCCGGGTTCGTTCTCGACGGCTGGCGGCACCTTGAAGCTGCGCGCCTTCGACACCGAACTGAAAGCCGGCGACCTGTTCCTCAACAACCCGGTGATCGCCGGCGGCATGACGCGCATGTTGCCGCAGACTTTCCGTGGCGTGAGCCTGACCAACCACAGCTTTGACGGCTGGATGATCGAAGGTGGCCAGGCCAGTTTTACCAAGCTCTACAACCAGAGCGGCCATCGGCGCATCGGCACCAGCTACGGCACACTGCCCGCCAACACCGACAGCCAGCATCTGGACTGGGCTGGCGTGTCGTTCAGCGGGATCGAGGGGCTGACCAGCAACCTGTACGCCTCCGAACTCAAGGACGTCTGGCACCAGTATTACTACGACGTGGAATACACCTATGCCCTGAACAACCTGGTCAGCCTGACGCCCGGCCTGCACTACTACCATACCCAGGACACCGGCCAATCGCTGCTGGGGGATATCGACAACAACACCTACAGCCTGCATTTCACCGTGGGCGTGGGCAACCACAGCGTCACGGCGACTTATCAGCGGGTCAATGGCAACACGCCGTTCGACTACATCACCCAGGGCGACAGCGTGTACCTGGACAACTCCCAGCAGTACTCGGATTTCAACGGGCCCAACGAGCGCTCCTGGAAGCTCAAGTACGCCTACGACTTCGCCGGCCTCGGCGTGCCCGGCCTGACGTCCGCCGTGTCCTACATCAGCGGCAAGACCGACCTGACCAAGGTCGACCCCAACAGTCGTGGCTACAGCAACTGGTACAGCGCCGATGGCAAGGACGCCAAGCACTGGGAGCGCGATATCGACCTGAAATATGTGGTGCAGGGCGGCAAGGCCAAGGACTTGGCCGTGCGCCTGCAATGGGCGACCAATCGCGGCAGCAATGGCTACTCTGCAGTGGACCGCGATGTGGATGAATACCGTGTGATCGTGGATTACCCGATCAACGTGTTCTGAGTACAGGTAGGAGCGAGCTTGCTCGCGAAAAACGTTAACGATAACGCGTGCTTCCTGAATAAACGCGGCGTCTGTGAGTTTTCGCGAGCAAGCTCGCTCCTACAGCCATATTTAAGAGTTGCTACTACGCTAAGGGCATTCTCAACGCAGAAGTGTGCCCGATGAGTTCAAGCCTTACCCGCCCCAACCGCCGCCCGGAGCGCCTGCTGATCCTGGGCAGTACGCTCACGGTGTTGCTGATCGTGGGGGTCGTCACTGCGCTGCTGATTCGTGAACATGCCAATACCCTGCAGACGGCCAAGCGCACCGCCAATACCATCACTCAATTGATCGACGCGGACGTGCTGCGCAATGTCGAACTTTACGACATGGCCCTCAAAGGCTTGATCAGCGCCACCGAGCGCACCGACCTGCAAGACGTTTCAGAGAGCATCAGGCACTTGGTGCTGTTTGATCGTTCCGCAGCGGCGCCCTACAAGGGCGATATCCTGCTGTTGGACCCGGCCGGCGAGGTGATTGCCGATTCGTCCCTGCTCACGCCAAAGCTGGGTAACTTTGCCGATCGGGACTATTTTCAGGCGCACCGCACCAACCCCGACCTGGGCTTGTATATCAGCCGCCCGTTCATGGCGCGCTGCCAGTGTGCCGACCCCTGGCGCATCGCGTTCAGCCGTCGCGTTTCGTCACCGGATGGGCGTTTCCTGGGAGTGGCGGTCGCGTCCATGCGCCTGTCGTACTTTCATCAGTTGTTCAGCAGCTTGAACATCGGCAGCAACAGCACCATCAACCTGCTCAACCACCAAGGCATCCTGCTGGCGCAAGAGCCTCTGCTGGAAGCAGATATCGTCGACAAGGACCTGAGCCAGCGCCCGAATGTGGCGCGCATGCTGCGCGAACGGGACGGCAGCTTCCAAAGTATCTCCAGTGTCGATCGCCAGGCACGGCTCTACAGTTTTTCGAATGTGGGCAACTTGCCGCTGATCGTGGCGGTGGCCTTGTCCAGCGATGAAATGTTCGCACCCTGGCGGCGTGCGGCGTGGCTGGTCAGCATCGCGACCGGAGTGTTGTGCGTGGGCCTGTTGTGGCTGACTTGGGCACTGTGCATGGAGTTGCGCCGCCGCCATCGGGCTGAACAGGTGCTGTCAGAACTGGCAGCCACCGACGCCCTTACCGGCCTGGCCAACCGTCGCACGCTGGACGAACGCTTGCGGCTGGAATGGGACCGGGCACAACGCTCCACCGAGTCGTTGAGCGTACTGATGATCGATGTGGACCACTTCAAGGCCTTCAACGACCGCCATGGTCACCAGGGCGGCGATGAGGCGTTGCGTGCAGTCGCGCATGTGATCGCCAGCCATATCCGCCGCCCTGCCGACCTGGCGGCGCGTTATGGCGGTGAAGAGTTCGCGGTGGTGCTGCCCAATACCGACGCCAAGGGCGCGTGGGTGATCGCCGAGCATATCCGCAAGGGGGTCCAGCACTTGCCGAGAGTGGCCGGGGATGAGCAACCGATCACCGTAAGCATCGGCCTGAGTACCTGGCAGAAGCACAGCCGTATTTCCCTTGAAGACCTGCTGCTCAAGGCTGACCAGGCGTTGTATCAGGCCAAGCACAGCGGCCGTAACCGGATAGTGGATGTTTCAAAAACCTCAAACTGATGAGGTCAGGTGTGGGAGCTGGCTGCCTGCGATGGCGGTGGGTCAGCTACCTATAAGCTAACTGGCAGGCCGCTATCGCAGGCAAGCCAGCTCCCACATTTGGATCTTCGTCGGGCATAAAAAAAGGCCACCCGAAGGTAGCCTTTCAAAACTAAAGAAAGAGAGTTGTTACTTACACCGCCGCAACGGGACGCATGTAAGAGATCGGTGCGGTGCTGGCATCTTCGAAGGTCACGACTTCCCAAGCGTCTGTCTGCTCAATCAACTTGCGCAGCAGCTGGTTGTTAAGGGCGTGGCCCGACTTGAAGCCTTTGAACTCGCCTATCAGGCTATTGCCCAGCAGGTAGAGGTCACCGATTGCATCGAGGATCTTGTGCTTCACGAATTCGTCTTCATAGCGAAGGCCGTCTTCGTTCAGTACACCATCCGCGTCGACCACAATGGCGTTTTCCACGCTGCCGCCGAGTGCGAGGTTGTGCTTGCGCAGGTACTCGATGTCACTCATGAAACCAAAGGTGCGGGCGCGGCTGACTTCTTTTACGAACGAAGTGCTGGAAAAATCCACGCTTGCACTTTGGGTGCGGTCACGGAATACCGGGTGATCGAAATCGATCTCAAAGCTCACTTTAAAGCCTTCGAACGGGACGAAGGTGGCGCACTTGTCGCCGTCTTCTACTGTCACTTCCCGCAGAATGCGAATGAACTTCTTGGCTGCGTCCTGTTCTTCCAGGCCGGCAGATTGAATCAAGAATACGAAGGGGCCAGCGCTGCCATCCATGATCGGGACTTCGGACGCGGAGAGCTCGACGTAGGCGTTATCGATGCCCAGGCCAGCCATGGCCGAGAGCAAGTGCTCCACCGTGTCCACTTTGACGTCACCGTTGACCAATGTGGTCGACATAGTGGTTTCGCCAACGTTTTCCGCGCGAGCAGGAATCTGCACCACAGGGTCCAGGTCGGCACGCACAAACACGATGCCGGTGTCGACAGGTGCAGGCTTGAGGGTCAGGTATACCTTCTCCCCGGAGTGCAGACCTACACCTGTGGCACGAATAATATTCTTCAGGGTGCGTTGTTTAATCATGGCTTGGACCGCTTCAGCGCAAATTGCGAACTGGTATCAACAAAGGCTGGCGATAATAGCAGACCAGACCTTTGCTGAACACCAATCACCTTCATAGCCCTGATACATTCCATTAATCGGCCTGACGACGCAGGAATGCCGGGATGTCCAGATAGTCCAGGTCATCTTGCGGATTCGGGCTACGGGACGCCGCAGCACCGGCCTGAGCCTGGTTGCGCATCACGGTCGGACGGTCCAGGTCACGGTAGTTGACCGACGGCAGTTCCTGGCGAGCAGGGGCTGGAGCGGCAGCTGCCTGGCTGGCCTGGCTGGTGTGCAGGGTGTTGTCGATGACCTTCACAGGCTTCTCGATTTTTGCACCCAGGCCGGTAGCAACCACGGTTACATGCAGCTCATCGCGCATGTCCGGATCAATAACGGTACCGACTTTGACCATGGCGTGCTCGGACGCGAAGGCTTCGATGATGCTACCCACGTCGGAGTACTCACCCAGGGACAGGTCAGGACCGGCGGTGATGTTCACCAGGATGCCGCGTGCACCTTGCAGGTTCACGTCTTCGAGCAACGGATTGCGGATGGCCGCTTCGGTGGCTTCGCGTGCACGGTTCGGACCGCTGGCGCAGCCAGTGCCCATCATCGCCATGCCCATTTCGCTCATGACAGTACGTACGTCGGCAAAGTCGACGTTGATCATGCCTGGGCGCTTGATGATGTCGGAGATACCGCGAACGGCACCGGCCAGTACATCGTCAGCCTTGGCGAAGGCGGACAGCAGGCTGGCATCCTTGCCCAGGATGGTCAGCAATTTCTCGTTGGGGATGGTGATCAACGAGTCGACGCTTTCAGACAGCAGACGGATACCTTCGTCGGCGATCTGCATGCGCTTGCGGCCTTCGAACGGGAACGGACGCGTCACGACAGCAACGGTCAGAATGCCCATTTCCTTGGCCACTTCGGCAATGATCGGGGCCGCACCGGTACCGGTACCGCCGCCCATGCCAGTGGTGATGAACACCATGTTGGTGCCTTGCAGCACTTCGGCAATACGCTCGCGGTCTTCCAGGGCGGCTTGACGGCCGACTTCCGGATTGGCGCCAGCGCCGAGGCCTTTGGTCACCGCGGTGCCCAATTGCAGGATGGTCCGGGCGCCGATGCTTTTGAGCGCCTGGGCATCAGTGTTGGCGCAGATGAACTCAACGCCTTCAATGTTGCTCTTGACCATGTGGTTGACAGCGTTGCCGCCGCCACCGCCGACACCGATTACTTTGATAACCGGGCTAGCGGGGATGTTGTCTACGAGTTCGAACATGTTCCCTCTCCTTTCATTTTCTCTAGTTTTTTCGCCTACTGCTTATTGCGGGTGTTGCGGTGTCGCGGTAAATCTTTAGAAATTGCCTTTTACCCAAGCCTGCAGCCGCTCGAACAACGGCGCTTTCGCCTCGTCGTCGCTGCGGTAGCTGTCACGGATGCTCGGGCCCGACAGGGAAATGCCGTCGGTCTGCTTTTGCAGCCCGTACAACAGCAAGCCCACACCGGTGGAATAAATCGGGTTACGCACCACGTCGCCCAGGCCCTTCACGCCATGGGGCACGCCCAGGCGCACCGGCATGTGGAAGATTTCCTCGGCCAACTCGACCGCGCCTTCCATCTTCGAGGTGCCACCGGTCAGCACGATGCCGGCCGGGATCAAATCTTCGTAGCCGCTGCGGCGCAGCTCAGCCTGGATCAGGGTGAACAGTTCGTCGTAGCGTGGCTCGACCACTTCGGCCAGGGCCTGGCGCGACAGCTCGCGAGGTGGACGATCACCCACGCTTGGCACCTTGATGGTCTCGCCGGCACCGGCCAGCTTGGCCAGGGCGCAGGCGTAGCGGATCTTGATTTCTTCGGCGTACTGGGTCGGTGTGCGCAGCGCCATGGCGATGTCGTTGGTGACCTGGTCGCCGGCAATCGGGATCACGGCGGTGTGACGGATCGCACCCTCGGTGAAGATCGCGATGTCGGTGGTGCCGCCGCCAATGTCCACCAGGCACACGCCCAGTTCTTTTTCGTCGTCGGTCAGGACCGAGTAGGCCGAGGCCAACTGCTCGAGAATGATGTCGTCGATTTCCAGGCCGCAGCGGCGCACGCATTTTTCAATGTTCTGTGCGGCGTTGACGGCGCAGGTCACCACGTGGACCTTGGCTTCCAGGCGAACGCCCGACATGCCCAGGGGCTCGCGCACGCCCTCCTGGTTATCGATCACGTAGTCCTGCGGCAGGGTGTGCAGCACGCGCTGGTCCGCCGGGATCGCCACGGCCTGGGCAGCGTCGAGGACGCGCTCAAGGTCGGCCGAGCTGACTTCACGGTCGCGGATCGCCACGATGCCGTGGGAGTTCAGGCTGCGGATGTGGTTGCCAGCCACGCCGACGAACGCCGAGTGAATCCGGCAACCGGCCATCAGCTGCGCTTCTTCGATGGCGCGCTGGATCGATTGCACGGTGGACTCGATGTTCACCACCACGCCCTTCTTCAGGCCCCGGGACGGATGCGTGCCAATACCGACGATTTCGATCGCGCCGTCTTCCCCGACCTCGCCCACCAGCGCCACCACCTTGGAGGTGCCGATATCGAGACCGACGATCATTTTGCCGCTTTGCACGTTTGCCATGGGTCCTGCCTCTTCTTAATTCTTCGCGACAGCGGGTTGTGCTGCCGTGGGCGCAGCCGGTGTACGCCAGCCGACGGCCAGGCCGTTGGCGTAACGCAGGTCGACGCTCGCAATGTTCGTAATCTGTTCTTTCAAGGTTTTTTCATAGATGGCAATAAAGCGGCGCATCTTTTCCACCAAGCGGTCGCGTCCCAGCAACAACTCGATGCCCGGGCCGGAACTGCCTGCCCCGGTCGTCAAAAACCAGCTGCCCCGCTCACGCAATTCCAGGCGTGCAATGGAGAAGCCCAGTGGCCGCAGCATCTGGCTCAAGGCCTGGTACTGCTGCATCACTTGCTGCTGCGCCCGCTGCGGCCCGAACAGCTGCGGCAGGTGTTCATAATTGGCCAGCTCACGCGGGGTGAACGCCTGGCCCTGGTTGTTCAACAGCGCTTCATCGCCCCAACGGGCCACGGGCAGTTGTTCTTCCAGGCGGATCGTGACCTGGTCCGGCCATACCCGGCGAACTTCGGCGTGGGCGATCCACGGCATCTGTTCCAGCTCCGAGCGCATGCCGGCCAGGTCGATGGTAAAGAAGCTCGCCGCCAGGTATGGGCCGATGCGCTGCTGTACCGCTTGCTGGCTGATGTAGCTCAAGTCGCCCTGCACGCTGATCTTGGTGATCGGCCGGTCGGCATACGGCAACAGACGCTGCGCGCCTTCGTACGTGCCAAAGCCCAGCACCACCAGCAGCACCGGCCAGAACAGCGCCTTGATAAAACCAAAGTTGGCTTTTGGCAGGCGCGCCGACATCGGCTCTTTAGCCACCATTCGGCTTGCACCCCGTGGCACCGGCTTGCGGCTCGGTGCTTGTGGGGGCTGATGACGAAGCGATGCGCCGTTCATGTGTTTAGCCTCTTGGCTCAATGCTGTCGGCCAGGATCGCCAGCACTAACTGCTGGAAATCCAGACCGGCGGCACGGGCTGCCATGGGAACCAGGCTGTGGTCGGTCATGCCCGGTGCGGTGTTGACTTCAAGGAACCAGAAATTCCCTTGGTCATCCTGCATCACGTCTGCCCGCGCCCAACCGGCGATACCCAGCGCCTCACAGGCTTTCGCCGTGAGGTCCATCAATTCCTGTTCCTTGGTTGCTTCGAGCCCACACGGGATCCGGTACTGAGTATCGGAAGCCAGGTACTTGGCGTCGTAGTCATAAAAGGTGTGGGGCGTGCCCAAAGCGATGGGCGGCAATACCTGTCCACGCAGGGTGGCGATGGTGTACTCGGGACCGGAAATCCACTGTTCCACCAACACTTGCGAATCGTAGGTACTTGCCGCTTTCCATGCGTCGATCAATTCGGCGGCCGAGTTCACTTTGGCCATGCCGATACTGGAGCCTTCATGGGCTGGTTTGACGATCAAAGGCAGGCCCAGTTCCTTGGCCGCAGAAATACAATCGTCTTCACTGCACAGTACGGCGTGACGTGGGGTCGGAATGCCCAGGCTGTGCCACACCTGCTTGGTGCGCAACTTGTCCATCGCCAAGGCCGACGCGAGGATGCCGCTGCCGGTGTAAGGGATGCCGGCGCATTCAAGCAGGCCCTGCATGCTGCCGTCTTCACCGCCGCGGCCGTGAAGAATGAGAAAGGCGCGGTCGATTTTTTCGGCCTGCAGGCGGGCGAGGAAATCATCGCCCACATCGATACCGAACGCGTTCACGCCAGCACTTTGCAGCGCTTCAAGCACCGCATTGCCGGACTTGAGCGACACTTCGCGCTCGGCGCTCTTGCCGCCGAACAGCACGGCAACGCGGCCGAAGTCGGCAGGCGCAAGGGTGGAAAACAGGGAGCCGTAGTCAGTGGTCATTTCGACTTCCCCTTGGCGGCGGCTGCAAACAGCGGGCTCGCCAGCAACTTGGGCGCAAGGCCACCGATATCACCGGCGCCCTGGCACAGCAGAATGTCGCCGGCACGCAGCAGCGGCTTGACGATAGGCGCCAGGTCCACGCCACGCTCGATGTAGATCGGGTCCAACTGGCCGCGCTGGCGGATGCTGTTGCACAGCTTGCGGCTGTCAGCGCCCGGAATCGGTTCTTCACCGGCCGGGTAGACTTCCATCAGCAGCAGTACGTTGGCATCGGCCAGTACATTGACGAAATCGTCGTACAGGTCGCGGGTGCGGCTGTAGCGGTGCGGCTGGTACACCATCACCAGCCGGCGCTCCGGCCAACCACCGCGCACGGCCTTGATAACGGCCGCAACTTCGGTCGGGTGGTGCCCGTAGTCGTCCACCAGCATCACGTCACCGCCTTCGACCGGCAGTTGGCCGTAGACCTGGAAGCGACGGCCCACACCGGCAAAGCGCGACAGGCCCTCGACGATGGCTTCATCGCTGACGCCTTCATCGGTGGCAATGCAGATGGTCGCCAAAGAGTTCAGCACGTTGTGATTGCCCGGCATGTTCACCGACACGTCCAGAGGCTCGCGATCGGGGCGCAGCACGGTGAAGAAGGTTTGCATGCCTTCCTGGCGCACATTGATTGCGCGCACGTCGGCGTCTTCGCTGAAGCCGTAGGTCACGGTAGGGCGTTTGACCTGGGGCAGGATTTCACGCACCACCGGGTCGTCCAGGCACACCACCGCCAACCCGTAGAACGGCAGGTTGTGCAGGAAGTCGACGAAGGTTTTCTTCAACTTGTTGAAGTCGCCGTCGTAGGTCGCCATGTGGTCTTCGTCGATGTTGGTGACGACGGCAACCAGCGGTTGCAGGTGCAGGAAGCTCGCGTCACTTTCATCGGCTTCGGCGATCAGGTAGCGACTGGTGCCCAGCTGGGCATTGGTGCCAGCTGCATTCAAGCGGCCACCGATGACGAAGGTCGGGTCCAGGCCACCGGCGGCGAACACCGAGGCGATCAGGCTGGTGGTGGTGGTCTTGCCATGGGTACCGGCCACGGCGATGCCGTGGCGATAGCGCATCAGCTCGGCAAGCATCTCGGCACGCGGTACCACAGGGATACGGCGCTCAAGGGCGGTCGCCACTTCCGGGTTGGACGTGTTCACGGCGCTGGACACCACCAGCACGTCAGCCTCGGCGGCGTTCTCGGCACGGTGGCCGATGAAGATCTGTGCGCCAAAGGACTTCAGGCGCTCGGTGACCGGCGACTCTTTCAAGTCCGAGCCGGACACCTGGTAGCCCAGGTTCAGCAACACTTCGGCAATCCCGCACATGCCCACGCCACCGATACCGACGAAGTGAATACGACGGATGCGGCGCATCTCGGGTTGCGGCATGGCTTTCTGATTCTCAACCATGGGCCACCTCCAGGCAGATATCGACCACGGTGCGGGTTGCGTCAGGTTTGGCCAGGCGGCTTGCGGTGCTCGCCATGCTGTTGAGTCGTTCCGGTTGCATCAAAACCTCGGTCAGGCGTGCGGCCAAATCGGCGGCGCCAGTCGTTCTTTGCGGCAGCAGGAAGGCAGCGCCCTCCCCGGCCAAATATTCGGCGTTGCGGGTCTGGTGATCGTCGATGGCGTGGGGCAAAGGCACCAGCAAGGACGGCAGACCGGCGGCCGCCAGTTCACTGACGGTCAGCGCACCAGCGCGGCAGACCACCAGGTCGGCCCAGCCATAGGCTTGGGCCATGTCTTTGATGAAGGGCTGTACATTGGCCTCTACACCGGCCTCGCGATAACGCGCGGCGGTGACTTCATCGTGGTTCTTGCCGGCCTGGTGGAAGATCTCCGGGCGCACATCCTCAGGAAGTTGCGCAACGGCTTCAGGCAGCAATTTATTCAGTGGCTCGGCACCCAGGCTTCCGCCCAGGATCAGCAGGTGAGCCTTGCGCCCGGCCAGCGCGTCACGCGCAATGGCCATGAACAGTTCGGTACGCACCGGGTTACCGGTGGTGCGAAGCTTGTCGGAGGCGGCGAAGGTTTTTGGAAAGGCTTCACACACCCGCGCGGCCAATGGCACCAGCAGGCGGTTGGCGGTACCGGCGACGGCGTTCTGTTCATGGACGATCACCGGCACGCCCGCGAGTTTCGCCGCAACGCCACCAGGGCCGGTCACATAACCACCAAAGCCAAGCACACACACCGGCTTCAACTCGCGAATGATCTTGCGCGCCTGCATGACCGCCTTGAGCAACACGAACGGCGCCTTGAGCAATGACAACTTGCTCTTGCCGCGCAACCCGGTGACGTTGATCAAATGCAGCGGCAAACCGGCATTGGGCACCAATTCGTTTTCGATGCCACGGGGCGTACCCAGCCAGTGCACGGTGTAGCCACGGTTCTGGAATTCACGGGCGCAGGCCAGGGCCGGGAACACATGCCCCCCGGTACCGCCCGCCATGATCAGCACGTTAGCGCCCATGAGTCGGCTCCTCGGCGAAGTCGCTCTCGCTGAACTCCATCTCTTCGCTGCCCAGGTGGGTGCGACTCTCCCACTCGATACGCAGCAACAACCCGAGACAGGCGCAGCAAATCACCAACGAGCTGCCGCCGTAACTGAGGAACGGCAAGGTCAGGCCCTTGGTCGGCAGCAGGCCGACGTTCACGCCGATGTTGATCAGGAACTGGCCGATCCACAGGAAGGCCAACCCATAGGCAACGTAGGCGGCGAAGAACTGCTTGGCCTTCTCGGCCCACAAGCCGATGTACATGGCGCGCACACAGACGAATACAAACAGTGCCACGGTGCACAGCGAACCCACCACACCCAACTCTTCGGCCAATACCGAGAACACGAAGTCGGTGTGGGCTTCCGGCAGGTAGAACTGCTTCTGCACACTGTTGCCCAGGCCCACACCCAGCCACTCGCCGCGACCGAACGCGATCAGCGCCTGGGTCAACTGGTAGCCGGAGCCGAACTGGTCGGACCAGGGGTCGGTAAAGGTGATCAAACGCGCCATCCGATAGGGTTGCGCCTGTACCAGAATGGTCACGGCCGCCACCGCCAGCACCACCATCAAGGTGAAGCGGAACAGCCCTACCCCACCCAGGAACAGCATCGCGGCGGCGGCGCCCATCATCACGACCGTGGCCCCGAAGTCGGGCTCCATCAGCAGCAGGCCAGCCATGGGCAGCAGCACGATGAACGGCTTGAAGAAGCCCATCCAGCTTTCGCGTACTTCTTTCTGACGGCGCACCAGGTAACCGGCGAGGTAGATCACCACGAACACCTTGGCGATTTCCGAAGGCTGCACGTTGAACGCGCCGAAGCCGATCCAGCGCATCGAACCGTTCACCTCGCGGCCAATGCCCGGGACGATCACCATGACCAGCAAGCCGAACGCACCGATCAGCATCAGCCAACCCAGACGCTGCCAGGTGGCAATCGGAATCATCATGGTGACGATGCAGGCGCCCAGGCCGATCACCAGGTACACCAGGTGGCGGATCATCATGTACAGCGTGTTGCCCGACTGCACGGCAGCCACTTCGGAGGACGCCGAAGTGATCATCACCAGGCCCAGGCCGAGCAGCGCCAGGCAACCGGCGAGCATAGGGAAATCAAGGTCAATGCCGCGCCCGGTAATGATCGGCGACGGGTATGGCTTGATGATGTTTCTCAGGTTGAGGCTCATGCCAAAGCCTCCACGGCGCGGGCGAACAGTTGGCCGCGCTCTTCATAGTTCTTGAACATGTCGAAGCTGGCGCACGCGGGCGACAGCAACACCGCATCGCCAGGCTGGGCCAGGGCTTTGCTCTGGGCAATGGCATCATCCAGGGAAGCTGCGCGTACTTGCGGTACAGCGTCACCGAGGGCGGCGGCAATCAGGTCCGAATCGCGGCCCATCAGCACCACGGCGCGGCAATGGGCGGCCACTGGCGCTTTAAGGTCCTTGAAGTCGGCACCCTTTCCATCACCACCGGCGATCAGCACCAGCTTGCCGTCGATATCGGCACCCAGGCCTTCGATGGCCGCCAGGGCTGCACCGACGTTGGTGGCTTTGGAGTCGTTGTAATAGCTGACGTCATTGAGGTCGCGCACCCACTGGCAGCGATGCTCAAGCCCGGCAAACGTGCGCAGGCTCGCGAGCATGGCGTCGAATGGCAGGCCAACCGCGTGACCGAGTGCCAAGGCCGCCAGGGCATTGGACTGATTGTGTGCGCCACGGATTTTCAGTTCGCGTACCGGCATCAGGTTCTGGAATTCGAACGCCAGGTACTTCTCGCCGTTCTCTTCACGAATGCCGAAGCCTTTGAAGTCCGGTTTGCCGAGGCCGAAGGTCCAGCAGGGCATGCCCTCGCCCATCAGCGGACGGCTCAGGGCATCCTGACGGTTGACGACAAATTGCCTGGCGCCACGGAAGATCCGGTGCTTGGCCAGGTGATAAGCCGGCAGGCCGCTGTAGCGGTCCATATGGTCTTCGCTGACGTTCAATACCGTCGCCACTTCAGCGCCCAGGTCGTGGGTGGTTTCCAGCTGGAAGCTCGACAATTCCATCACATACAGCTCGACGTCGTCGCTGAGCAGGTCCAGAGCCGGCACGCCAAGATTGCCGCCGACGGCCACACGCCTGCCCGCCGCCGCTGCCATCTCGCCGACCAGAGTGGTAACGGTGCTTTTGGCGTTGGAACCGCTGATGGCCACGATCGGCGCCTTCGCGTTGCGTGCGAACAGGTCGATATCGCCAGACAGCTTCACGCCACGGGCCGCAGCTGCTTGCAGGGCCGGTGTCGCCAGGGCCAGGCCCGGGCTCACGTAGAGCTCGTCGGCACGGCACAGAAACTCGACATCCAGCTCGCCACAACGCACTTCCACGTGCGGGTAGTCACGGCGCAGCGTGACCAGCTCCGGTGGATTTTCCCGCGTATCGGCCACGGCAAACGACGTGCCACGGTTCGCCAGGAAGCGAACCAGGGACATGCCGCTCTTGCCGAGGCCGACAACGATGCGGAAGTGGTCTGAAGCGATCAGGGACACTCGTTTCTACCTCAGTTTCAGGGTGGCAAGGCCGACCAGTACCAGAATCACGGTGATGATCCAGAAGCGGACAATCACGCGTGGCTCAGGCCAGCCCTTGAGTTCAAAGTGGTGGTGAATCGGCGCCATGCGGAACACGCGACGCCCGGTCAACTTGAAGGACGCCACCTGGATGACCACCGACAGGGTTTCCATCACGAACACACCGCCCATGATGAACAGCACGATTTCCTGGCGAACGATCACCGCGATGGTGCCCAAGGCTGCGCCCAGCGCCAGTGCGCCGACGTCGCCCATGAAGACTTGTGCCGGGTAGGTGTTGAACCACAGGAACCCCAGGCCGGCACCGATCAAGGCGCCGCAGAACACGATCAACTCACCGGCGCCCGGCACATAAGGAATCAGCAGGTATTCAGCGAATTTCACGTTACCCGAGAGGTAGCAGAAGATGCCGAGCGCACCGCCCACCATCACCGTCGGCATGATCGCCAGGCCGTCGAGGCCGTCGGTCAGGTTCACCGCGTTGCTGGAGCCGACGATCACGAAATAGGTCAGCACTACGAAGCCGACACCCAGAGGAATGCTCACATCCTTTAGCATCGGGATGATCAAGGTGGTTTCCACGGCACTCGGCGCGGTGGTGTACAGGAAGATCGCCGCAGCGAGGCCGAACACCGACTGCCAGAAATACTTCCAGCGGCTTGGCAGCCCCTTGGAGTTTTTCTCGATCACTTTGCGGTAGTCATCCACCCAGCCGATGGCACCGAACAGCAGGGTCACCAGCAACACCACCCACACGTAGCGGTTATGCAGGTCGGCCCAGAGCAAGGTGCTGACGCCAATGGACGACAGGATCAGCGCACCGCCCATGGTCGGCGTGCCGGACTTGGACAGGTGCGACTGCGGGCCGTCGTTACGAACCGATTGACCAATTTGCAGGTTCTGCAGGGTGCGGATCATCCACGGCCCCAGGAACAGTGACAAAGACAGCGCGGTCAGCACACCCAGGATCCCGCGCAGGGTCAGGTACTGGAAGACCGCGAAGCCTTTGTGGAACTGTTGCAGATACTCAGCCAGCAGCAGCAGCATTAATGTTTCTCCGTACTTGAGCCACACAAGGCTGCGACGACGTTTTCCATCACCGCGCTGCGCGATCCCTTGATCAAAATGGTTGTGTGTTTGTCATGTTCAGCCGCCGTCAACGCCTGGATCAGCTCGGCCTGGCTCGCGAAATGCCGTGCGCCAGGGCCGAAAGCGTTGACCGCATGGGCCATGTTTGTGCCAACGGCGTAGAGCGCGTCCACTTTGCCGGCGGCATAGGCGCCGACTTCACGGTGGCCCTGTTCAGCCCAATCGCCCAATTCGCCGATATCGCCCAGCACCAGCACCTTGCGCCCATCGAAGCCTTTGAGCAGGTCCACAGCGGCATTGATGGAGGACGGGTTGGCGTTGTAAGTGTCATCAATCACGCGCATGCCGTTGCCAGCCAGTTGCGCCACGGTGCGGCCCTTGACCGGCTGCACCGCGCCCAGACCGGTGGCAATACCGAACAGCGACACGCCCAGGGCATGGGCGGCAGCGGCGGCGGCCAAGGCGTTGGCGACGTTGTGGTTACCCAGCAGGTTCAACTGCACGTGCTCATCACCTTGCGGGGTGTGCAAAGTGAAGGACGGGCAGCCACGGGCATCGACATTGATGTTGGAGGCGTGGAAATCGGCTGCGGCATTCAGCACTGCAAACGTCAGGACCTTGCGACCGGCGGCGCGTACACGCCAGGTCTCGAAGGCCTTGTCATCCAGGTTAAGTACCGCAGTGCCCGAAGCGTCGAGCCCCTCAAGGATTTCGCCCTTGGCTTCGACGATTTTTTCCGGGCCGCCGAACTCACCGACGTGGGCGGTACCGGCGTTGTTGATGATCGCCACGTGAGGCTGGGTCAGCGCCACGGTGTAGGCGATTTCGCCGATGCGCGAAGCCCCCAGTTCGATCACTGCCGCCGTGTGTTCCGGGGCCAGTTCGAGCAGGGTCAGCGGTGCGCCGAAATCATTGTTCAGGTTGCCACGGGTCGCGAGTACCGGCCCGCGCGTGCGCAAGACGCCAGCAAGCAGTTCCTTGACCGTGGTCTTGCCGCTGGAACCGGTAATGGCCGCCACCGGCTTATCAAAAGCAGCACGGTTAAGCGCACCCAGTTGGCCCAGGGCCAGGCGGGTGTCGGCTACCAGCAATTGCGGCAAGGCAGAATCGGCCACTTCACGCTGCACCAAGGCACCGACGGCACCTTTGGCGGCAACGTCGTTGAGGTAGTCGTGACCATCGAAACGCGGGCCGGCCAGGGCGACAAACAGCTGCCCCGGCTGGATGTTACGACTGTCGATACTGACGCCGGTGAATGTGCAGTCGCTCGACAGCACACGGGCCGACAGGGCCTGGGCCAGTTCGCTGAACGTCATCGCCTTAAGCATGGGCGACCTCCCAGGCGGTCAGGGCGTGATCCGCCTCGACCAGATCGGAGAAGGCATGGCGCTCACCGTTGATTTCCTGATAGTCCTCGTGGCCTTTACCCGCGAGCACCACTACGTCGTCCGCGCCGGCACCGGCGATCAACTGGGCAATGGCGGCGCCGCGACCAGCCACAAAAGTGACGTTGGAGGCGTCTTTGAAACCGACACGGATGTCGTCGAAAATCTGGCTCGGGTCTTCGCTGCGCGGGTTATCGTCGGTGACGAGTACGCCATCGGCCAAGCGCTCGACAATTTCGGCCATCAACGGGCGCTTGCCGCGATCGCGATCACCGCCGCAACCGAACAGGCAAAGCAGTTTGCCTTTGGCATGTGGGCGCAGCGCTTCGAGGACTTTTTCCAGGGCGTCCGGAGTATGGGCGTAATCGACCACCACCAGCGGTTGTGTACCGCCACCCAGGCGCTGCATGCGACCAGCCGGGCCTTCCAGCTTTGGCAGTACGCGCAGAATTTCATCCAGGGCATAGTCCAGGCCCAGCAGTGCACCGATAGCGGCGAGCACGTTGCTCAGGTTGAACCGCCCGAGCAAGGTGCTGCGCAAGTGGTGCTCGCCCTGCGGCGTCACCAATGTGGCGCGCACGCCTTCATCATTGAATTGGGCTTCGCGGCAATACAGGTAGGCACTGGCATCTTGCAGGCTATAGCTGATCAGGCGCGCGTCGCTCCCTTCGCCCGCCAGTTGGCGGCCGAATGCGTCGTCGAGGTTGACCACCCGGCACTTCAGGTCATTCCAGGCAAACAGCTTGGCCTTGGCGGCGGCGTACGCCTCCATGGTGCCGTGGTAGTCGAGGTGATCGCGGGACAGGTTGGTCATCACGGCCACGTCAAAAGCCAGTGCGGTGACACGCCCTTGGTCCAGGCCATGGGAAGACACTTCCATGGCTACCGCCTTGGCGCCGGCCTTTTTCAGGTCGGCCAGGGTCGCTTGTACGGCAATCGGGTTTGGCGTGGTGTGCAGGCCGCTTTGCAGCGCGCCATAGAAACCGGTGCCCAGAGTGCCGACGATGCCGCAGTGCTGACCCAGCAGGTCCAAAGCCTGGGCAACCAATTGGGTCACGCTGGTCTTGCCGTTGGTGCCAGTCACGCCCACCAGGTTAAGTTGGCGGCTCGGGTCACCGTAGAAACGCCCGGCAATGTCGGACAACTGCGCTGCCAGGCCCTTGACCGGAATCAACGGCACATCGGTGATCGGCAGCACGGTGGCGCCTTCCACTTCATAGGCGACCGCAGCCGCACCGCGTTGCAGGGCATCGGCGATATGCGCACGGCCATCGAGCTTGCCGCCAGGTACCGCCAGGAACAGGTCACC
Organism: Pseudomonas sp. MF6767; assembly: GCF_016405475.1. Taxonomy (NCBI): domain Bacteria; kingdom Pseudomonadati; phylum Pseudomonadota; class Gammaproteobacteria; order Pseudomonadales; family Pseudomonadaceae; genus Pseudomonas; species Pseudomonas sp. MF6767. The sequence continues at coordinate 9,160 of NZ_JAEKCY010000029.1, read as the reverse complement.
GGCGCGTACATTACGGCTATCCAGCGTCAGCTCACGAATAAGCAGATCGTGGCCGGCATGGGCAAAAATCTTGTTCAGGCTAAGAGACATCAGCCGCGCCCTCCATTGGCTTTGACAGCGGCAGCCGGTGGACCAGCGTTGGCTTGTTGCGTTGGCGGCAGGTTGTCCGGCGTGATATTCATCAAGCGCAGGGTGCCGGACATCACTTTGCTGAACACCGGCGCCGAAACCAGGCCACCGAAGTAGCCGGCTTTACTAGGCTCGTCGATGACCACGACGATGGCATAGCGTGGGTCGCTCATCGGGCCGAAGCCGGCGAACAACGAACGGTAGGAGTTTTCGGCATAGCCCTTGGTGCCCACCGAGGTCTTACGCGCCGTACCGGACTTGCCAGCAACGTGGTACGCCGGCACCTGGGCGCGGAATACGCCACGCGGTGCCTCGATCACTTGTTGCAGCATGCCTTGCATAGTCTTGGCGACGTTTTCCGGGATCACTTGGGTGGCTTTTGGCGCTTCGTCGACGTGGATCAGGCTCAGCGGAACCATACGGCCGTTATTGGCCAATACCGAGAACGCGTGGGCCAACTGGATGGCGGTCACCGACAGGCCGTAGCCATAGGAAAGCGTGGCAGTCTCGGCTTTTCTCCACTCGCGGTAGTTCGGCAGGTTACCGACCCGCTCGCCCGGGAAGTCGAGGCCGGTGGGTTGCCCCAGGCCGATCTTTTGCGCCAGGTGATAGATGGTCTCGCCGCCGATATCGAAAGCAACCTTGCTCATGCCGACGTTACTGGAGTTGATCAGGATGCCGGTCAGGTCCAGCACTGGCCCCTCGGTGCGGGACACGTCACGAATGGTGTACTTGCCCAACTGCAAGGTGCCTGGGTAAACCTCGACCTTGTCGCTGGGTTTCCAGCGGCCGGTTTCCAGGGCAGCGCTCATGGAGATGGCTTTCATGGTGGAACCAGGTTCGAACACGTCGATCATCGCGCGGTTACGCATCATCGCCGGCTGCAGGTTGCGGCGGTTGTTCGGGTTGTAGGTGGGCTGGTTGACCATGGCGAGGATCTCGCCGGTTTTCACATCCATGATCACCAGGCTGCCGGCCTTGGCGCCGTTCTCGATGATCGCGTTACGCAGTTCGCGGTTGGCCAGGTATTGCAGACGCAAATCGATCGACAACGCCAGAGGCTTGCCGGCCTTGGCGTTCTTGGTGACCTGGACGTCCTTGATCAGCCTGCCGCGCCGATCCTTGATGACCTGACGCTTGCCCGGAACCCCGGCCAGCCATTCGTCATAGGCCAGTTCGACCCCTTCGCGGCCGTGGTCATCGATGTCGGTGAAACCCACCATGTGCGCGGTGGTTTCACCGGCCGGGTAGAAACGCCGAAATTCCTCGATGCCGTAGACGCCGGGAATTTTGAGATCGAGCACTTGCTGGCCTTGCTCAGGGGTAAGCCCACGAACCAGGTAGATGAATTCTTTATTGGCCTGGGCTTCCAGGCGTTCGGTCAGGGCCTTGCGGTCCTGCCCGAGGGCAGCGGCCAGTTCAGGCCACTTGTCCTTGGCAACTTGCAGCTCTTTGGCGTTGGCCCACAGGGTGGTCACCGGGGTACTGACGGCCAGAGGCTCGCCGTTACGGTCGGTGATCAGGCCACGGTGTGCAGGAATCGGGATGTGCCGCAGGCTGCGAGCGTCACCCTGGCCGATCAGGAAGTCGCGGTCGACGACCTGAAGGTCGAAGATGCGCCAGACGATCGCGCCCACCATCAATGCCAGCAAGCCAAGCATCAAGCGAAAGCGCCATGGGTAGAGTGCCCCTTCGAGTTTCATCATGGCGCCACCATGCGAACTTCAGCCGCGCCTGGGATGTGCATCTTCAACTGTTCGGTAGCCAGCACTTCGATACGGCTGTGGGCCGTCCAGGTGCTTTGCTCAAGAATCAACCGGCCCCATTCTGCCTGGGCTTTGTCGCGCACGCTCAATTCCCCGTAAAGGGTATTGAGCAACTGACGGTTCCAGTGGGCGCTGTAGGACACCGCTATCGCGGACACCAGCACGCCGACAAACAGCAGCAACATAAAGAAGCTGCCGCCCGGGAGGGGCTTGGCGAAAAGCTTGCTCACCGCAATTTCTCCGCAACACGCATGACGGCGCTACGGGAACGTGGGTTGGCCTTGAGTTCGGCTTCGGAAGCGAACTGCGCTTTGCCATGGATTTTGATTTTCGGCACGAAGGCTTCGAAACGCACCGGCAGGTTACGCGGCAGGTTATCGGACTCGCCCTTTACCAGACGACGCATGAAGAGTTTGACGATGCGGTCTTCCAGGGAGTGGAAGCTGATCACCACCAGGCGACCGCCCACTTCCAAAGCATCCAGAGCGGCTTCGAGGCCGGCTTCCAGATCGCCCAATTCGTTATTGACGTGAATGCGCAACCCTTGGAATGCGCGGGTGGCCGGGTTCTTGCCCTTTTCCCAGGCAGGGTTGGCGACCTTCAGCACTTCGGCCAGGTCAGCGGTGCGTTCGAACGGCTGGATTTCGCGGCGCTCGACCACGGCACGCGCCATTCGACCGGCGAAGCGCTCTTCACCGTATTCCTTGAACACACGGGCGATTTCTTCTACCGGCGCGGTGGCGATGAATTGTGCGGCACTGACCCCACGAGTGGGGTCCATACGCATATCGAGGGGGCCGTCGTTCATGAAGCTGAAGCCGCGCTCCGGGTCGTCGAGCTGTGGCGAAGACACGCCCAGGTCGAGCAGAACCCCGGCCACCTTGCCCGCCATACCGCGCTCGCCGACTTCGGCGCCCAGCTCGGCAAAGCTGCGCTGCACAACGACAAAGCGGCCGTCTTCGGCCGCTAGCGCTTGCCCGGTGGCAATCGCTTGAGGGTCTTTGTCGAACCCGAGGAGTTTGCCGTCGGACCCGAGCTGGCTGAGTATCAACCGGCTATGCCCGCCCCTGCCGAATGTGCCATCGACATAGCAGCCATCGGCACGTACGGCGAGAGCCTCAACGGCTTCGTCAAGCAGTACGGTGATGTGGTTAAAGCCGCTATCAATAGTCACAGGATCAAATCACGCAGTTCATCAGGCATGGCGCCCGGTTGTTGAATAGCAGCCAGGTCCGCTGCAGACACAGCATCCCAGGCATCTTCGTCCCACAATTGGAACTTGTTCAGCTGGCCTACCAGCATTGCGCGCTTGTCGAGCCTGGCGTACTCGCGCAGTCGCGGCGGCACCAGGAAACGACCGCTGCCATCGAGCTCAAGGTCGACGGCATTACCGATCAGCAAACGCTGGAGGCGGCGGTTTTCTTCACGCAATGAAGGCAGCGCGCGCAACTTGGTTTCAATCAACTCCCACTCATCGAGAGGGTAAACACATAAACAGGGGTCAACGGCGTCAATCGTGATGATTAACTGCCCTGAACTTCGCGAAATGAGCTCGTCACGATACCGGCTCGGCATGGCGAGACGGCCTTTTGCATCGAGACTGATAGCGTTAGCTCCGCGAAACACAGATGCGTTTCTCCAAATTTTAGCGTTTTACGTTCAAAAAACCCACTTTGTGCCACTTTCCGCCACTTGCGCACACTATAGGAATGCGCCCACCACACCGTCAAGGCGCGTATTCAAGGAAAAGCCTTACAGAACGGAGATTTAGGAGTGCAAAAGGAGGAGAAACGAGAGTTTGGCGATGTTTTTGACTCAACAACGGCAAATGGCTCAGAGAGCTAGAGGCTAAAGTTAAAGTAATTTATTAAGAGTAAGATTTTTTTGGTATTACGAAGATGCATCTGCCAATGATTTGGCAGGGAGGGATTCTTGCGTTACTACCGGGTTTGCGCACGAGATTCGAACGCAAGGAAAAAAGGTGGAGAGTCGATCTGTAAGCCGGGTTCTGTCTTGAACAGTCATTCGTCTACGATGGCCATCACTGGACATCTTTAGCAACCTACCCGGTCCCAGCGCGGGCCACGCCTTGGGACCCTATTTGGTCTTGCTCCAAGTGGGGTTTACCTAGCCACGAACTGTTGCCAGTCGTGCGGTGCGCTCTTACCGCACCTTTTCACCCTTACCGGCACCGAAGTGCTTAGGCGGTTATTTTCTGTGGCACTTTCCGTAGGCTCACGCCTCCCAGGCATTACCTGGCACTTCGCCCTATGGAGCCCGGACTTTCCTCCCCCCCCTAATTTTCATAGAGGGCAGCGACTGTCCAATCGACTCTCCGCCGCGCAGGTTAACGGCACGGCGGCTTGAGGACAAGTATTAAAAGTGCGGCATTGCCATCACGTTCAGACGAAATACAGATTTGCCCCAGGAACTATTCGGCCTTCTGCTTATCGAGCGCGACCTGATACAACACGTTCTTGCGCACGCCGGTAATTTCCGCTGCCAGGGCGGCGGCGCGCTTGAGTGGCATTTCCTTGAGCAACAAATCGAGGACGCGCATGGCCTCGCTGCCCACCGCATCTTCATTCTCCGGCGCGGTCCAGCCTGCTACCAGCACCACGCATTCTCCACGTTGTTGATTGCTGTCGCCCTCGACAAACGCTCGCAGCTCCTCCAGCGGCAACCCCTTGAGGGTTTCGAAGGTCTTGGTCAACTCTCGGGCCAGCAAGGCCAGGCGCTCACCGCCGAACACCAGCTCCATGTCTTGCAGGCATTCAAGGATACGATGCGGAGCCTCATAGAAGATCAAGGTGCGCGGTTCTTCTTTAAGTGCCTGCAGACGCGCCCGACGCCCTACAGCCTTGGCGGGCAGGAAGCCTTCGAAGATAAAGCGGTCCGAGGGCAACCCGGCGGCCGATAATGCAGCAATCAGCGCGCAGGCTCCCGGAACAGGCACTACATTGATACCTGCGGCACGGGCCTGGCGGACCAAGTGGTAACCAGGATCGGAAATCAGGGGCGTGCCCGCGTCGGAAATCAGCGCGACGTCATCACCCGCCAAAAGACGTGTGATAAAGCGGCTACCCTCTTCACGTTCGTTGTGTTCGTGGCAGGCCGCTAATGGCGTGCTGATACCAAAATGCTGCATCAACCGTTGGGAGTGCCGCGTGTCTTCTGCCGCGATCAATTTCACCTCGCGCAACACTTTCAGCGCCCGGGCACTGATGTCGTCCAGGTTGCCAATGGGCGTCGCCACCACAAAAAGCGAGCCAGCAGTGGAATTCAAAAGACCTGGAGCAGTCAAAGCGCACACCTCGATGGTTGGCAAAAGCCACATTGTAGCGCGTAGACGCCTTGAAAATATGCCATCACGGCCGATGCCGTTTCAGCCACCATTAGCTAAACACAACATTTGCACGACCTAAATCCACGGTTTAACGCCATGAACATCGCGCCTGGGCCAGTGCTTGGGTACACTTCCACGCTAATTTGATCGGTATCAGGAACACTTACATGATCGCTTGCCTGCGGCTGCTCTCCGCCCTCTGCCTCGCTGCCTTGCTGGCTGCTTGCGCCAGTTCGCCCTCCTCCAGTCTTGGCGAACTGCCACGCACGCCCGATGCCAGTATCGAGCAACTGCTCGAACAGGCGACGAACGCCAAGACGCCAGAAAAAGCCGCGTTGCTGCGCCTGAGCGCGGCGGACCTGGCTTACCAGCAGAACAACCCCGGCCGCTCCTCGCAGATCCTTGCGCAAGTGCCCCTGGACGCCCTGAAGCCAGCCGCGCAAGTATTTGCCAGCACCCTGGCCGCAGAACTGGCCATGGGGCGCAACCAGCCCAAGGCGGCTTTGGCAGCGCTGAACCACCCCAGCCTGCAAAGCCTGAAGGAACTGCCGACCGACCAGCAGATCCGCACCGGTACCGTACATGCACGTGCCTATGAAGCCGATGGGCAGACCCTCGCCGCCGCTCGCGAGCGGGTGTCCATGGCGCCCCTGCTGACGGGTGAGGCTGCCAACAGCAACCACGAGGCCATCTGGGTATTGATTGCCGCGTTGCCAGCCGAACAGCTGCAAGCCACTGGCAACCCGACACTCGATGGCTGGATCACCCTGGCCCAGGCGGTCAAGGGCGCCGGTACGCTGGAGCAACAACAAGCCGCCATCGACACCTGGCGCGCACAGAACCCGGGCCACCCGGCTGCAGTGCAACTGCCAGCGCCGCTGACCAAGCTCAAGGAACTGGCCAGCCAGCCCCTGAACAAGATCGCCCTGCTGCTGCCGCAGGAAGGGCCGCTGGCGGCTGTGGGCAAAGCGCTGCGCGAAGGCTTCATGGCGGCTCACTACCAGGCTGAACAAGCCGGGCAGAAGCCACCGGTCATCGAGTTCTATGACAGCTCGCGCCTGGGCTCCCTCGACGACTTCTACGCCAAGGCCCAGGCCGCCGGCGTGCAATTGGTGGTCGGCCCGCTGGAAAAACCGCTGGTCAAGCAACTCAGCGCACGCCCGCAGCTGCCGATCACCACCCTCGCCCTGAACTACAGCGAGACCGATCAAGGCCCGGCGCAGTTGTTCCAGTTCGGCCTGGCCGCTGAAGACGAAGCCCGCGAAGTGTCGCGCCGTGCACGTGCCGACGGCCTGCACCGTGCCGCCGCCATGGTGCCCCGTGGCGAATGGGGCGAGCGCGTCTACAAAGCGTTCCGCCAGGATTGGGAAGCCAATGGCGGCACTGTCATGGGCGTTGAATATGTCGATCAGCCTGTTGCCCTGGCCCAGCAGATCGCCGATCTGTTCCAACTGCGCAAGAGCGAAGGCCGCGCCAAGAGCCTGCAAAGCACAGTAGGCACCGACGTAGCCGCCCAGCCTTCGCGTCGCCAGGACATCGAGTTCATCTTCCTGGCTGTCACGCCACAACTGGCCCAGCAGATCAAGCCGACCCTGAACTTCCAATACGCCGGCGATGTGCCGGTGTACGCAACCTCCCACGTGTTCAGTGCCAGCGGTGACCGTAACCAGTACCTGGACATGACCAACGTGATGTTCTGCGAAACCCCCTGGTTGCTCAACACCACCGACCCACTGCGCAACCAGGTTGCGGCGCAATGGCCGCAAGCCAATGGCAGCCTGGGCCGCCTCTACGCAATGGGCGTCGATGCCTACCGCCTGGCACCACGCCTGGGCCAGCTCAAGGCACTGCCTGACACCCGTGTCGACGGCCTCTCGGGCAACCTGGGCATCAGCGCCAACCAGCGCGTGGACCGCCAGATGCCGTGGGCGAAGTTCGTCGGCGGCGAAATACAGCGCCTGCCCGATACCCCACGCTGATGCCCCAGCGGTCCAGCGCACAAAGCGGCAAGGATGCCGAACTGCATGCGCTCGATTACCTGCAACAACAGGGTCTGCGCCTTCTGGCGCAGAACTGGTTATGTAAACGCGGCGAGCTTGATCTGGTCATGCTTGACGGCGATACAGTAGTATTCGTCGAAGTCCGCTACAGAAAACACGCACAATGGGGTGGCGCGCTCGCCAGTATCGACGAGCGCAAGCGTCAAAAGTTGATACTCGCTGCGCAGTTTTTCCTGCAAAAAGAGCATCACTGGGCTGACCGCCCCTGCCGTTTCGATGTGGTTGCCATGGAAAGCACCCCGTCAGGCACAGCTGATCTGACCTGGCTTAAAAATGCCTTCGACAGCTGATTCGCCGGGCACCCTCACCACTCACTTTTGCTCTTTGCATTGCGGGCTGCACATTACCTGTGCCAAACAGCCGCGCTACTTAAGGTCACACAGATGGACATGCAATCCCGAATTCGCCAGCTTTTCCAGGCCAGCATCGACACCAAGCAACAGGCGATGGACGTACTTGCACCGCACATCGAGCAAGCCAGTCAGGTCATGGTCAATGCCTTGCTCAACGAAGGCAAAATGCTTTCGTGCGGCAACGGTGGTTCGGCCGGCGATGCCCAGCATTTTTCCTCCGAGCTGCTCAACCGTTTCGAACGCGAGCGCCCGAGCCTGCCGGCCATTGCATTGACCACCGACTCGTCGACGATCACTTCGATCGCCAACGACTACAGCTACAACGAAATCTTCTCCAAGCAGATCCGCGCCCTAGGCCAGCCGGGCGATGTATTGCTGGCGATTTCCACCAGCGGCAACTCGGCGAATATTATTCAAGCGATCCAGGCCGCACATGATCGCGAAATGATTGTCGTAGCCTTGACCGGTCGCGACGGCGGCGGCATGGCTTCGCTGCTGCTGCCCGAGGACGTGGAGATTCGCGTCCCGGCCAATGTCACTGCACGTATCCAAGAAGTTCATCTGCTGGCGATCCACTGCCTGTGCGATCTGATCGACAGCCAACTGTTCGGGAGTGAAGAATGACCGTTAATCGCCTCAGTCTTTTGGCCATTACGCTGTGCGTCGCCATCAGCGGCTGCAGCTCGGCTATCACCGCTACACGGGACACCCCTATTCAGGACGACCGGGGCACACGCACCTTCGGCAGCACCATTGATGATTCGCTGATCGAAACCAAGGTCAAGGTCAACGTCGCCAAGGCTGCTACCGACCTGGGCAACGGTGCCTCGCGCATCGTGGTGACCAGCTTCAACGGCGTGGTCCTGCTGGCAGGCCAAACACCCCGCGCCGATCTCAAGGCCCAGGCCGAGCAAGCCGCTGCCGGCGTGCAACGCGTCAAGAAGGTCCACAACGAACTGCAGGTCATGGACCCGATCACTCTGCTGGCCATCAGCAACGATGCCTTGCTGACCACCAAGATCAAGGCCCAGATGCTGACCGACAGTGCAGTGCCAGGCTCGCGAATCAAGATCGTCACCGATAACGGCATCGTCTACATGATGGGCCTGCTGACCCAGGCAGAAGCCACCCGCGCCGCCAACCTGGTGCAAGGTGTGTCGGGCGTACAGAAGATCGTCAAGGTATTCGAATACATCGACTGATGTAGATCGAAGCTGCCTGATCGCTCCCACGCTCTGCGTGGGAACGCATCCCGTGACGCTCCGCGTCACCGCACAAGCTTCAGCTTTTGCGCCAAGAGTGGGACGCGGAGCGTCCGAGCGGGCATTCCCACGCAGAGCGTGGGAACGATCAAAAAAGGGCGCCGTGCATTGACTGCACGGCGCCCTTTTTAGTGCCCAGGGTTTACTGGTATTGCTGGTACGGATTGCCCTGGAACTGGTTGTTCTGCTGTGGTGCCTGCTGCTGACCAGGCTGGCCGTATTGCTGGCCAGGGATCGGGCCGAG
>NZ_JAEKCY010000028.1:0-77103 GCF_016405475.1 Pseudomonas sp. MF6767 | reverse complement strand
GAGGAATTTTTGGGGAGGAGGGGGCTGACCGGCGGATTTCGGCCAATTGCTGCCCGTCGTGAGAGGAAGCAGATGACCCGATGCCCTTCAAGGAAGAGCGATAGCCACCACACTTGAGTCAGTACTCCACGGGGCCGAAATGTCCTATATATCCGACCTGAGTGAGTATCAATCGATTAATGCATTTGATGCTTACAAGGTCATTTTCCAGTGGACGTCCAAACAGGGCAAAATTTTGGATTGTGTATGCTTCTGCGTATTTTTCCCGCTCAGGATGATAGCGCCGCAGTGACATACCATAGGTGGTTTCAAAGGGATGGCCACCAGTGCGAATCAAACTAAAAAACGACGGGTAAATTATGCCGTCAAACCCCGCTTCTTTGGCCGCTAATGCGATTGCTCGGGAAATTTCATAGGAGTGAGAACGTGCCAGGAAGAGCATATGGATAGCCATATCCAAGCTTTCGAACTCTGTCACATCTTCTTCGAGTAAATGAGTAAGATCCAGGAGCCGTAGGTTTCGCTTGGGCTCCAGGGTAGCAACGTAGATATCGTCATCTGTCGATGCTCGACATTCATGGATGCAAACGTCGATGTCCTGCGATCCGTACATGATAGGAAAGCCTGGCGAGTCGAGTCGCCCCTTTCCAGCGAGTGCAATCGGTGGGCTGTCGTACTCTGCCGGATCAGCTGGACGTTGTGGGCAGATTCGTAGGCGATAAAACTTTTCCCCCATCACAAGTGTCTTTACTGGGTATTCCTTCATCACGCGCTTGATGATTTGCAACCGCTTCGATTCATCCTGAAGATCCTTAAGTGGCTCGACTTCGCCAATCATCCAGAGGCGTGGGCCGTAGTGGAAGAAGCCAAGCTGAGCAGCCTCCTCAAGAAGTCTGATGTCATCTTTGAGCCAGATCGAGGGCGATATATCGCTCCTCCCAAAGTGATGCTCGTTGCACTGAATAACAGGCGCTGCGCCGTAGTCGCAACGAACGGTAGTTCCACCCACAAAAAAGCGCCATGCAAGAGCTTCAATAAGCTCCTTCGTCAGCTTTCGCCCTTCTTGGCTATGACAATTCGGACATTTCAAGTGTTCCTCAATGCCGAGCTTGAATGCATCTATCCGCAGTCCTTCATCTGTGAAGCAATCAGAGCAAAGGAGGGTTTGATTCGTCTCCGCCGTTTCTTCTATCATAGTTCTACCGTGAATAGTTATATGGGGTTGAACTCAAACTTTAGACCTAGTGGATCGCTCCAGTTTTAAGCTCACTTGAGCCCGGCTGCTTTTGTCCTTTGTTGGCCGATTGCAGCCTGTCGCGAAGGGGCGTTATATAGCTGCCCCTTCCGAAAGTAAGCAATTGGCCAAAAGCGGCAATTCAACAGCGGGCGGACAGCTGCTAGTTAACTAGGGGCTCTCAATAAACCCCATTGATAATTAATGGCTTGAATAGCTTTGTGAAATTATTCCATCTTTTTAATTATGCTATCCAAAACTAATTTTTGACCCCGTTATAATAATATTGAAATGTTAATGTCGAGGCGAACGCATGCTCTTTGAGTCTCGGAAATCTCCACTCGCGCAACATTCTTCGTGCGTTACGATTATAAAAAAAAGAATAATGCGCTAAAATTTTTCGCTCGCTTGGATACAAAGAATCAGTCAATAAGCTAGAGAAAGATCGCTTTAATGGTTCTGGTATATCTGCATTATTAATAAGTCGCAAGGCACGAATAGCGCGATTATTAAATCCAATGCAGATGTCGTTATTTAGCAGGCCACTCACGACCCCTTTTACAGTTTGATATTGTGCGCGCGACGATAGTTTGCTGTGAGCGATATTATTCGCACTAATCTTCATTGATATTTTATCTCCCTCTGTAACTCCGGTATTTTTATCAGCCTGCCTGTAATGGATTTCACAATATGCTTCCAATCTTTCCAAAATTTGAAAGAAAGTTCCCTCAAATTTTTCTCGTTCAATAAATCTCATTTGACGCTCTAGGAAGTCAGCAGTTTTTCTCGCTTCGGCCGTCTGAATCATTGTAGTTCTCAACAATACCAGAAGTGCGATAAAGCTTAAGATTGGATTGGTTAGCCCTCCAATAAAATCACCAATTTGTCCAATATTGTTGTCAATGGCAAAATCCTGATCAAAAAGCATGAAAAAAGCAAAGCATATCAATAAGGCGAAAGCAGCCGCGCACCAAGCTACTAACGTTGAATCAAACGGCATCAATTGCTTCTCGTTTTTTTGTTTTTCTCGAGATAGAAAGTAAAAATAGAGCGCGAGCCCCGAAATACCAACAAGACTACAGATTAGTGTGATCAGAAGTACAATCATATTAGTTGATTCTCTCTAAGCTTAGCCCTGAACAGTAATTAATTTTAAATCGAATAAGTCTGCAAGCATCTTTGCTTCAGTCTTTTGATTTACCCATATGCGCTAACTGTTGTCAAACCCGCAGTTAACGATAATCGCGATTGCGTCCATGCGCGCAGCGAGAGGTAATGTAAGGAAAGGGTGATGCTGCAAGCGTCGCACGAAACTCCATTCAAATAAACCGATTACAACCCAGAAGTCGTTATACCTGCGTCTCAACACTTAGGTGACAGTATTCTATGCTAAAGGGTTGCTGTAGGTTGTGAATGCGCTTATGAGCGTCTGCTTTTGGCCGTTTGCAGCCAATGAGTCAACGCAAGGTTGTAACCGGCACGGATGGACCAAAGCTCATACACCGCCCACTCGCGTTTTCGTTCCAGCCTGCCCGCAAGCGCATCGCCTTGACCTCCTTATCTGTTCCACCTTCTTCATGGCCTTTCCCCACACTGTCGCGTCTTTTAAGCTTGCTGAAACGTTTCATCGAGTTTATAAATCGCAAACAACTCCAATAAAGGCCACCGCCATGACCCCGCTAAAACTCCTCGTCGCCCTCAGCGCATTCTCTGCCGCCTCCCACGCCCTAGCCTGGGATTACGTGCTCCTCGACACCGACAAAGCCGCCCAGAACTGGCAGGTCAGCAGCCAGCAACTCGGCATCCAAACCGACAAGCCCTTCAGCGTCACCCTGCGCACCTTGCACGGCGGTCGGCAGGAGGGCGTGAGCATCGTCGATATCGATAACGGCACGATGAAGCTCTCGGTAGTGCCGACTCGCGGCATGAACGTGTTGCAGGCGTCGGTCGGCGATGTGCGCATGGGCTGGGATTCGCCGGTCAAGGAAGTGGTCAATCCTTCCTTCATCGAGCTCAATGGCCGCGGTGGTCTGGGATGGTTGGAAGGTTTCAATGAGCTGGTCACCCGCTGCGGCTACGAATGGGTCGGGCACCCTGGCGTCGACAACGGCGAGTTGCTGACCCTGCACGGGCGGGCGGCCAATATCCCTGCGAACAAAGTCACCCTGCATATCGATGAAAAACCGCCGTACGCCATCACCCTGCGTGGCGAGTTGAAAGAGCAGGCGTTCAAGAAGGTCGATTTCTCCGTTGCGACCGAACTGGTCACCGAGCCTGGCAGTGTGGTGTTCGCCCTCAACGACACGCTGACCAACAATGGCGATTATCCGAAGGAATACCAGGCGCTGTATCACAGTAACTTCAGCACGCCGTTCCTGGAGCAGGGCGCGCGTTTCGTTGCGCCGGTGAAGCAGGTGTCGCCGTTCAACGACAAGGCCAAGGGCGAACTGGCCGATTGGCAAACCTATCGCGCACCGACGAAGGACTATGACGAAACGGTTTACAACGTGGTGCCGTATGCCGATGCCAAGGGCGATACCTTGACGGTGTTGCATAACAAGGCCGTCAGCCTGGGGGTTTCGGTTGGCTTCAATACGCAGACACTGCCGGTGTTTTCGCTGTGGAAGAATACTGATACCCAAGGGCAGGGCTATGTCACGGGGTTGGAGCCGGGGACGAGTTTTTCCTATAACCGTCGTTATCAGCGGCCACTGAACCTGGTGCCTACGATCGGGGCGAAGGACCACAAGCAGTTCCGTATCAGCTACAGCTTGTTGGCGGATAAGGCGGCTGTTGAAAAGGCCTTGAAGCAGGTCAGCGAGATTCAGGGTGGGCGTGAGACTGAGGTGCGGCAGACGCCTTTGGTGGATCTGACCAAGGGGTGACATTGGCTGAAGCCTTCACGCGGGCCCCGACGTTCTTCATCGACGCCGGAACCCGCGCCCTGCAACTGTCATCGATGGGCATGCATACTGAAATAACCGTATTTCAGGAGCCTATCCGTGATTCGCAGAGCATTACCCGCCGATGCAAAGGCCATTGCCCAAGTGCATATCAGCAGTTGGCAAGACGCCTACCGTGACCTGATGCCCGCCCAGTTCTTGAGCGGATTGCAAGCAACGCTTGCTCGGCGCGAAGCCCATTGGGTACGCTCGATTGCCTCGGGTGAGTCAACGGTATGGGTCGCCGAGGTGGGCCAGCAGGTGGTTGGCTGGATAGCCGTCGGCGCCAGCCGTGACGAAGACGCCGTGCAGGCCACTGCAGGTGAGGTCATGGCCATCTACGTACTCGCTGAGCATTGGCACACCGGCGTCGGGCGGGCCTTGTGGAATGCCGGCTTGCAGGACCTGTTGGCGCAAGGCTATGAGCGTTTGACGCTTTGGGTCTTGGCCGGTAATGAAAGGGCGATTCGATTTTATCGCCAGGCGGGGTGCGTCGAGGAAGCCGGGACAGAGCGCCATCTTGAGAGGGGCGGTATGGCGCTGGTGGAGGTGAGGTATGGTTTGCCGTTGAGATAGCCTAGGTATTTACGCAACTTGGGCATCAGTGGGATCTTTGTCGGCTGCCAGGCCGTCATCGCAGGCAAGCCAGCTCCCACATTTGGATCACGGGGTATCAATTATATTGGCGTCGGCTGCCAGGTCGTCACGGGAGCAAGCTACCTCGCCACAGGTGCAGCGTCGTACTGAAGTTAGGTGGATACCTATGCCGATGACGGTCATCTTCACAGGCGCATTCACGCCTCACTCATGCCTTACGCGCAGTCAACAACACCGCCGCGGCCGCTGACAACAAACCCGCGCAGCAGCGATTGAACAGGCGCTTGCCCTTCGGCTCGGCAAACCAGCGGCGCATATGCAGGCCCATATAGGCGTAGGCGCTGATAGCCACCCATTCCAAGGCCAGGAACATCACACCCAGCAGGGCAAATTGCGCGGTGATGGGTTGGCCGGGCACCACGAATTGCGGGAGGAAGGCGGTGAAAATTAGGATCGCTTTGGGGTTGCCCGCGGCCACCAGAAATTCCTGCCGCGCCAAGGCCCACAGACCTACCTTGCTCGTCGCGGTGTCCACCTGCTGCTGCGGGTCTGCGCGCCATAGCTGATATGCCAGGTAAAACAGATACGCCGCGCCGAGAATCTTGATCCCGTAGAACAACAACTCCGAGGTTTGCAGTACCACCGCCAAGCCAGCGGACGCGAGGGCGATCATGCCGGCGAAGGCGAGCAGACGGCCGAGACCGGCGAGGCAGGAGGTGCGGTAGCCATAGCGGGTAGCGTTGCTCACGGATAGCAGGTTATTGGGGCCGGGGGCCATGTTCAGGGCGAAGCAGGCGGGCAGGAAGAGGGCGAGGGTGGCGAGGTCCATGGCGGCTCCGGGTTGGCAGGTCGGGGAGTCTTGAGGATAAACGCATGAAGCGCGGTTTAACACTCCGTGGCTGGGCTTATGGCCCCGCGAGCGCTTCAGGTGCCGCGCCAAACAACCGATCAGCAATTTGCCTGCCCCGTCCCAAGCCTTCCTGCGTCAACCAAATGGATTTGTTTTTGTTCACCGGATAACTGATAAAACCTTGCTCGTGGAGTCGGTTCATTATTTGAAAGTCGTGGCCTTTCCATGAGTTGCCGTTATCAAAGCTGAAGGTGGTCAGCAGGGCAAGTACGGCTTCCTCAATCAGTTTTTCGTCGTATTCCATAATGGGTACTCCGCTTGAGTGACACAGACCCTGTTGAGTTTACGCTCAACATCACGCAGCACTCCACACCGCTAACTCATACCCATCCGGATCGGTGAAGTGGAACCGGCTGCCACCAGGAAACGAAAACGTCTGGCGTGTAATCACCGCACCCAGCTGTTGAAGCCGCTGCTGCACACTGTCCAAGTCATCTGCGTACACGATAACCAACGGGCCGCCCGGTCGCACAGGCTCGCCGGTGGTGAAACCACCCGTGAGCCGGCCATCGCTGAACTCGCTGTAGGTGGGGCCGTAATCGACGAACGTCCAGCCGAATGCAGCGCCGTAAAAGGCTTTACTGCGAGCGATGTCGCTTACGTTGAACTCAATATTGTCGATCTGTCTGTCTTTACCGGCTCTGCTCATGGTGGCCTCCGTGGCTCGTATCTTAGGCCGCGAGTGTAGCGTATCCGGGCCTGCCCATTTCCCACGCGCTCAAGGATGAAACCTGCGCCCCAACGCATCCAGCCGTACCGCGATCGGTGGCAGGCGTTCGCTGCTGCGGGCGAGTGTCTCGACGTCGTCGGCGGTGTTCTGGGCGATGCTTTGTACCGACTGCAAGCGCTCGACGATCTCCAGGTTTGCCGAGGTCTGCTCGCGGGTGGTGGTGACGATGTGGCCGTTGAGTTGGTCGATGTGCGCGATGTCCTCGCCCACAGCCCGTAGCATGTCCACGGCCACTTGGCTGTCTGCCACGCAGCGCTCTACGCCTTCGCGGCTGGCGTGCATGGCTTCGACGGCTTGTCGGCTGCCGTGTTGCAGGCCCTCGATGATGCTCTTGATTTCCTGGGTGGAGAGGGCGGTGCGCTGGGCCAGGCTGCGCACTTCATCGGCAACCACGGCAAAGCCACGGCCTTGCTCGCCGGCGCGGGCAGCCTCGATGGCGGCGTTGAGGGCCAGCAGGTTGGTCTGGTTGGCGATGCTGCTGATCACTTCCAGCACCGAGCCGATTTGCTCTGCCTGCACCGCCAGGGATTCCACGGTCGACTCCGTGCCGTTGATGCGCGAGGCCAATTGGCTGATTTCATGTTGGGCGCGGCCGACGCTTTCCTGGCCGCGCACAATCTGCTGGCTGGCCTGGCCTGCATGTGCCACTGCCTGTTCGACCTGCACCGTAATGTGGCCCATGGCGTCTTCCATGCGCTGCATCGAACCGGTCATTTCGCCGATCTGGGCCAGTTGATGCCGTGCGCCTTTTTCCAGGGTGCCGCTCGCGCTGGCCAGTTCCTGGCCGAGCTGGCCCAGGCCATGGGAGTCGCGGGCGACGCCGTCGATCAGGTGGGTGAGTTGCTGCAGGAAGTGGTCGAACCGCTTGGCGAGGGATACGTGGGCCTTGCCTTCACCTTGGGCGGTTTCCACCGTGAACTGCGAGGTAACGGCGAGCATCTTCTCCAGCATTTCCTGGCTCTCCACCGCTTCGGCCTGGCTATGGACGGCCAGGTAGAGCAGGGCGACGGTCTCCATCACCACATAGAAGGCGTGGACGAACACCATCGTCCAGCCGCCGTGATGCTCCATCACAAATACAGGAAAACCCTGGTGCTGCAAGGCATGGAACACCACGTGATGCACCGCGATGGTCAGTGCCGCCACCAAAATCGGCAGCCAGTCACGGTAGAAGGTCAGCACCGCCAACAGCGCGAAAATGCCGAAGTGGGATTCGATCACTCCGTGCGCCTGGTTGATGTGCAACGCCGCCATCACCATCAAGCCGGCGCCCAGCGCACAGCGCATCACGCGAGTGCCGCCGATGACGCGATACAGCGCCGTGAGCACCACGCCGGTGCCCGCACCGACGATCACGGCCTGCATGAGGGTGTCGTGCCAGAACGCCAGGCCGAGGGAGAACAGGCACATCAGCCAGATCAATGCCAGCATGATGCGGTCGGCCTTGCGGTAGTGCTCTTGAAAACGAACGGGCATTCACTCTTACTCCATGAGAGGGGGGCGTCGAGGTCAAGCAAGCACGCGGTGTGCCACACAGGCGCGCCGCTGTGGAGTCAAGCAGATATTCAGGATTGTTGCCGGTTACCCACGCGTTATCGGCATGTGGGCGTGGGACTTTAAGAGCGGCTGCCCGAGCGGGCAGCCGAGGTGGGCATGGGGCTCAGAAACTGTACTTGGCGGTCAGCATCATATTGCGGGGGCTGCCATAGGAGTCGCCACCATAAGTCACTGAGTTGGAGATGGACTGGTAGTAGTGGCGATCGAAGATGTTGTTGGCATTGAGCTGCAAGTCCAGGTGCTGATTGACCCGGTAGCCCGCCATCAAGTCGGTGACGGCGTAGCCGCCTTGCTGGAGCCGGTAGTTGCTGCCATCCGCTAGCTTGATGTCGTTGTACATGCGGCTCTGCCAGGAGATATTGCCGCCGACCCGGAGTTTTTCCAGCGGGCCCTGGAAGTTGTAGCGGGTGGTCACTTTGAACAGATGCTCCGGGATGTCGGTATCGAACTGCTTGTTGACCTTCTGCGGGTTGGCGTCGTCCTTGATGGTGTGGGTGCGCGCATAGGTATAGCCGCCGCCGACCTGCCAGTTTTCGGTTAAGGCGCCTTGCAGTTCGAAGTCGATACCCTGGCTGCGGATTTCGCCCGAGGCCTCGGCACAGGACGCCTGCGGGCAGTTGGGCACCACCACGGCCACGGCGCGGTTTTCCTGGTCGACGCGGAACAGCGCCACGCTGGCATTCAACGTGCCACCGAAGTATTCGCCTTTGACGCCCACCTCATAATTTTTACCGACGATGGGTTTGAGCGGAGTGCCGGCTGTGCTCTTGTCTTTTTGCGGCGTGAAGATGTCGCTGTAACTCACATAAACCGAATGCTGGTCGTCCAGATCGTAGATCAGGCCGGCGTAGCGGGTGAGGTTGCGGGTGACCTTGTAGTCGCCGGCGGCATCACGGTTGTCGTAGTCGTACCAGTCCAGACGAGCGCCGAGGATCAGCTTCAGCGGGTCGGCCAGGCTCAGGCGGCTGGTCAGGTAGAAACCGTCCTGGGTGGTGACTTCGCGAACGTTGTTGGTGCGGGTGAAGTTCGGCTTGCCCGCATTGATCGGCCAGTTGAGGTCGTAGGGGCTGTAGTTGTGGGTGGTCATGTCGTAGATGCGCTTGCTGGCGCCCACCACCAGTTCATGGGTACGGCCGAACGCCTCGAACGGGCCGCTGGCAAAGGCGTCGAGCCCGGCCTGGTTTTCATCGTAGCTGGCCTGGTACACCGTGCGGGCGAGGGTGTCGTTGGTCCAGCGCGATTGGTAGGAGCCGGAGAACAAGGCGTTCTGTTCGGCATAGTTGGCGTTGACCTGCAGGCTCCAGTCGTTGGCCAGGCGCTGGCGCAGCTCAGCGAACACGGTGTTGATTTCCTGGTCCTTGTTCTCCCAATCGGTGCCTGGGTTATAGGAGCGCGACAAGCCCAGGTGGCGCCCATCCAGGCCGACCATCGAAGCGCCCCAGAAGTAGTTGGTCTTGTCCTTCTGGTTCGAGTAACCGAGGGTCAGGGTGGTGTCTTCGCTCAGGTCGGCTTCGGTGACGGCATAGAACAGGCCATGATCCTGCTCGGCCTTGTCGATAAAACTGTTGGCATCGCGGTAAGAGGTGACGACGCGGCCGCGCCAGGTGCCACTGTCATTGAGCGGGCTGGAGGCGTCGAGCTCGCCACGGTAATCGTCCCAGCTGCCGACGGCGCCGGTGAGGGTAACTTTCTGCTCATCCAGTGGCCGCTTGCGGATCAGGTTGATGGCGGCCGAAGGGTTGCCTGCGCCGGTTACCAGGCCGGTAGCGCCGCGCACCACTTCGACGCGGTCGAACATTGCCAGGTTCGGCTGGGCGCCTACCGACGCACCGTTGTAGCCGCTGGGGATACCGTCATACATGAGGTTGTCGATATCGAAACCGCGTGCGGTGAAGGCTTGTCGCCCAGGGCCGTTGGAGTAATTGAGGAACAGCCCCGGCGTGGCGTTGACCACGTCGTTGATGCTGGTCATGGCCTGGTCATCCATGCGCTGGCGCGTGATCACGGTGACGGCCTGCGGGGTTTCGCGCAAGGTCAGCGGCAGTTTGGTCGCGGTCTTCATCGAGCCGGTGGTGTACGACTCGCTGCCTTCGGTGGTTGCGCCAAGCTGTTGGCCCGAGACCTGGGTAGCGCCCAGCTCGATGGTGGCCGGTGCTTCGGCGTCGGCGGCAATGGCCGCATTGGAGGTTGCTAGCGCGATAGTGATTGCCATCAGACTGGGTGTAAAAACGTTGCCGCCGCGTTGTTGCACAGACATGAAAGTAGGGCTCCCCAAGTGCCTTCCGTGGCGAATAGTAAATCTGTTGATAATTATTCGCATCAGTTTGGCAGATTGAGTCTGTAGGGAAAAGCCCTAACTCTGTAGGAGCGAGCTTGCTCGCGAAAGACTCACAGGCGCCGCGTTGATTCCGTAAACCCACGTTATCGTTGAGGTTTTTCGCGAGCAAGCTCGCTCCTACAGGGTGGTGTTCAGGTGAACAGGATTTCGTAGGGCTCGCGCATGCGCTCCAGCAATATCTGCGCGAGCATCGGTGGTAAGCCAATTTGTGGGTCACCCACCAACTGGCTGGCGTAGGCATGGGCGGCGTGCAACTTGCGCGCGACGGTCCAGGTGTCCAGGCGGACCTTGCGTGCACGTTGCCAGGGCATTACCGCGCTTTCCCGGGCCGGCCAATGCCAGGCCCAGATCGGCAGTTCATACAGTTGCGCACCTACCAGGCTGCACGCCCTGGCACTCGCGCGGCCGACGGCGTCGTGGTCGTCATTGCCGTCGTTGCGCCAGGTGGTGAACACCACATCGCCAGGTTGCAGGTAGCGCGCGATGAATTGGCTCATGGGCTGTTCACGGGCGGCCAATGCATCATCACAAAACCCGCCACGAATCCATTTCAGGCTGTGCAAGGGCATACCCAATCGGCGCAGGGCCTCTGCACTTTCCTGAGGTCGCACCACACTCAAGCGGCTGGCCGGCCATACCTGAGAGCCGGGATGGCTGGCGCTGCCATCGGTGATGGAGATCAATTGCAGCGGATGCTCGCGGGTGCTGAGCAGTTGCAGCAAACCGCCGCATGCCAGCACTTCATCGCCAGGATGAGGTGCGATTACCACGACGCGAGCACCGGGTGGTACCAGGCTGTTCAGGGAGATGATGGGTGTTTGCGCCAACTGCGGCGCACTGTTCCAGATTTGCACGGGGCCGCGACGGCCTTCGCTTAAGGAGGCAGGCTTCATGGGGTGTCACATCCTTGTCGGTTGATACCGGGTCGTGCTCCGTTGACGAGACGACGCTCTTGTCTTCACCGCAGGCTCCGCTGGGTGAGTGCGCAGCATGCCAATCAAGGAATGCCATGCAAGGCGTTAGGAGCATAGACAGGCATGGGTATCTGCACAACTTTGATGCGATGTTTGCTGGGCTGACGTCATCGCAGGCAAGCCAGCTCCCACAGGGGGCTATGTTGCCCACAATATCTGCGCCTGGCACGGATCCCTGTGGGAGCTGGCTTGCCTGCGATTTTGTTTTCACCCAGCCCGCATCAAGCTCTTCAAGTAATCACCAAATCCACCCTCAGCCCGGCAATCCAGTCGCGCACTGGTCACCACTTGCGGCGCATGGCTCCAGGCAATGGAGGCACCGCAACGCTCCAATTCACGTACCAGTTGTACATCCTCATGGCATTCCAGCGGTTCAAACCCACCGGCCTCTACGTAGGCGCGGGCACTCACGCCCAGGTTGGCACCGTGGATATGCCGATGCCCATCGCGGGCCTGGTAGGCCTGCTGATAGCGAATCTGCGCGGCCGGGTCGAAGCCGTCGCTCCAGGCGTCCACGGTGACTGTGCCGCACACCGCGTCGCAGCCTTGGGCCAGTTGGGCCACCAACCAGTCAGGGGCGACACGGCTGTCGGCGTCGGTGCAGGAAATCCACCGCGCGCCTTGCTCCAGCAAGTACCGTGCACCCACGCCGCGGGCGTGGCCGACATTGCGCGCCTGCACGTGCAGGCAATGCACCTGGTGGGCCTGGGCAATCGCCGCACTGGCATCGCTGCAACTGTCGAGTACTACCAGAATCTGTACCGCTTCACCCAGCAAGCCCGGGTGGTCGGCGGCGATCCGCGCAGCCCGCAGGCAATCATCCAACAGGGCTTCTTCGTTATGTGCCGGGATCAGAATACCGATCATCGTAAACCCTCATGGCGAGCGACCGAGGTGCCATCCAGGCTCCACAGGTCGAGCAGGAAATCCGGGTCCTGGTACTGCACCAACGGTGCAACACCCAGACGCTGTTGCAGCACGGCGTGCACCTGTTCGGCGGTTTGCGGGCAACCGTCAATGGGCACTCGCCAATGGCAGGCCAGGATTTGCCCGTCAGCGGTCAAGGCGGCGAGTGCGCAATCGATCAGACGATTAAAATCACCTGCATCGAGGTAATAACAAAGCTCACTCAATACGATCAGCTCGAATTGCCCGCCGGGCCATTGTTCCGGCAGGCGACGCTGCTCCACCCGGGCATGAGGAAAACACTCCAGCCGCGCTTGTGCCAGCCGTACCGCCGCAGTTGCAGTGTCGCAACACAGCAGGCGTTCACAACGCAGGGCCAACTCGGCACTCAGTTCGCCGTTGGCACAACCCGGCTCGAATATCGACGCATAGCGCGGCCGCGTCAGCACGGCCAAGGTCAGGGCGCGCTTGCGTTGTTCGTACCAGCGCTGACGAAAAGCCCAAGGGTCGTCATTGCCGGCAAACAACTGGTCGAAGTAGGGGGTTGCCACACTCATACGAACACCATCTCAAAAGGTTGCAGCAAGCGCTCCACCACATAGGGCGCCAGCACCGCAGGCAGGCCGATTTGCGGGTCGCCCTCCAACTGGCTGGCGAAGGCGTGGATCGCATGGCGTTTGCGCGCAACCTGCTCAGCGGTCAGCGGAATCTTGCGAGCCCGATGCCAGGGCACCTTGTGGTCTTCGGCGGTGGCCCAGTGCCAAGTCCACACCGGTAGTTCACACAGCACTGCACCGACGGCCTTGGCTGCCTTGGCGCTGGCGCGGCCCACGGCCTCATGGTCGCAATGCCCATCCTCGCACCACGTGGCGAACACCACATCGTTAGGCTTGAGGTGGCGCTGGATAAATTCGCAGAGCTGGGCTTCGCGCTCGGCCACATGGCTATCGGTAAACCCGCCGCGCAGCCATTTCAAACTGTGCAGCGGCAAGCCAAGGCGGTGCAAGGCCTGGGCCGATTCCTGCGGACGCACCACACTCAGACGCTCCACCGGCCAGCGCCGGGAGCCCGGGTGGCTGGCGCTGCCATCGGTGACGGAGATCAACTGGATAGGGCGATCCAGCGCAGCCAGCCCTTGCAGCAGGCCACCACTGCCCAGCACCTCGTCATCCGGATGCGGGGCGACTATCACCGCTCGATGCCCTGGCGGCACCAACTGCGCCACACTGATGTGCTGCAATTCGGCCAATCGTGCGCTGTTTTGCCAGTGACTCAACGGCGTGCCCTGGCCAACAATCGGATTGGGCCTCATAGCGCCCATCTCCCTGTGGGCTCGCCGGCGACCTGTTCACCGAGGGCGGCCAAGTCGCGTTCGGCATGACTTTGCCGCACATACACCGGTAAATCGGCCATCAACTGGGCAAAGTGCGGATCCTTGCAATACGGCCCGGCGCCGACCGCGCGGCCCACATGCTGGATCACCTGCTCGACTGTGTCCTCGATACACGCACGCGTCTGTTGCGCCAGTTGCCGCGCATCAGCGCGAGGCTCGCGGTCGATCTGCGCGGCGCTGGCGCGCAACACGCAGGCGGCGCTGTTCAGGGCGCTGTCGACCGCGCCGAGGTGGGCCAGCGCATGGGGCTCTGCACGTGTGGCGCACTGGGCGCGCAGTACTTCACCCAGGCGTTGCGCCGCGCCGTACCAGCACGCGGCAATGCCGATCCCACCGTGCCAGAAGCCCGGACGGGACAGATAGTCGCCCGGGCCGCCCACGGCAATTCCCCTGGCGGCGCTGAACAGGATGTCGACGCTACCGGTCGCCGCCATGCCCACCGCCTTCCAACCCTCATCCGTCACCGTGATGCCCGGTTGATCCATCGCCACGGCCACCAATTGCTGGCGGTCCTCTTCGTCCCAGGCCGTCAGCAAACCATGGCTGACCACCGCCGCACCGGAACACCAGGCCTTGCGCCCCTCGACGAGCAGCCGCTGGCCGTCGCGACGCACACGCACCTTGGCAGTCGGCGGCTCGGCCGCCCACATGCCCCAGGTGCTGCCCAGCGGCGGCAAG
This sequence comes from Pseudomonas sp. MF6767, assembly GCF_016405475.1. Taxonomy (NCBI): domain Bacteria; kingdom Pseudomonadati; phylum Pseudomonadota; class Gammaproteobacteria; order Pseudomonadales; family Pseudomonadaceae; genus Pseudomonas; species Pseudomonas sp. MF6767. Next base: position 62,844 of record NZ_JAEKCY010000028.1, on the reverse strand, counting down.
GGGCTGTCGAGTTCGGCAATGATCGCCAGGGCATCGGTATGGCCTTCGAACAACTTGCACAGGCGCAGGTCATGCCCGGCCACCTGGGCCAATTGGCTCAAGCGGGACAGAGTCTGGCCGCTGCCCGGTAACGGCAGTTGATCAAGGCCTTCTTCCTGAAGGGCCCTCAGGGCATTACCCAGGGCTTGCGTGTCGGCATAGCCCCGGTAGCCCTGAAGGAAACCGTGCAACGCCATTTCACACCTCGCCTTCGTGCTGCAGTTCAAACAGCAGCAGCGAGCGAGCGGTGACCGCGTACTCATGCTCGAAATCAAAGCGTTCCTGGCCACGCACAGCCGGGTCGTTGGTGTCGAGCAGGCACGTCCAGAACTCGCCCTCCGGCACCGGCGGCAGGCGGAAATTGACCAGGTCGTGATGGGCGTTGACCACCAGCAGCAACGTGGCGTCGGCCCCGGCACGACGAATCCCGGTTTCCTGGGCGCGGCCATCCATCAACATGCCCAGGCAGCGGCCCTGGCTGTCTTCCCATTGCTCGGTAGTCATTTCGTTGCCATCCGGCGCGAGCCAGGTGACGTCCTTCACGCCGATGTCTTCGTTGTAGTCGCCCACCAGGAAGCGCCCACGCCGCAGGATCGGGTACGCCAGGCGCAGCTTGATCAGGCGCTTGACGAACTTGAGCAGGGCCTTGCCGTCATCGTCCAGGTCCCAGTTGACCCAGCCGATCTCGCTGTCCTGGCAATAGGCGTTGTTGTTGCCGTGCTGAGTGCGAGCGAACTCGTCCCCGGCGACGATCATTGGCGTGCCCTGGGCCAGCAGCAAAGTGGCGAAGAAGTTGCGCATCTGGCGCAGGCGCAGCGCGTTGATCTCCGGGTCGTCGGTAGGGCCTTCGACGCCGTGGTTCCAGGACAGGTTGTTATTGCTGCCGTCCTGGTTGTTCTCGTCGTTGGCCTCGTTGTGTTTGTCGTTGTACGACACCAGGTCGTGCAGGGTGAAGCCGTCGTGGGCGGTGATGAAGTTCACCGAGCTGTACGGCCTGCGCCCGCGGTGATTGAACATCTCGCCCGAGGCGGTCATGCGCCCGGCGAAGTCTGCGAGTTGGCCGTCGTCGCCTTTCCAGAACGCACGCACGGTGTCGCGGAAACGGTCGTTCCATTCCACCCAGCCCGGCGGGAAGTTGCCCACCTGGTAGCCGCCGGGGCCACAGTCCCAGGGCTCGGCGATGAGTTTCAACTGGCGCAGTACCGGGTCCTGGCGGCACGCCACGAGGAAACTGTGGCGCTCATCGAACCCGTCGCGGTAGCGCCCGAGGATGGTCGCCAGGTCGAAGCGGAAGCCGTCCACGTGCATCTCGGTGGCCCAGTAACGCAGGGAGTCGGTGACCATTTGCAGCACGCACGGGTGGCTCAGATCCAGGGTGTTGCCGGTGCCGGAATCGTTGATGTAGAAGCGCTTGTCGTCGGGCATCAGGCGATAGTAGGAGGCGTTGTCGATGCCACGCATGGACAGGGTCGGGCCGCGCTCGTTGCCTTCGGCGGTGTGGTTGTAGACCACGTCCAGAATCACTTCCAGCTTTTGCTCATGCAGGTGCGCGACCATTTCCTTGAATTCGGCGATCTTGCCGCTGGCCAGGTAGCGCGGGTCGGGGGCGAAGAACGCGATGCTGTTGTAGCCCCAGTAGTTGGTCATGCCCTTTTCCAGCAGATGCTGGTCGTTGACGAAGGCGTGCACGGGCAGCAGCTCGACCGAGGAAATGCCCAACTGGCGGATATGCTTGAGCACGTCATCTTCCATCAGGCCGGCGCAGGTGCCCCGCACCGACTCGCCGACCGAAGGATGGCGCATGCTGATGCCGCGCAGGTGGGTTTCGTAGATGATCGTGCGGTCCCACGGCACTCGTACCGGTTGGTCGTTGCCCCAGGTGTGTGCCGGGTCGATGACCTTGCACTTGGGCACGAAGGGCGCACTGTCGCGTTCATCGAAACTGAGGTCGTCGTCCGGGTGGCCGATGGTGTAGCCAAACAGCGCTTCGGACCATTTGAGTTCGCCCACCAGTTGCTTGGCGTAGGGGTCGATCAGCAGCTTGTTGTGGTTGAAACGATGACCGTTGGCCGGGTCATAGGCACCGTATACGCGGTAGCCGTAAATCAGCCCGGGGTGAGCATCGGGCAGGTAGCCGTGGAAGATCTCGTCGGTGTATTCGGGCAGTTCGATGCGCTCCAGCTCGACCTCGCCGGTATCGTCAAACAGGCACAGCTCCACCTTGGTGGCGTTGGCGGAGAACAGCGCAAAATTAACACCCAGGCCATCCCAGGTGGCGCCGAGGGGGAAGGGCAAACCTTCACGGATCCGCGACGGCTCATGAACCGGCGTCGCTGTGGTGTTGTCGGGTTTGCTCATCGAGTTGCTCCTGCAAAAGGTCTTTTTTCGGGCCGAACGCCGCCGTACTGACGGTGCTTCAGCGCATGGCTTGGACGGAAAAGGGCCTGCAGCGCGCAATGCGTGCTGCAGGCCCGAGAAATCATGGGGCGGGCGGTTTGGGCTTCTTCGGGGCGGCGGGTTTCTTCGCCGCAGGTTTGGCGGCGGCAGGCGCAGCAGGTTTGGGCTTTGCCGCAGCCTTGGGCGCGGTTTTCGGCTTGGCGGCCGGTTTAGGCTTGCTCGGCGTCAGCGCCTCGGCTTCCGCCAGCTTGCGCGCCATCTCCCAGTGGCGATCGTGGGCGCCATCGGGCTTGCCTTCAGACTCCCAGATCTGATGCGCCAGTTCGCGAATGCGTTTGTCTTCTTTACTCATCACAAACTCCTCACAGAAAATTTTCAGCTTTCTTGATTATCAGGATTGATAAAGACATTGACCGGGAGATCCCCCAGGGCAGCGCTGATCAACAGCTCCTTGTTGGGTGTGACTACGCCCGTTTGAAAAAGTCCCTTCCAGTTTTGTGCAGGGGCGGCGAACGGTAATTTCACCCGAGTATCGCCCCAAACCTGCGCATTGATCTGGGGAAACATCCCGTTTTCAAGCAACGGATAAGACCAGCGCGGCACCACCACCAGTAACTGCTTGCCTTGATGTTCACGGTAGAACGCAACCACGCGCTCAGCGTGCTGGCCCACCACTTCCAAAGGCGTATAGCTGCCATGGCGCAGCAGCTCGGGGCAGGCTTTACGCAGGCCCAGTACCTGGGCGATCACTGCCTGTTTGATACGCCCGTCGCGCCAGTTGAACAACAGTTCGCCGATGTCCGGTGGTGCCTGCAATGCACGTTGCCGCGCAGCGAAGTCCACCGGGCGCCGGTTGTCGGGGTCGACCAGGCTGAAGTCCCAGAACTCATCGCCCTGGTAAATATCCGGCACACCCGGCACGGTCAGATGAAGCAAGGTTTGCGCCAGCCCATTCAGGGCGCCGGCGGGGGCGATGGCCTGCGCAGCACTGTCCAACGCACTGCGCAGCGGCGCACCGGCCTCACTGAGCAGCAAGCGCTTGAGGAACGCTTCCACCGCCTGTTCGTAAGCCTCATTGGGCGCGCTCCAACTGCTCTGCAACTTGGCCTCGCGCAGGGCTTTTTGCTGCCACTGCCACAGGCGTTGCTGGTACGCCTCCAGATCGGGGTTGGGCTCCAGCGGCCAACTGCCCAGCAGCACCTGATAGAGAATCAGCTCATCACCCGCCGAGGGGCTATCGGCGCTCTCGCGCAAGGGCTCGGCCAGACGACGCCAGTGCTCGACCTGTTCGGCATACCAGGGGGCGCACTCGCTGAGCACCGCCAGGCGCGCACGGGTGTCTTCGCCGCGTTTGTGGTCGTGGGTGGCGGTAGCCAGCAGGTTGCCGGGAAAGGTCTTCAGGCGCTGTTGATTGGCCGCATGGAAATCTGCCAACGGCGCACTGAATTGCTCGGTACTGAAGCCCACATCGTTGCGCGACAACAACACCGCCGAACGGTAGAACGCGGTGTCTTCCACAGCCTTGGCGGCGGCGGGCGAGGTCAGTTGCTGGAAGCGCACGCAGGCATGCTTGAGCATCTTGCGCGCGCGGCCTACCGGGCGATTGCGCCAGGGCTGGCCACCCAACCATTGCTCCAGGTGGTCGAGCACCGGCCAGTCGCCTTCGTTGAGGGTACTGCGTGCACCCTCCATGGCGTGCTGGAACACCTTGTCGTCGGCCGAACTGCGGCCCTTGGCGCTGATATAGGTGCGGTACACCGGGAAATGCACGATCAGTTCCTGCAAGGCCCGGCGGATGGCACCCAGGGTCAGATCACGGGTCATCACGTCATCGCGGGCCACTTGCAGCAGCGCCTGGGCTACGCTTTCGAAGTCGCCGCCCAACGAACCATTGAGGATCTGCTGGCGCGCCAGCCGCGCTTCTTCGCCGAAGGCTGAGGGCCGCTCGCTGTGACGCGTCCACATTTCGGCCAGCGGTGCAAAACCTTCGGGATGGTGTTGCAGCAATGACAACTGGTTCATGAACTCGTAGCCGGTGGTGCCATCCACCTGCCAGTCTTCACGCAGGGTTTCACCTTCGCCAAGGATCTTTTCAACAAAGATGGGCAAGTGGCGTTGGGGTGACAGCGCGTCTACGCGGCGGCGCAATTTGCGGCAATAGCCACGCGGGTCGGCCAGGCCATCGATATGGTCGATGCGCAGCCCGTCGACCAGCCCCGCGCTGATCAGCTCGAAAATCTTGCCATGGGTGGCTTCGAACACCGCCGCGCGTTCGACCCGCAGGCCGCCGAGCTCATTGACGTCGAAAAAACGCCGCCAGTTGATGTCGTCTGCGGCTGTGCGCCAACTGGCCAGGCGATAGGTCTGTTGTTCGAGCAGGTAATGCAGGCGCTCGAAACCCTCGGGCTGGCGACTGTCGAATGCGGTCAGGCGTTGTTCAATAGCGGGTAGCAGCTCGCTGGCGCGTTCGGCCAGGGCTTGTTTGAGCTCGGTGGCCTCGGCGTAGGCGTCGTGCTGATAGGCGAGGGCGGCGAAACGTTCGGCCAGCGATTTGAGTAACTCGTCGCTACCCAGAATCAAGCCGTAGTCCCTGGGGCAAATCGGAAAACGGTGTTCGTAATGCTCGACGTAGAAACTCCCCTGGGCGGCATCGAACTTGAGCGCCAGCGTGCCGTTCTGCAAGGCTTCGCCGTAGTCGCTGCCGAGGAAGGGCATCAGCAACTGGCCCTTGAGCAGCGGGTCGGGGGAGTGCCACTGGATGTCGAAGAACTCGCTATAGGGGCTCAGGCGGCCCCATTCCAGCAGGTCCAGCCACCAAGGGTTATCCGCGCCGCCCACGGCCATATGGTTGGAGACGATATCGAGGATCAAACCCATGTCGTGCTCACGCAGCGCGGCGACCAGGCGACGCAACGCCGCTTCGCCCCCCAGTTCCGGGTTGACGCGGGTCGGGTCGACCACATCGTAGCCGTGCATGGAGCCGGCGCGGGCGCTTAACAGTGGTGAAGCATACAGGTGGCTGATGCCCAGTTGGGCAAAGTACGGCACCAGTGGCACCGCGTCATCGAGGGTAAAACCTTTATGAAATTGCAGGCGCTGGGTGGCGCGCAGGGGCAGTGCGTTCATCGGTCACGCTCATAGGCTTGGTTGCGCGCCACGGCCAGCAGTTCGAGGCGACGCGCGGCGCTGTCATTGTCGAGCAGGCTGGCGGCTTCGCCGGGCAAGCGTCGGCGCCAATTGGGGTGGGTGTCGAGGGTGCCCGGCAGGTTGGCTTGCTCCTCGATGCCCAAAGCATCTTCCAGGGGCAACAGCACCAGTGGCGTGCGGGTGTGGCCCAGGTAGCGCACGCTGGCGTCGATCATATGGTCGGTGTCGTTGCGGATCTCGTCGATGAAGTTCTGCGGGTCCTGGCTCAAGGCTTGGCGCAGTGCCTGGCGTTCGCGCAGGCGGTGTTCGCTCCATTGGTCTACGGTGGGCGCATCGATCAGGCCCAACTGGATATTCCATTCGATATCGCGGCTGTGCCACCAGCCATTGAGGGTCGGCAAGTCGTGGGTACTGGTGGTGGCCAAGGCGTTGTCGGGCCAATCGAGGATGGGCTTGAACTGGCCGTCATGGTTCTGTTCGAACAGCAGCACACGCATGCCCAGGATCGAACGGGCGCTGAGCTTTTCGCGCAGGCCTTCGGGCACGGTGCCCAGGTCTTCACCGAGAACGATGGCCTGGTGGCGGTGCGATTCCAGGGCGAGCAAACGCAGCAGGTCGTCCACCGGGTAATACAAGTAGGCACCTTCGCGGGGGGACGCGCCCAGAGGGATCACCCACAGGCGTTGCAGGCCCATCACATGGTCGATGCGCAAGCCGCCGGCATGAGCGAAGTTGGCCCGCAGCATTTCGATAAAGGCGCGATAGCCATTGCGCTTGAGGCCCTCAGGGGAAAAGGCAGAGATGCCCCAGCCTTGGCCTGCGCGGTTGAGAATGTCCGGTGGCGCGCCGACGGTGAGGTCGGCCAGCAGTTCATCCTGGCGACTCCAGGCCTGGCTGCCGCCGCCGTCGGCGCCCACCGCCAGGTCGGCGATCAGGCCGATGCCCATGCCGCTGCCACGGGCGGCCTGTTGTGCGCGCTCAAGGCTGCGGGCAATCAGCCATTGGGTGAAGGCGAAATAGCCGATTTCGTCGCGGTTGTCCTCAGCGAACTGCGCCAGGGCCGGGCTCTGTGGCGTGCGCCAGGCTTCGGGCCATTGGCGCCAGTCCAGGTCCTCACCCGCGGCGGCACGCTGGGCCTGTATGGCTTCGAAGCGGCAGTGGTTTTCCAGGGCTTCGCCGCCGGCCTGGCGGAAGCTTTGAAAGTCGGCATGCTGGGGATGCGCGCCGTGGCGGAAGTCTTCATACAGTGTGCGCAGCAGGCGTTGCTTGGCTTTGGCGGCGGCCGGCCAGTCGATCAGCGTGAGCTGTTCCAGGGCATGCAACTCCTCAGCCAACCCGGCAGCTTCGATGGCGTTGCGCACCTCACGTTCACCGAGGATGCACGCCGGCGAAGCATACAGGCTGTTGAGAAACAGGCGGCTGGAGGGTGAATAGGGGCTGAAACGCTCAGTGTCGGCGCTGAACATCGCGTGCATCGGGCTGATTGCCACGGCGTCGGCGCCGCGCTCGGCGGCGGAACGCATCAGGTGCTCCAGGGCCAGGGTGTCGCCAAAACCGCCATCGCCCAGGCGGCGCAAGGCATAGAGTTGGGCGCTCAGGCCCCAGGCGCGAGCGGGTTGGCTGTCCACCGCGTCGGCCACGCTGTAGCAGTGGCTGGGCGCGACGGCCAGGGTGAAGGTTTGCCCGTCGATATGCACCTGGTGGTAGCCAAGGGCAATCACGCCGGGCAATACGGCCTCGCCATCCAGGCGCAGCTCCAGGGTTTCGCCGCCTTCCAGGCTGACGCGACACGGGGTGTCCGGGGCGAAGTAGCGTGCCAGGTCCAGGCCCGCACCGCTGTCGGTGGTCATCAAGGGCGGCAGGTGCCGGTCCTGCTGCGCCTGCTCAAGTTGCAGCAGGCTCGCGTCGATTTCGGCATCGCTGTCGGCCGGGTGCCCCAGCCCTTTGAGGACGGCGCGCAGGGCATCAGGCTTTACATGTTGCGGGCGACCGTTGGCATCGATCCAATCGACGGCCAGGCCCGCGCGGCTGGCGAGAATTTCCAGGTTCGCTTCGCTCAAAGAATGTCTCCAACAGGGGATAAGCAAACGCGTGCGCTCAAGGGCGGTAAGTGCGCACCTTGCGGGGCAGGCGTTTGGAAAATAATCGGGTGGGGTGCCGGATGATCCAGGGGCTGTTCACTCAGGTTCAGGTCGATCTGCAGCACACGGCCGTTGCCCAGGCGCCAGCGCGCGGTGACGGCATGGTCAGCCAGCACGTGCGCGCCCAGGGCGACGGTGCCGGGCAAGTGCGGCACCACATGCACGTGACGCAGGCTCAGCAGGTGGCGGTAGAGCTGGGTGTGGTCGTTCTCGACGAAGGAAGGCATCGACTGTAAAAAGGTTTGCAGCGCGTTGGGATCGGGGATGCGCTGGCGTTGCTCGGGGTCGTGAAACGCCGCGAAGTCGGCAAATTCATTGCGCCGCCCCTCACGCACCGCCTCGGCCAGTTCGCCATGATGGTCGGTGAAAAACAGGAACGGCTCGGCGGCATTCACCTCGTCGCCCATGAACAACATCGGGATCATGGGGCACAGCAACAGTAGGGCGGTCGCGGCGCTCAGTGCCTGGGGCGAACACAGCCGGTGCAGGCGTTCGCCGAGGGCGCGGTTGCCGACCTGGTCGTGGTTCTGCAGGAACGCGACGAAGGCGCTGGGGGGCAGATCCGCACTGGGTTCGCCGCGCGCATGGCCATGGCGTGTCGTCTCGCCCTGGTAGATGAACCCCTCGGCCAGGCAACGCGCCAGCTTGGCGGTAGGCTGCTCGGCAAAGTCGCTGTAGTAGGCGTCGGTTTCACCGGTGAGCAGCACATGCAGCACGTTATGAAAGTCGTCATTCCATTGGGCGTCGAAATCGTGCTGCAACAGGCTGGCCTGGTTCAGTTCGTTTTCCAGCATCAGCCACACGTGGCGCCCGCCGTCCACCTGCTGGCGTACCCGTTGTGCCAGTTCCTGCAGAAACCCAGGGTTGTCGATGGCGTGCACGGCATCCAGGCGCAGGCCGTCGAAGCGGTATTCGAGCAGCCACATCAAGGCGTTGTCGAGGAAGAAATCCCGCACTTCACGACGCTCGAAATCAATGCCGGCGCCCCAGGGTGTGTGCACGTCCTCCTGGAAGAAACCCTGGGCGTACTGGCCCAGGTAATTGCCGTCGGGGCCGAAGTGGTTGTAGACCACATCGAGGATCACGGCCAAACCGTGGCCGTGGGCACTGTCGATCAGCTGCTTGAGTTGCTCGGGAGTGCCGTAGGTAGCGTGGGGCGCATAGGGCAGCACGCCGTCATAGCCCCAATTGCGTTCGCCGGGAAATTGCGCCAAAGGCATCAATTCAATCGCGGTGACGCCTAGTTCGGCCAGGCGTGCCAGGTGTTTCTCGACGGCAGCGTAGCCGCCCATGGCGCCGACATGGAGCTCGTAAATCACCGCCGTGTGCCACGGGCGACCCTGCCACTGGCTGTGGCGCCATTCATAGGCGAGGGGGTCGACTACTCGGCTCCACCCATGCACGTCCAGCGCCTGGGCCCTGGAGGCGGGGTCGGGCACTGTGTTTTCGCCATCGATGTTAAAACGGTAAAGCGTGCCGGCAGGGCACGCGATTTCGACTTCAAACCAACCACCGGCCTGGGGCAGCATGACGATGGTTTTACCCTGTTCCAATTCAACGCTGACATAAAATGCGTCTGGCGCCCATAACGCAAAGCGCGTGCGGTGCGCGTCAAGCATGATTGCGCCGTGGGGCCAGGTTTCCAGAGTCCTTGACGGCATCTTATGAAGACCTCCCTTAGTTGTTCCAGTCGCTACTTGTTCGATTTCCCCAGGGCCTTGGCCACCAGTTGTTCGTAGAGTTCGGCGTAGGGTTCCACGGCCTGGCACCAGTTGAACGGCTGGGTCATGGCACGGCTGCGCATGGCATTGAGCAGACCGGGGAAGGCGAACACCTTGAAGGCGCGGCGCAGCGCCTCTTCGTAGCTTTGCACCGTGGATTCATTGAACAGGAACCCGGTGACGCCATCCTCAATGGTGTCCGCCAGCCCGCCGGTGTTACGCGCCACCGGCAACGAGCCGAAGCGTTGCGCATACATCTGACTCAGGCCGCAGGGTTCATAGCGCGACGGCATCAGCAGAAAATCGCTGCCGGCGAACATGCGGCGGGCATCGGTCTCGTTGAAGCCGATGCGCACCCCCACCTGACCCGGGAAGCGCAGCGCCAATTCACGCATGGCCTGTTCTTCTTCCGGCTCGCCACGGCCGATGATCGCAATCTGGCCGCCGTTTTCGACGATGAAACCGGCGACGGCTTCGGTGAGGTCCAGGCCTTTCTGGTAGACCAGGCGCGAGACCACAGCAAACAGCGGACCACTGGATGGCTGCAGCTCAAACAGCTCGCGCACGTGGGCGGCGTTGATGGCTTTGCCTTCCCAATCGCCGATATTGAAGTTGTGGGTCAGGTGCGTGTCGGTGGAGGTTTCCCAGCTTTCGTCGATGCCGTTGGGAATGCCGCTGAGCAGGCCTTGCTGGGTCTTGCTGGCGAGGAAGCCATCCAGGCCACAACCGAATTCCGGGGTGGTGATCTCCTGGGCGTAGGTGGCGCTCACGGTGGTGATATGGCTGGAATAAGCCATGCCCGCCTTGAGAAACGACATCTTGCCGTAGAACTCCATGCCTTCCTGTTGCAGGGCGTGGGGCGGAATGCCCAGCTCTGGCGTCGAGGCCAGGCTGACCACGCCTTGGTAGGCCAGGTTATGAATGGTGAACAGGGTGGGCGTGCGTGACCCACGCCAGTGCATATACGCCGGAGCCAGGCCCGCAGGCCAGTCGTGGGCGTGCACCAGGTCTGGGCACCAGTGGATTTGTGCAAGGTTGGCGGCAATGTCCGCGGCAGCCAAGCCCAGGCGGGCGAAGCGAATATGGTTGTCCGGCCAGTCGCGGCCGTTGTTGGCGCCGTAGGGCGTGCCTTCGCGCTCATACAGTTCGGGGCAGATCAGCACATAGATGACCAGGCCGTCCTTGAGGTCCATGCGCCCGATCTTGCACGGTGGCAACGCGGCATGGCCACCCAGTTCACCGACGATATGAATCGGGTTATCGCTTTCCATCACTTGCGGGTAACCCGGAATCAGCACCCGCACATCATGCAGGTGCGCCATGGCGCGGGGCAGGGCCGCGGAGACGTCGCCCAGGCCGCCGGTTTTCACCAGGTCCGCGAACTCGGAAGTGACAAACAAGACTTTCTTTCGATTCGGATTCTGACTCACGACCGGCCGCACAGTGTTGGGCAGGTCGGCCAAAGACTTTGGCCCTCCTGCCGGCTGACTAAAACGCTCTCCCTGAGTATCTACTGCGGCACTGATCATAATGCACTCCCATCTGTTGGTTGGCTAATGGCCCGCTGCCATCGGCTCCGAGTGACCGCATCCTGCGGCCATGCACACAAGCGCTATACAAACTGGCAAGGCGTATGCCAGTTGCAACGTCGGCTTAAAAAGATTGGATGAGCGGGCATTCGGCCTGAAGCGCGCGTGCTCGCCCTTACCTAAAACTTGACCAGCGGCAGGTTTCGAAAGTTTAGATTTTTTGCGGGGTTTTTGTTTTGGAACGGACCCATCGGTCATGAGTCTAGGACAGATCCCAGCGCCTGCTGGGTTTTCATGCAGATTTTGTAGGACAAAAAACTTTTAACGATATGCCCCTGTGGCGAGGGAGCTTGCTCCCGCTGGGGCGCGTAGCGGCCCCAAAATTTTGGGAGCGCTGCGCACTCCAGCGGGAGCAAGCTCCCTCGCCACAGGGGGGGGGTGCACTTTAATGGTGCGTCAGGCGAGCCCGCGAATGGGCACACCCTTGGCCCAGGCTTGGATATCTTCGATCATCTGCTGATAGAACTGCTGGTAATTCTGCTCGCTCACATACCCCACGTGTGGCGTTGCGAGCACATTGGGCAAGCGGCGAAACGGGTGGTCAGCCGGCAGCGGTTCCTCGGCAAACACATCCAGCGCCGCCCCGGCCAGGCGTCCGCTGCGCAATGCTTGCAGCAGTGCCTGCTCATCCACAATCGGCCCGCGTGCGGTATTTACCAGGCGCGCTGTGGGCTTCATCCAGCCCAACGCTTGCGCATCCACCAGACCACGGCTGCGCTCGCTGAGCACCAGATGGATGGTCAGAATATCCGCCTGCTCAAACAGCTCGCGCTTGCTGACCCAGGTCACCCCCGATTCAGCCGCGCGCTCCGATGTGAGGTTTTCACTCCAGGCAATCACCCGCATGCCAAACACCTGGGCAAACCTTGCGACTTTCTGGCCAATGCTGCCCAGCCCCAGGACGCCCAATGTCTTGCCGTGCAGGTCGCCGCCCAGGCCGACCTGCCATCCGCCCCCGCGCAGCGAGTTGGCTTCGGCGAGCAGGTTGCGTGTAGAGGCCATGATCAAGGCCCAGGTCAGCTCCGGAGCTGCGTGTTTATAGCTGTCGGTGCCGCATACCTGGATGCCCAGGGCCTTGGCTGCGGGAAGGTCGATGGCGGCATTGCGCATGCCGCCGGTCACCAGCAATTTGAGCTGGGGCAGCCCTTGCAGAAGGGCTTTGCCAAAGGTTGAGCGTTCGCGCATCAGGCAAATCACCTCGAACCCTTTCAAGCGCTCGATCATGGTGGCGGTATCGGCGGGGTAGTCGTGGAGAAAATGCACCTTGCCCACGCTGTCCAGCGCCGACCAATCTGCCACGTCGCTGGCCACGTTTTGCCAATCATCCATCACTGCGATTTGTATCGACATGCACGCGGGCCTCGAAAAGTGGCAATTAAAGGGCGTTCAACCCGTGCAACAGGGCTTTATGAAACTGTTCCGGCTCTTCCATCTGGGGCGCATGGCCCAGGCCGGGGAACTCCACCAACGTGGCGCGGGGAATCAGCTTGGCCACCTGCTTGCCCAGTACCTCGTAATGACCAATTTTGGCCTTGACCGCCGCCGGCGCCACATCTTTGCCGATGGCGGTAGTGTCGCTGGTGCCGATCAGCAGCAGGGTGGGCACCTGCAAGTCCTTGAACTCGTAGTACACCGGTTGGGTGAAGATCATGTCGTAAATCAGCGCCGAGTTCCAGGCAACCTGAAGATGCCCCGGGCCTTGGTTCAGGCCGGCGAGCATGTCTACCCAGCGCTCGTACTCGGGTTTCCAGCGCCCAACGTAATAGGTGTTTCGCTCGTAATTGCGTACACCGTCGGCGCTCAGTTTCAGCTCGCGCTGGTACCACTGGTCGACGCTCTGGTAGGGCACGCCGAGGGCTTTCCAGTCTTCCAGGCCAATGGGGTTCACAAGCCCCAACTGTTCGGTTTGCTGGGGGTACATCAGCGCATAGCGTGTGGCGAGCATGCCGCCGGTGGAATGGCCGATCACCGTGGCCTTTTGAATGCCGAGCTTTTCCAACAGTTGATGGGTGTTGGTCGCCAGTTGCTGGAAGCTGTACTGGTAGTGGTCGGGCTTGCTGGAGGTGCAAAAACCAATCTGGTCCGGGGCGATGACGCGGTAACCGGCGTCACTGAGCGCCTTGATCGAACCCTCCCAGGTAGCGCCGCAAAAATTCTTGCCGTGCATCAGCACCACGCTGCGGCCGTTTGGAGTGCCGGTGGCGGGGACGTCCATGTAGCCCATTTGCAGGGATTTGCCCTGGGATTGGAAGGCAAAATGATTCAAAGGGTAGGGGTATGCAAAGCCCTGCAACTCAGGGCCGTAGGTGTCAGCTAACACGGGCGCCGCGCTGACCGAAAACAAACCGGCTACGCATAATGTACGGATAAAAGGCATGGGTTTTGGCTCCGAGACAGATGCCCGGATGCTCTTTGCCCGCGATTAACGGGGGATTAACGCCCACTGCAACGTCAGCGCTGCGATTACGCCATAGCGCAGGCTTTTCGCCAGGGTTACCAGCAGTAGAAAACGCCACAACGGCTCACGCATCACCCCAGCCACCAACGTCAGCGGATCACCAATGACTGGCACCCAACTGAGCAACAACGTCCAGTGCCCCCAGCGTGCGTAATGGCTGCGAGCCTTGTCCAGCTGATTGGCGCTCACCGGGAACCAGCGTCGCTCTTTGAAGCGCTCGACCGAGCGCCCCAGCAGCCAATTGACCAGCGAGCCCAGCACATTACCCAGGGTGGCGATGCCCAGCAGCAGCCAAAGGTTGTAATGCCCGCTGAGCAGCAGGCCGACCAGCACAGCTTCCGACTGCAGGGGCAATAACGTCGCGGCGCCAAATGCCGCGCCGAACAGCCCCAGGTACCCCATCAACACCGGTCAGTGAGCCGGGTAGTCCGCTACCACCACGTCTTCGCCGTCGCGGGTCAAGCCAATGATTTGATACGCCTCGCTGCGTCCGTCTACTTCCATGCCTGGCGAGCCCAATGGCATGCCCGGTGCGGCAAGGCCCAGCAGGTCGTTGCGCTTGCGCAGAGCCAGGACCTGCTCGGCGGGTACGTGGCCTTCGACGAACTTGCCGTCGATCACCGCGGTGTGGCAGGAGCCAAGGCGTGGCGCCACGCCCAAGCGTTGTTTCACCGCGCTCATGTCGGCTTCAACGTGGTCGTTGACCTTGAAACCGTTGCTCTCCAAGTGGCTGATCCACTTCTTGCAGCAGCCGCAGTTGGCGTCGCGGTGTACATCGATGGGGATCAGTTCGGCGGCCTGGGCCAGGGTGGTGGTAAACAGGGCACTGAGCAGGGCCAGTCGCAATGGGGTTTTCATCGTGGGTCTCACTGAAGGCGCGGCAATAAGCCGGGCATTCTCCCTGCTTTTGCCGGCATGTTTGCAATGTGACGTCGTGGTAATGTTTCTAAATTATACGAACCCCGGATTGTCCAGCCGCTGCTTGAGCCGGTCCAACGCAATCGCCGACAACGCGACCATGCGCTCATGCAAAGACGCCAGTTGCAGTTCAGTCTCGTAAGTCAGCACCCGTTTGAACAGGGTGCCTCCCTGATGAGCGCGCAAGCAGTAATGGATGCAACCGTCAACCGCCAGGGAGGTGAACACGGTCTTGAACTCGCTGGGGCGGCGGGCGATTTGTACGCGGTAACTCATGGGGACGCGTATGCCCAGCAGGTCGATGATTTCGGTAAAACGCGTGCCGACCGGTAATGAGCCGGTGGTGCCGGTGTCGGCGCTGAGGGAGGTGGGGTGCCACTCGTGCCAGCGGTCGGGCTGGGTCACATAGTCATAAACCGCCTCGATCGGCGCCTGGATGAAGCGTTCCTGACTGATCTGCTCCAAGCGGACCGAATGCTCAGTCGCGTGCATGACACACCTCCTGTGTGGCGGTTTTTACACTAGGAGTTGTGAGAATAGTCTGACTCCCATGCTTTGCACGAGAGTCGGCAGACCGTTGATCAATCCCGCTGAGAACGGCCCCCACAAGGGTTTCCAGCAAACGCTAGATATCCAGCATGGCCAGCACTTCCTTGGGGTAACGCAGGCCTGCGGTTGCATCGGCAGGGAAGATCGCATCCAGCGCAGCCAGTTCGTCAGCGCTGAGAGAAATCGACAGCGCCTCCACATTCTCTTGCAGATAGGTGCGCCGCTTGGTGCCGGGAATCGGGATGATGTAATCGCCTTGGGCCAATACCCAGGCCAGCGCCAGTTGCCCGGCCGTGACACCTTTGTCTGCCGCCAGGCTCTTGACCTGTTCTACCAGCAGCAGGTTTTTCGCAAAGTTCTCCCCCTGAAAGCGCGGGCTGAAGCGTCGGTAATCATCGGCGCCGAAATCATCCGGGCTCTTCAAGGCGCCGGTGAGAAAACCTCGGCCCAACGGGCTGTACGGCACAAACGCGATGCCCAGGCGCTGGCAAGCGGCGAGGCAACCATTGTCTTGCTGGTCGCGGCTCCACAGCGAATATTCACTTTGCAGGGCGCTAATGGGATGGACCTTATGCGCCCGTTCCAGAGTAGCGGCGGACGCCTCGCTCAGGCCCAGATAGCGCACTTTGCCCTGTTTCACCAGGTCGGCCATGGCGCCGACCGTTTCTTCGATGGCCACGTCGGGGTCGATACGGTGCTGGTAGTACAGGTCCAGCGTATCCACCCCCAGGCGTTGCAAGGTGCCGTCGATGGCGTTGCGGATATACTCGGGCCGGCCATTCACCCCGCGCACTACGGGGTTGGCAGGGTCGCGCACAATCCCGAATTTACTGGCCAGGAAGACCTGGTCGCGCTTGCCGGCAATAGCCTTGCCGATCAGTTGCTCATTGGTGTGCGGGCCGTACATGTCCGCGGTATCGAGAAAGTTGACGCCCAGCTCCAGGGCGCGGTGCAAGGTTGCGGTGGCTTCGGTGGTATCGGTGCCGGGCGTGTAGAAATCGGTCATGCCCATGCAGCCAAGGCCGATGGCAGACACATGCGGGCCGTTTTTACCGAGTTGTCGAGTGTGCATAGGGAAGCTCCTTGTGATGAGGGGCCCATTGTTACCCTTGAAAAAATGCAGATAAACCCGCTAAAAGTGCTATCACTGTTCGTAATATCTAAACAATTCCCCACGGGAGCATTTTATTGGATCGTTTTAACGCCATGCGCGTGTTCACTCGGATTGTTGAATTGGGCGGGTTTGCCAAGGCCGCCGACAGCCTGCAATTGCCACGCGCCTCCGTGACGATCCTGATCAAGCAACTGGAGGCCCATCTCGGCGTGCAACTGCTGCAGCGCACCACGCGCCACGTCAGCCCGACCCTGGATGGCGCGGCGTACTACCAACGTTGCGTGCAATTGCTGACTGATCTTGAGGAAACCGAGGCGGTGTTCTCCACGCGGCGCCAGAACCCCCGGGGCACATTGAGCATCGATATGCCCTCAGGCATTGGGAGCTTGATTGTGATTCCGGCCTTGCCAACGTTCACCGCGCTGTACCCACAGATCGAGTTGGAGATCGGCCTCAATGACCGGCCAGTGGATCTGATTCGCGAAGGCGTCGATTGCGTGTTGCGCGGTGGTCCGGCCCTGGATGAATCGCTGGTGGCACGCCCCTTGGCGATGATGGAACAACTGACCCTGGCCAGCCCCGCGTACCTTGAACGCATGGGCACGCCCACTTGCCTGGAGCAGTTGGCGGGTCACCAAATGGTCGAGTACGTGTCCAGCGCCAGCGGTAAACGTTTTGGCCTGGAATTTCTGCTGGGCAGCGAGTTGCATCCGATCAACCTGCCGAAAGTGGTTGCCGTGAACAGCTCTGCCGGTTACTTCGCTGCGTGCGAAGCCGGCTACGGGCTGATCCAGGCACCTCGTTATCACTCCCTGCGCCAACTGGCCGAGGGCACGCTGGTGCAGGTGCTCCCTGATGTGGCAGTGCCGAAGATGGCGCTGACTGCGTTGTACCCGCCTCATCGGCAGTTGTCGCAGCGGGTGAGGGTGTTCGTCGATTGGCTGGTGCAGTTGTGCGCTCGGCCCGGCACCGGCTTACAAGGCTAGGCTTGCGCCCTTCGATAGGCACCAGGCTGTTGCCCGGTGACTTTATGGAAGGCTCGGGTAAACGCCGCCACCGATTGATACCCGGCCGCCAGCGAAACCTCGGCCACGGTCTGGTCCGCCTTGAGCAACCCACAGGCGTGGCGCATTCGGATCATCAGCAGTACTTGCCCGGGCGACTGTCCACACAGTTCGCTGAAGCGCTTGAAAAACGCCGAGCGCGACAACCCGGTACAGGCCGCCATGCTTTCCAGGCTCCAGGGCTCGGCGGGGCGGGCTATCAATTGCTCCAGCAAATGTGCGAACGCCGGTGCCCGGCCCAGCGCCGCAAGGCCGCCAAGCTCGGTGTTGTCGAGCACTTGCTGGCGCAGCACATACAGGAACAGCAGGTGGCACAGGCGCTCAAGCAGCGCGGAAGAGGGCGCTGGGGTGCGTGCGCATTCTTGCAGGATCAATTCGAACAGGTTGCGTGCAGCCATCAGCGACGGGTCGCCGGCGCGCAGGATGATCCAACTGGGCAGGGTGTCGACGATCAGCGTCGACAATCCGGATTGGAAGTGAAAGAAACCGCAGACTAGTCCTACGCCGTCCGTGGCCGTGCTATCGAGAGGCAGCATCGAGCGGCGTGGGCACTGCTGGGCGCCGGCCGCCGTGGCTTGGCCGGAAAGCCTGAAGGCAAAGTCCCGCAGCAGGAACACCGCGTCACCATTGTTCAGGTGTTGGGGCGTTGGATCACCGTCGATATGCAGCCAGCATTCGCCTTGCACAATCAAGTGGAAGCTCGCCTTCGCGAGGCCATGGGTGCTCGCGTGCCAGTCACCACAATAACGGCCGACGTGAAACAGGCTGGTGTTGAGTTCGAGGCTATCTAATAACCAATCGACAAGTACATCGGACGAATTCATCTAATGGAAAGACTCAAGAGCAAGTAATCGCTACTTTAGCCTATTGAGCGCTTTTTTTAGAACCAACAGACTGGGGCATTCAAACCCAACAGGAGTCCACTTCATGTCCCGTGTACCGTTGCTCACGCCTGAAACCGCACCGGAAGCCGCCAAGCCCTTTCTGGAAAACGCGCTGAAAGGCTCGGGTTTTATCCCTAACCTACTGGGCGTACTGGCCAACGCACCGGCTGCGCTGGAAACCTACATCACCGTCTCCGGCTTGAATGCCAAGGCCGAGCTGAGCCTGGCCGACCGTGAAGTGGTGCAACTGATTGCTGCTACTACCCACGGTTGTGATTTCTGCGTCGCCGGCCACACGGCGGTTGCCCGCAACAAAGCCAAGTTGCCCGAGGAGGTGATCGAGGCCTTGCGCCGCCGGGGTGAGTTGCCTGACGCGCGCTATGAGACACTTGCCGCGTTTACCCGTGAAGTGATCGCCACCCGTGGGGATGTGAGTGACGCGGGCTTTGAGGCGTTCCGCGCCGCTGGCTACACCGACGGCCACGCGCTGGAAGTCATCCTGGGTGTCAGCCTGGCAACCCTGTGCAACTTCGCCAACGTGTTTGCCCGCACCCCGCTGAACCCGGAGCTGGCGCAATACCGTTGGGAAAAACCGGCCAACTGATTCGGCGTTGGCCCACCTGCTGTAAAAGGAGAGACATGAATGCTTGACCCAATCTTGAGCCGTTGGCTCGATGTTCAAGCGCAGGCCCTGGACGTGGGCAGTTGCGATCCACAGGAAGTGCTGCCACGGCTGGCAGAAGCCAATATTCTGAGAATCGGCGTGCCCACCCACCTGGGCGGCCTGGGCGGCGATGTGGCGGGTGCGGTCGAGGCCATCGCCAATGTGGCCAGCCATTCCCTGGCTGCGGCGTTTGTGTGCTGGGGCCAGCGCTCGTTTATCGAGTACCTGCTGCAGAGCCCCAATCAGCGCTTGCGCGAGCAGCTGATGCCAGACCTGCTCAGCGGCAAGTTGGCCGGCGCCACCGGGTTGTCGAATGCGATGAAGTTCCTGTCGGGTATCGAGACGTTGCAGATCAGCGCCGAGCCCAACGACCACGGTTGGATCCTCAACGATCGCCTGCACTGGGTGACCAACTTGCGCAAGAATGGCTTTGTCGCTGCGGCGGCCATCGAGCATGCCGGGGGCGGCGCGCCATTTATCCTGGCCATTCCAGATTCGGTGGCCGGGTTGCAGCGCTCCCGTGACCTGGAGCTGCTCGGGCTGCAATCGAGCAACACCGCAGCGCTGGGCCTGGAAGGCGTGGAGCTGAGTCGCGAGTGGTTGTTGCACGAGGATGCGCGCAAGTTTTTACCGGCGGTACGCCCGGCGTTTCTAGGCTTGCAGTGCGGTATGTCGATTGGTTTGGCACGGCGTTCCCTGGCTGAAGTAGCCCACCATTTGGGCGCCAGTCGTACCGTGTTGCGCGACGAGCTGGAAGCCCTGCGCGCAACGCTGGATCATCTGGTCAACGAGCTTGAAAAGGGGCTGTTGGCCGGGCGCTTTACCGCCGAGCCCATACCGCTGTTCAAACTGCGTATCGCCTTGGCCGAAACCGCCGCCAGCGCTGTGCAGCTTGAACTGCAAGCCAGCGGTGGCAAGGCCTACCTGACCGCCCACGGCAGCGGCTTTGCCCGGCGCTGGCGCGAGTCGGCCTTTGTACCGATCGTAACGCCCAGCCTGGTGCAACTGCGTACCGAGCTACACCGCCAGGCCAATCTATGAGCCAGGCGGTATTGACGGCCCAGGGCATTTGCCTGGGGTATGGCAGCGGGCCGGTGTTGCAAGGCTTCGACTTGCACTTGCAACCGGGTGAAGTGGTGTCGATCCTGGGCCCGAGCGGCGTGGGCAAATCCAGCCTGCTGCGCGTGCTGGCCGGCTTGCAGGCACCTCAGGCTGGCCGCGTGCAGGTATTGGGCGAGCCGTTGAGCGGCCCGCATCCGCGCGTGGTGGTGGCTTTTCAAGACCCGAGCCTGTTGCCTTGGCTGACCCTGGAAAAAAACGTTGCCTTCGGCCTGGATTTCGCTCGCCAACCGCACTTGAGTGGTGAAGAACGCCGCCGTCGTGTTGATCACGCCATTGCAGCGGTGGGGCTGGAGCCTGCGCGCCAGCAGTTCCCGGCGCAATTGTCCGGTGGCATGGCACAGCGCACGGCACTGGCCCGCTGCCTGGCGCGTCAGCCACAAGTGTTACTGCTCGACGAACCCTTCGGCGCGCTCGATGAAGTGACTCGCGCCGATATGCAGCACCTGTTGCTCAAGGTCAATCGTGAGCAAGGCTCGGCGGCCGTATTGATCACCCACGACATCGACGAAGCGCTGTTGCTGTCGGACCGCATCCTGCTACTGGGTAACCGCCCGGCGCGGACGTTGGGCGAGTGGGCTATCGATTTGCCACACCCTCGGGAAGAACAGGTCGAGGCCATCGGCGCGCTGCGTATCGAAATTTTGAAAACCTTACGGCAGGCGAGCCGCCCTCAACCCAACCCCCTTGAACAACAGGAGTTTACTTATGTGTCTGGATGACCTGGCCCACTCGCGCCGTGACTTTCTCAAACTCTCCGCCGTGCTCAGTGCCGCCGGCGCCTTGCCTCTGCTGAGCAGCCTGCAGGCGCGTGCCGCCAACGAGCCCGACGCGCCGGTGCGTATTGGCTATCTACCTATCACTGACGCCACGCCACTGCTGGTGGCCCACAACAATGGCCTGTTCGAAGCCGAAGGTATCAAGGCCGAGCGCCCAGTGTTGTTGCGCAGTTGGGCCCAAGTGATCGAGGCGTTTATCTCCGGCCAGGTCAACGTGATACACCTGCTGTCGCCAATGACCGTATGGGCGCGCTACGGCAGTAAAGTGCCGGCCAAAGTCGTGGCGTGGAACCATGTGGGCGGTTCGGGCTTGACCGTATCCCCAGGTATTACCGACGTGAAGCAACTGGGTGGCAAGTCGGTGGCGATTCCGTTCTGGTACTCGATCCATAACGTGGTGGTGCAGCAACTGTTCCGCGATAACGGCCTCACACCGGTCACCCGCGCCACCGGCAGTTCGATTGCTGCCAATGAGGTCAACCTGATCGTGTTGCCGCCCTCGGACATGCCTCCGGCCCTGGCCAGCAAACGCATCGACGGCTACATCGTCGCCGAACCGTTCAATGCCCTGGCAGAAAACCTCAAGGTCGGTCGCGTGCAGCGCTTCACAGGTGACGTGTGGCGCAACCACGCGTGCTGCGTGGTGTTCATGCACGAGCACGACCTGGCCAACCGTCCGGAGTGGTCGCAGAAGGTGGTGAACGCCATCGTCAAGGCCCAGGTGTGGACCCGCAACAACCGTGAAGAGGCGGTGAAGCTGCTGTCCAAGGATGGCCCGAACCGTTACACGCCCCATGCCGAACCGGTGTTGAGCAAAGTCCTGGCGCCGGCGGCCAGCGACCGCGCCTCCTACGTGGCCGACGGCGCGATCCAGCACGCCAACTGGGACGAGCAGCGCATCGACTTCCAACCGTACCCGTTCCCCAGCTACACCGAAGAACTGGTGCGGCGCTTGAAGGACACCCTGATCGAAGGCGACAAAAAGTTTCTCACGGACCTGGACCCAGCCTTCGTGGCCAAGGACCTGGTGGACGACCGCTTCGTGCGCAACGCGATCGAAGCCGTGGGTGGCATGCAGACCTTCGGTTTGCCGGATGGTTATGAGCGGCACGAGGAGATCGGCGTTTGAACAACAGCAGAATCCCCGGCTGGTGGCTGGGGCTGAGTGGCTTGGCGGGTTTGTTGGTGCTGTGGTGGTTGGGCGTGAAAGTGTTCGGCGAGGCCGATGGCCTGTCGGCGCGCTTTTCCCTGGCGGCCACCGCCAGCAGCTTGTGGGAATTGCTCGGGCGGGGTGAGTTGTACCTGCATATCGCCGTGAGCCTGAAGCGTATTTTCGTCGGGCTGTTTATCGCGTTGTTGGTAGGCGTACCCCTCGGGCTGCTGGTGGGCAGTTCGCGTAACCTGGAGGCGGCGACCACGCCAGCGTTCCAGTTTCTGCGGATGATTTCGCCGCTGTCCTGGATGCCGATCGTGGTGATGCTGATGGGCGTGGGCGACCAGCCAATCTATTTCCTGCTGGCCTTTGCCGCTGTCTGGCCGATCATGCTCAACACCGCAGCGGGCGTGCGTCAGCTCGACCCGCGCTGGTTACAGTTGAGCAAGAGCTTGAGCGCCACGCGTTGGGAAACCTTGCGCCGGGTGGTCATTCCTGGCGTGGTAGGGCATGTGCTGACCGGCGTGCGCCTGGCCATCGGCATCCTGTGGATCGTGCTGGTGCCCTGCGAAATGCTCGGGGTCAGTGCGGGGCTGGGGTATTACATCCTCGACACCCGTGATCGGCTCGCGTATTCGGAGTTGATGGCGATGGTAGTGGTGATCGGGGTGCTGGGGTTCGCGCTGGATGCGTTTGCGCGTTGGTTGCATCGGCGGTGGGTGCATGGCGGCTAAGTGGTGGAAACCGGCGTCGAGGCTCCGAACCCGCCTGACGAGTAGGTAATGTCGATGCAGTAACGCGTGAAGCCCCCAAGCGTGCTGCACGCGTTGTGCACGAAGCGTTATCCGGATGCAGATCAGCGCCGCTGGTAACCGCCACCACCCTCATAGCGGTGATCATGCCAGCCCCCGCCGCGCGGGAAGAAAAAACAACCGCCCAGGCTCAGCATGATCATCAGTGGAACCAGCAGGATGAGTCGTCGCAGCATTTCACAGTTCTCCAAGGGGTATTCGCAAGGCCTGTCAGGCGGAGGGCAAGCCAAAACTTTTCATCGCCTGTAACATAAGACCCTGCCGAAACCGCGCCATCCCCGTGACTGGGTATGTGCTTGGCATGCACGGCGATACACAGTGGATACATTCTTCAGGTTCAGGAACTCGTCATGACCCAAAAGCAACGCTTGAAATACTCGCTTCTGATTGCCCTGGCTGTACTGGGCGCGATGTTCGGCCTGTCTTATCTGCAGAACACAGGCGTGATCAGTGAAAAAACCTTCCAGTACCTGGCCATCGCGATTGCCGTGGTCGTCGTCGTGATCAACGGCATCATGCGCCGCAAGGTCAAGCCTAACTTCTGACGGGCGTCAGTCAGGCACGACCTTCGAGTACCTTGGCAGCCTCTTCATGGAGGCTGTAGCTCTTGTCAGCGTTGAGGGTGATCACGCCCTCGCTGCATAGACGCTTGAGTACCTCGCGCACGCTGAGAAACGACAACGGTATGCCCAGCTCCAGCAAATGGCTGTGCACGCCGCGTACCCCGAGGGTGCGCTGATTGTCGGCGGCAGTGAGGAGGGCGTCGATGACCTTCAGCCGGATCAGGCTGGTGCGCAAACCGAAACACTTGAGCAAATGGCGGATGCGCTGGTTGCCCTGCTGTTCGGGCGCGTTACCGAACGCCCGTGCGTCGTTGCCATAGTGGGTATCTGCGGCCTTTGAATGTCCATCCGTGGGCACTTGCGGGTTATACATGCAAAAACTCCTTTTCAGAGCCTGATCAGGAAAAAGATGGTGCTCTTGGGTAATAAGACGAACGAGTGACGCAAATCATGAAACGATGGATGTAGAAAATTTGTCGGTATCAGGTTTGTCACATCCCCTGCGCCGTCGATAGGCAACCTTGTGCGGTTAAATTTTGCCGGGCGATGTGCGTTCTTACGGTGGGGTAACCATCCCTCGTGAGGCTGTTCAATTTGACTGTGGAGTCGGCGTGATTATTTCCAAGGGGTTGTCCAGAGTGGGCACGGCAGGGCTGTTACTCGCCATGAGCCTGGCCGTATCGGCACGCGAGCAAGTGACGCAAACGTCGGCGGATATACGGCGTACCAGTTATGGCGTGCCGCATATTCGCGCCTCTGATGAGCGGGGCCTGGGGGTAGGTATGGGTTACGCCTATGCCCAGGACAACCTGTGCCTGCTGGCCAATGAAATAGTCACGGTCAATGGCGAGCGGGCGAGGTTTTTCGGGCCGGACCAGGCGACCCTGGAAGAGCGCAACAACCTTGCCAGCGATGTATTCTTCAACTGGCTGAATACACCCGAGGCCGTTGCGGCATTCTGGAAAGCCCAGACGCCCGAAATGCAACAGCGCATCGAAGGGTACGTGGCCGGCTACAACCGTTATCTCAAGGATAAGGGCGCACCCGCACAGTGCCAGGCCGCGTGGGTACGGCCCTTGGTAGTGCAAGACCTGGTGAAGTTGACCCGCAGGCTATTGGTAGAAGGGGGCATCGGCCAATTCGCCGAAGCCTTGGTCGGGGCAGCACCGCCGCAGGCCACCGCCAGTGTGCAGTCCGGTGCCAAAGCCTTTGCCATGGCCGCCGCCAACCAGCAACGCTTCACGCTGGATCGAGGCAGCAATGCCGTTGCCGTGGGCCGTGACCGCTCATTCAATGGCCGTGGCATGCTGCTGGCCAACCCGCATTTCCCGTGGGTGGGCGGCATGCGTTTTTACGAGATGCACCTGACCATCCCGGGCCAGTTGGATGTGATGGGCGCCGCACTGCCAGGGCTGCCCGTGGTGAACATCGGTTTCAACCAGCATGTGGCGTGGACTCACACCGTGGACACGTCCAAACACTTCACCCTGTACCGCCTGACCCTCGACCCCAAGGACGCCACCCGTTACCTGCTGGACGGCAAGTCCATCCCCCTGGATAAAACCGCCGTAACGGTACAGGTCAAGCAAGCTGACGGCAGCCTCAAGGCCGTGACCCACACCGTCTACAGTTCGCAGTTCGGCCCCGTGGTGCAATGGCCGGGCAAGCTCGACTGGGACAACCACTACGCCTTCAGCCTGCGCGACGCCAACCTTGGCAACGACCGGGTGCTGCAACAGTGGTACGCCATGAATCGCGCCGGTAGCCTCAAGGAGCTGCAAACCTCAGTGCATACCCTGCAAGGCATCCCCTGGGTCAACACCCTGGCCGCCGATGACCAGGGCCAAAGCCTGTACATGAACCTGTCGGTAGTGCCCAACGTCAGCGCCGCCAAGCTGGCAAAATGCAGCGACCCGCGGGCCGGCCTGCAAATGATCATGCTCGACGGCGCCCACAGCGCCTGCGCGTGGGACATCGACCCGCGCGCGGCCCAGCCGGGTATCTTCCCGGCCGACCAGTTGCCCCAGTTGCAACGCACCGACTACGTGCAACACTCCAACGATTCCGCCTGGATGGCCAACCCCAAGGCGCCGCTAAGTGGCTTTTCGCCGGTGATCAGCCAGGACAACATCGGCCTCGGCCCGCGTGCGCGCTTCGCGCTCCAGCGCCTGCAAACCCTCGAGCAGCAGCCGATCACCGTCACTGATCTGCAAGACATGGTCATGGACAACGAGGTGTACCTGGCGGGCCAAGTCATGCCCGACCTGCTGACGTTCTGCGCCAAACACCTGGGCACTGACGCCGCTGCGCTACAGCCGCTGTGCACCAGCCTGAAAAACTGGGACCAGCGCGCCAACCTCGACAGCGGCGTCGGCCTGCTGCACTTCATCAACCTGGTGCAGCACCTGCAGCAAATCCCTGACGCCTGGCGCGTGGCCTTCGACACGGCCCATCCTCTGACCACCCCTAGCGGCCTCGCCATCGACCGCGCCCCGGTCGCCAAGGCCCTGCGCGCAGCCATGCTGGCCTCCAGCGCTGAGGTCAGCAAACTGGGGCAGACCCGCTGGGGCGATATCCAAGTCTGCGGCCAAACCCCCATCCACGGCGGCCCGCAAGAACTCGGTATCTACAACGCCATGCAAACCGTGCCCCGCGCCGACGGCAAACGCGAAGTCGTCAGCGGCACCAGCTACCTGCAAATCGTCAGCTTCGACGACAAAGGCCCCAACGCAGTCGGCGTCCTCGCCTTCTCCGAGTCCAGCAACCCGGCGTCCGCCTATTCAAAGGACCAGACCCAAGCCTTCTCCGAGAAAAAACTGCGCCCATTGCCCTTCACCGAGGCCCAGATCAAGGCCGACCCGCACTACCAAATCCACAGGGTGAAGGAGTAGGGCAGAGGCGCAACCCCTTGATGCCAAGGCAGAATATTTTTTGAAATCAAGGGGTTGCAGGCCTAGGCAAATGAGTACATAATGGCGCCCATCGAACGCAACGAAGCATTAAAAACTTCAATGTATTCAATGAGTTAGAGTAGAGGCAGGCTTCACGTAGCCCACTCAAGTTTGTATGCGGTGAATGTCAGCAACCAGGGCATTGATCGTTTGAGGCCGAGTAGCAAAATGGTTATGCAGCGGATTGCAAATCCGCCTACGCCGGTTCGATTCCGACCTCGGCCTCCACTCTTGAAAACCCCGTAGATTAACGTCTACGGGGTTTTTTATTGCCTAAAATGCAGCAATACCGCCACCGCCCTGATTCCGTGAAACTGATCGAAGCAAATGATGTCCGATTGCTATCGGCCAAGGAAGAGGTCCGCCAAGCGCGCATTGGGTCTACGCTCAGTAGAGCCTCAAGCGACCTCCTCATGCCGGTTTAGCCGCGCGCTTATCCTGCCTGCGCAGGATAACGCCCGCACTCATCAAAGCTGACAGAGTGACCCATGAAACAAAAAATTCTTCTTGTAGCCGTGTGTGCTGCACTCATCCAAGGCTGTGCCGCCCCTTCCAAAAGCCATGAAGAATCACCTTCAATGCCTATTACCTCAGCAGCTGTAGCCCAGCCAACCTTATCCGCTTACGACTGGAACCTGGTCTCGGCAACGGATGCGTCGGGCAAGCCTCTTGTGGCGATGAACAAAGGCATCGAGCGCAAGTTGCGCGTTGCCTTCGGTGACAAGAACCTGAGCATCAGCGGTGGCTGCAATCGTCAGTTCGGCGGCTTTCACTATCAGGACGGAGTTCTGAAGGTTCAGCCACTGGCCTCTACGCTGATGGCCTGTGACAAGAGCCTGATGGACCTTGATGCCCAAGTAGGGCGGCTGTTCAAGGGTGATCTGCGCGCTGTGATCACCGGCGATAACGTGGCGCCGATGCTGCAACTGACGACAGCGGATGGCTCGGTGCTCAAGCTGCAAGGCGAGGCCACCCCGCAGACCCGCTACGGTAGCGAGGGTGAGGTCAAGTTTCTGGAAGTGGCGGCCAAGACGGTCAAGTGCAGCCATCCTTTGATCCCAGGTTATCAGTGCCTGCAAGTGCGCGAGCGTCGCTATGACGACGCGGGCCTGCAACTGGCGACCCAAGACAGCTGGCATCCGCTGTACCAGCCTATCGAAGGCTTTGTGCATCATGACGGCGTGCGCACTGTGCTGCGGGTCAAACAGTACGAATGGAAGAATCCGCCAGCGGATGCGCCTTCGACGGTCTACGTGTTGGATATGGTGGTCGAGCAGGACGCTTCTGGCAGCAAGTAAGCGAACACAAACCCCGTAGATCAGCGTCTACGGGGTTTTTTATTGCCTGTGATTTATGCGTTTTTTCGACGAGTGACATGTCTAGGTCAAGGGTTCTGGGTCGATCAGGGGTTGTCACGTGCGGATTTGCCGACTACCCTGAAAATGTTTGAATTATTACAAACAATTTCGGTGTGACTGTTTTTTAGGTCATACGGCTTCAGGACGAGGAACGAAAAATGTTTTCACATGAAGGTATTGCACTAGAGCTGTTGGTCTTGGTTTTTGGCGTCACTGGGTTATTGTTGATCGCCTGGTTTATTCACCATCAATACGAGCTAAAGTCGCGTAGGCATGTAAAAAAACAACATGTTTCTGGCCAGCAGCGTGAAGCTCAGAGCCGCTGACTGTCCCTTCACCCGTGCCAGCCTTTACGGCTGGCTTCAGCATCCGGTTTTCAATGGACTGCAAGGTTTTCCCGAGCCCACTGCTCAGCAGTGGTGACAGGAATCGATTGTTGCTCGTTGAACGTGGCCGCCTTAGGCCAGGCCACACCTTTGGCTTGTGCGAATACAGCACGGTACTTCTTGATGTGGTGCGTGGGGTCTTTTTCCAGTGCCTGCATGAGATAGTCAACCGTCCACACGTTGCGTTTGAACGGGCGATCCAGAACGCGTTCCAGCATGCTCGCAACCTGCCCATACGTGACGGTGTCGCCGGCGAGATAGACAATCTGATTGCGCATGCGCGGTTCGAAGAACACGATTTGCGCTGTCAGCGTACCGATGTCGTCCGGTGTCGTGAGCGTCACGCTGTTCTCGAGGCTGCCCAGGGCGTTCACTGTGTTGTTGTCGAAGTCGACGACCTCGAACACCGGCTCGAACAGGAAGCTGGTGAACATGCCTGTCGAGATGATGACCCATTCAGTGTTGTCCTGGGCGCGCAGCAACTCACGCACATCCAGTTGGGCATCGAACAGATCCTGGGGGCTGCCCCGGCCAATCACTTCGAAATCCACGCCAAACTGCCAGGGGAAGTAGCGCTTCACGCCGGATTTGAGTGCGGCGGTTGCCAGCTTCATCGGGGTTTCTCGGCCCGCGATCATGCCCGCGCAGCCGATCACGGTATCGAAGCGTGCGAAGACCTTGGCAAGTTGATCGATTGAGTCGTTCACCAGATCTGCGGCGACCATCTGGATGCCCAGGCTGCGCAGCTCATCGATGTCTGCCTTTTTCTCGGGCGCTTGAGTGTTGATGGTCGATTCCCTGAGTAATACGCTGATGGTGGAACCGGGCGCGCGTTTGGCCTCCCGCGCCAGGTTGCGCAAAACCGGCAGGCCGAGTTCGCCGGCACCTAGAACGAGGATCGATTGAGGGGGAAGTGGGGTCATTTCAGGCATGATTTCTCCGCAGACCTGTTGGCGATAAGATGAGCCCATGCTGGCACGATTCGGCAGCGCTCATAAGAAGGCACACGTGTGATACCAGGGGTAGAAATGACCGATCAGGAAACGCTCAGCCAGGCAGAAGTTATCTGCCAGTCGCTCAGGGAGGAGGACGATGGCGTCAGGCGTGAAGTCCTTGCTCACGCTGGTAGCCGCTGGGCATTGGGCATCCTGCATGCCCTGGGTGTGTACGGTGCAATGCGTCATGCCGAGATAAAACGACAGATGACGGGTGTGACTCAGCGCATGTTGACCAAGACGCTTCGTGCCATGGAGCGCGATGGTTTGTTGGTTCGGCGCGAGTTCGGTGAAATTCCGCCACGCGTCGAGTACGAGCTGACGCCCCTGGGCCGAGAGCTTTTGATTCGCATGTCGCCTATCTGGACCTGGGTGGTGGAAAACGTGGAGGACTTTCGCAAGGCTCGGCGTATTTTCGACAGTCAGGAGGGCAAAAAACCGGCATGGCAGGTTCCCACACCGGTTTCCGATGCGCCTCGGTAAGCGCTACTTCTCGATGAAGACTTTGCAAGTGTACGCCTCGATCCACCCCTAGCTGTACGGGGCGCAGCGCGCCATAACCCACTACTGTCGCAGGCACATCACCACCGCTTGGATGCCGCGCCATGTTCATGTCTACCAGCCTGTTATCAGCCTTCGTGCTGTTCGCTTTTGTCTCTTCGATCACCCCAGGGCCCAACAACACCATGTTACTGGCCTCAGGCGTGAATTTCGGCTTTCGCCGTTCGATGCCCCATGCGCTGGGGATCAGCATTGGCTTCATGCTGTTGGTGATTTGTGTGGGGCTGGGCTTGGGCGAGGTGTTCAAGCTGTTTCCGTGGGCCTACACGCTATTGCGTTATGTCGGCGCCGCGTATTTGTTGTATCTGGCGTGGAAGATTGCCAATGCGGGCGGCATGTCTGATAACCCGGATGAACATGGCAAGCCGATGACCTTCCTCGGTGCGGCGGCCTTCCAGTGGGTCAACCCCAAGGCGTGGATCATGGCGCTGGGGGCGATCACTACGTACACGCCGGCCGAGGGTTATGTCACCAATGTGCTGGTGATTGCCTTGGTGTTTGCGGTGGTTAACCTGCCGAGTGTGTGCGTGTGGGTGGGGTGTGGCAGCGGCTTGCGCAACTTGCTGCGTGAGCCGCGCTGGTTGCGGATGTTCAACTGGTCCATGGCCGGGCTGTTGGTGCTGTCGCTGTATCCGATGCTGTTTGTGGGCTGAGGTGGCGTAGGTAACGCGTTGACTGTCAGGCCGTCATCGCAGCATAGGTATCTACATAACTTCGGCACGACGCTAAATCTGTGGCGAGGGAGCTTGCTCCCGCGACGGCCTGGCAGCCGACACAGATATAACTGATGCGCCGCGATCCAATGTGGGAGCTGGCTTGCCTGCGATGACCATAGGTATCTACACAGCTTTGCAAAGCACCCGTAGCAGCCGACGGTAACCACGATGCGAAGCGAGTCGCTCTTGATCTGCTTTTGATCTTAGGCGCCCCGTCAAACCACGCTGGCCGGAATCAAAAGTGAGCCGCTGTAAAAGCGGAACCCTAAGTGGCCGCTACCGCAGGAATGGATATGTACACGGTCCAACTGAGTTGACCGTCAGGCCGTCATCGCAGGCAAGCCAGCTCCCACATTTAGGTCGCGGGGCGTCAGGTAGATCACCGTCGGTTGGCAGGCCGTCACGGGAGCAAGCTCCCTCGCCACGATGCGGGATTAGACCGGCGAGATGGTCGCCAACATGCCGATGCCAATGGTCAATACCAAAAAGCCGAACAGGAAAATTGCCATCTTGGTCATAAGGCCTCCGAGGGGAAGGGGACGACAGGAGTGTCGGGATGGGGCTATTGTCCGCCTCAAGCGGTTTTCAATACAGGCGCAGATCGAAAAGAAAAAACCGTATCAGATCACCGCGCAGCGCCTGGGCCGTGGCTTTTCAAGCGACCAGTTTTTATCAAGATCAGTGCAATGGCCGCTGCCAGCCTCGAGCGTCACCTGAGACAGGCACTGCATTTGCCCCTAAGATAGCCCCCACTGCACAACAATAAGCGTGGGCCGACCCTCGATGGAAAGACGCCAGTTCAGCGGTGGCATGCAAGGCAAGAACCTGCGCTACCTCAGTGATAATCCCCAGCAATCGACGTCGGTCACCCGTGTCGGTTTTTTGCTGCTCGAACACTTCTCCTTGCCGGCCTTTACCCAGACCCTCGACACGCTGGTGACCGCCAACCTGTTGCGCCCTGATCTGTTCGCTACGCGCACTTTCGGGTGGGGCGAGGGCGAAGTCATCAGCGACTTGGGCCTGATCATTCGCCCGGATGCGAACCTGATGCTGGCGAGCTTGCAGGACTTGGACCTGTTGGTGATCTGCGGTGGTTTTCGCACCGAACTCAAGGCGAGCGAGCCATTTATCCAATGGCTGCGCAGTGCGGGTGAAGCGGGCGTGCGACTTGCCGGTTTGTGGAACGGCTCGTGGTTCCTCGGGCGTGCGGGGCTGCTGCAGGGTTACCGTTGTGCCATCCACCCCGAACATCGCCCGGCGCTGGCCGAAGTGTCCAAGGCGGCGCAGGTCACCAGCGAGCCCTACGTGATCGACCGCGACCGCCTCACCGCGTCCAGCCCCTCGGGGGCTTTCCATATGGCCTTGGACTGGATTAAGAGCCTGCATGGCAAAGCCTTGGTCGAAGGCATCGAAGATATCCTGGCGTTCGAAGAGTCGCGCTACCGCCGCATCAAACCCACCGAAAACATGTGTGTCAGCGCGCCGCTGCGCGAGGTGGTGAAGTTGATGGACGCCAACCTCGAAGAACCCCTGGAACTCGATCAACTCGCCGTCTACGCCGGCCGTTCCCGCCGTCAGCTGGAGCGCCTGTTCAAAGAACAGCTGGGCACCACGCCGCAGCGCTACTACATGGAACTGCGCGTCACTGAGGCGCGACGCCTGTTGCAGCACACCGAGTTATCCCAAGTGGATGTGCTGGTGGCGTGCGGGTTTGTCTCGCCGAGCCATTTCAGCAAATGCTACAGCGCGTATTTCGGCTATCGCCCCTCCAAGGAGAAGCGGTTGGTCAAGTAGCCTGGCGGGTGTAGCAAGATTTTCACGAGGAGTGGCAATGGATATCACGCTTTTGGATCGTTATCGCGGCAGCCTACTTGGGCTGGCGTGTGGCGATGCTGTAGGGACGACGGTTGAATTCATGCCCCGCGGCAGCTTTTCTCCCGTGACGGATATGCTAGGCGGCGGACCGTTTAGCCTCAAGCCTGGCCAATGGACTGACGATACGTCCATGGCACTGTGTCTGGCCGAAAGCCTGTTGCGCAAAGGCGGTTTTGACGCGATGGACCAGATGGGACGTTATCTGAATTGGTGGAAGTGGGGTTACTTGAGTTCTACCGGAGAGTGCTTTGATATCGGCATGACGGTTCGCGAAGCGCTGGAGCAATTTCAGCAAAGTGGCAACGCTTTTGCGGGCTCAACGCATCCGTATTCGGCCGGCAATGGTTCAATGATGCGTCTCGCACCTGTCGTGTTGTTTTACTTTCCAGATAGGGCGGACATCCACCTGTTTGCCGAGCAAAGCTCGCGAACTACGCATGCCGCGCATGAGGCTATCGAGTGCTGCCTGCTGCTGGCCGAGGCTATCAGCAATGCCCTGAGCGGCGTGCCAAAGAAACAGGTGCTGAGTTTTTCCCACACCGCGCTGTCGGCTCCTAAGGTCAAGGCTATCGCCTCTGGCGACTATCGCGATAAAACCTCTGCTCAAATCGTTGGCTCAGGTTATGCGGTGGCTTCGCTGGAGGCCGCATTCTGGTGTTTCGATCAGACCTCCAACTTTGCTGAAGCGATACTGGCCGCCGCCAACCTTGGGGATGACGCAGACACTACTGCCGCAATCGTTGGGCAACTGGCGGGGGCGTATTACGGCGTCCAGGCTATCCCCGCCGATTGGTTGAACAAGCTATGGATGCGCGATGAAATCCAAGAAACGGCTGATGCGTTATTCAGCACTTCGCGCCTACCACAGTAAGGTTCAGAAACGATCCAGCCGATAAGGCTGTAGTTCTGGCACCTGCTCACCCGCAGCAAGCTGCCCAACCCGCTCGGCCGTCACCGCCGCTTGTGTCAGCCCCAGGTGCTGGTGACCAAATGCAAGCAGCACTTTGCCGTCGCACACCCGGTCAATGATCGGCAGCGAGTCGGGCAGGGAAGGGCGAAACCCCATCCAGGGCGTGGCTTCGCTGTCGCTCAGTTCGTGTCGGAACAACCCTTTGCTCAACCGGTGCAACTGCCAGGCCCGTTGCATATTGGCCGGGCGGTCGAGGCCGGCGAATTCGACCGTGCCGGCCAGGCGCAGGCCACCGGTCATGGGCGTCATGATGAATTTGCGCTCCAGCGAAGTGACCGCGAAGGGCAGGCGCTGTTGTTCGTGGGGCAGCATCAGGTGGTAACCGCGTTCGGTGTCCAGCGGCACTTGTTTGCCGGTGAGAGCTGCGGTGAGTTTGGCCGAGTGGGCGCCGCAGGCGATCAGCACTTGCTGCGCTGTCAGTACGCCTTGGTCGGTCATCAGAGAAACGCCACTACCCTCCAGGCGTCCGTCCAGAACGCGCTGCTGAAGAAATTGCACCCCCTCAGCCTTGGCCGCGTTCACCAGTTCGCCAACCACCGTGTACGGGTCCAGAAAGTGTCCGGTAGCGGGGAAGAACAAACCGCCTTGTATGGCGTCGCTCAGTTGCGGCGCAGCCTTGCGCACCGCATCGCCGCCCCAGAAGTCCACGGCGACGCCTTGCTGCCGCATGCGTTGCTGCACTGCATCCAGTGCAGCGCGGGATTCGGGGCGCTCATACACCAATAGCGAACCGTCTTCACGCAGCAATTGCGTTTGACCCATCGATTGCAGCAAGCGTTGCCACGCGCCCAGGCTGCCTTCGTTCAGCGCGCGAAGGCCTGCCACGGTGCGCTGGTAACGCGCTGGCCGCAGGTTGAGCAACAGGCGGATAAACCAGGGCAGGGCGCGGGGCAGGTAGGTCCAGTCCAGGCGCAGCGGGCCCATGGGGTCCAGCAACATGGCGGGCAAGCGCTTGAGGATCGACAGGTCGGCGATGGGAAACACCTGTTCCGTCGCCAGGTGGCCGGCGTTGCCGTAGGAGGCACCCATGCCGGGTGCCTGCGGGTCGAGCACGACGACATGGCGGCCTTGGCGTGCCAGCTGCAAGGCGCAGGCGACGCCGATAATGCCGGCGCCGACTACTACGATGTCTGCTTGCTTGGGATCGGCCATGATTACGCTTCTCGCTGGCCGTCGAGCAGGCGCCGCAACCGCAGCGGGTTGTCGTGCTGCAGCGCGGTGGGAAGCAAGGTGTCCGGGAAGTCCTGGTAACACACCGGGCGCAGGAACCGCAGAATCGCCGCCGTGCCCACCGACGTACTGCGCGCATCCGAAGTCGCCGGAAAGGGCCCGCCATGCACCATGGCGTCGCACACTTCTACGCCAGTCGGCCAGCCGTTCACCAGCAGGCGCCCAGCCTTGCGCTCCAGCACCGGCAGCAATGCCCGCGCCTGTGGCAGGTCGTGGTCATCCATGTGCAGGGTTGCGGTGAGTTGACCTTCCAGGTGCTCGGACACCTGGCGCATTTGCTCGACATCACGGCACTGCACCACCAGCGAGGCGGCGCCGAATACTTCGGCTTGCAGGTGTTCATTGTTCAGGAACGCCTCGGCCTGGGTCACGAACAGATGGCCCTGGCCCTGGTTCGGCCCGGTCGCTGGCAAGCCCTTGGCGGCGATGTGAGCGTGCTGGGCCAGGGTCTTCAGGCCAGTTTCGTAAGCGCTGAAGATGCCCGGTGTGAGCATGGTCTGGGACGGGCAACGCGAGAGCCGCTCACTGGCAGACTGAATAAAACGGTCCAGAGCGGCGCCTTGCAGAGCGATCACCAGGCCAGGGTTGGTACAGAACTGGCCGGCGCCTTGGGTCAGCGACGCGATGAACCCTTCGGCCAAGGCTTCGCTCCGAGCTTCAAGCGCAGCAGGAAACAGGTACACCGGGTTGATCGAGCTCATTTCCGCATACACCGGGATCGGCTCCGGGCGTGCCTGCGCCGCTTGGCACAGGGCAATACCGCCACTGCGCGACCCCGTGAAGCCCACGGCCTTGATGCGCGGGTGGCGCACCAATGCGATACCCACCTCGTTACCCGCACCATAGAGCAGTGAAAACATACCCTCCGGCAAGCCACAATCTTTCACCGCCCGGGCGATGGCGCGCCCCACCAGCTCGCTGGTGCCGGGGTGCGCGTTATGCGCCTTGACGATCACCGGGCAACCGGCGGCAAGGGCCGATGCGGTATCGCCGCCCGCTACGGAGAAGGCCAGAGGGAAGTTGCTGGCACCGAACACGGCTACCGGACCCAGGGCGATATGGCGCTGGCGCAGGTCGGCACGGGGCAGGGGTTGGCGCTGGGGCTGTGCGGTATCGACGCGCACGTCGAGCCATTCGCCCAGGCGCACGGTGCGGGCAAAAGCGCGCAGTTGCCCGCAGGTACGGCCGCGTTCACCTTCAATGCGTGCGCGAGGCAACCCGGTTTCGGCGCAGGCGCGTTCGATCAACTCATCGCCCAAGGCTTCGATGTGGCTGGCGATGGTTTCAAGCAACGCGGCGCGATCTGCCAAGGTGGTTTCGCGGTAAGCGTCGAACGCGGCCCACGCCAGTGCGCAGGCCTGGTCGACGTGCTGCTCATCCCCGCAAGCGTAGGCGGGTTCCAGTGGGGTGTTGGTAGCGGGGTTGATCGCCCGGATCGCATCGCGATGGCCGCAAACCGATTGCTGACCGATCAGCATCTTGCCTGTCAGAGTCATGGTGAAATCCTGGTAAACAAAAGAGGTGTTGTAGGAGCGAGCTTATGTGGCGAGCAAGCTTGCTTGCGCTGGGGTGCGAAGCGCCCCCAATAAAAGCCGGAGACTGCTGCGCAGTCAGCGGGAGCAAGCTCCCTCGCCACAGCAAGCTCGCTCCTACACAAAATCAAACGACGTTCTGTTCGGCCGACCAGTTGGCATACCACTGGCGGAACAGCGCGTACTGCTGCTCGGCATACCGGCGCTGGGCAGCGCTGAGCTCGTCGGTTTCGTTGAAGTGCAGGGCGTAACCCTGGTTGCCGTTGAGCACCATCAAATGCTTGTAATACAGCACCAGGTCGCAGCCCTCGTCGAACGATGACAACACCGCCAGTGCAGCTTCCAGTTCGCGGGCCTGGCGACGCGCCTTGGCATCGCCCTTGGCGGCCTTTTTGCTCAGGGCCACCAGTTGCAGCACCTCGCGGGGCAGTGCATTGCCGATGCCGGTGATAGCGCCGGTGGCGTTGCAGTTGACGAAGCCGTGTACCACCTGGGTGTCGACGCCGACCATCAGGGTCACATCATCATCCTGGGAGGTGATGTTTTCGGCGGCGTAGCGCAGGTCGGCGGCGCCGCCGAACTCCTTGAAGCCGATCAGGTTCGGGTGTTCGCGGCGCAGTTCGAAGAACAGGTCGGCGCGGGTGGCGAAACCATAGTAGGGGCTGTTGTAGATCACCGCCGGCAGGTTGGGGGCGGCGTTGAGGATTGCTGCAAAGTGGGCCTTTTGCGCAGTGACCGAAGCCCCTCGGGACAGCACGCGGGGAATCACCATCAAACCATCGGCGCCGACTTTGGCGGCATGGGCTGCGTGGGATACGGCTTCACGGCTGTTCACCGCCCCCGTACCGACGATGGTCGGCACACCCGCAGCCACCAGGCGCGCCACGCCTTCCTGGCGCTGGGCCTCGGTGAGCAGCGGCCAGTCGCCCATGGAACCGCAATACACCACGGCACTCATGCCGATGTCGATCAGCTCGCGGCCCTTGGCCACCAGTGCGTCGAAGTCCGGTTGGCGCTCGGCGGTGCAAGGGGTCATCAGGGCGGGCATGCAGCCGGTGAAGATGTTGTCGCTCATGGTGCTAACTCCGGTTTCAGTTGAATGAATAATGGGCTCAGATGCCCCAGGCAAACGGGTCTTGTTCGTCGATCAGCAACGTGCTGTCGGCGGTCATGTAGGCGCGGCCGGTGATGAATGGACGTACGCGTTCGCCGTCCCACTCATAGCGGCCCAGGAACTGGCTGCCGGTGATGCTGGCTTGGACCCAGGGTTCTCCTGCGGCCAGTTTTGCGTCGGCGGCCAGGCAGGCGAGCTTGGCGCTGGTGCCGGTGCCGCAGGGGGAGCGGTCATAGGCTTTGCCGGGGCACATCACGAAGTTGCGGCTGTCGGCGTGGGCGTCGTCGGCGAACAGTTCGATATGGTCGATCAGCGCACCGTCTGCGCCACGGATGCCTTGGGCTTCGAGGGCGTTGAGCATGGCCCAGGTGTAGTCGGTCAGGGCCTCCACGTTGTCCATCTGCAACTCATGGCCGTGGTCCGACACCAGGAAGAACCAGTTGCCGCCCCAGGCGATGTCGCCCAGCACCACGCCATGCCCAGGCACTTCAACCGGCACCTGCTTGCGGTAGCGGTAAGCGGGCACATTGCGCAGGGTCACGCTGCCGTCCTCGTGCAAGGTGGCCGCGACCGGGCCGACCGGCGTGTCAAGGCTGTGCACGCCCGGTTGGATCAGCCCCAGGTGGTGCAGCGAGGCAACCAGGCCGATGGTGCCGTGGCCGCACATGCCGAGGTAGCCGGCGTTGTTGAAGAAGATCACCCCGCAGGTCGCCCCCGGCGTGACTGGCGCACAGTACAGCGCGCCTACCAGTACGTCGTTGCCCCGTGGCTCCAGCAGGCAGGCGCGGCGCCATTGATCGTGGTGGGTGCGCAGGTGCTCCAGTTGCTCGGCGATCGAGGCACCGACCAGTTCGGGAAAGCCGCTCATGACCAAGCGTGTAGGTTCACCGCCGGTGTGTGAGTCAATCACATGCAGCCGTTTCATAAGGCGCTCCATCAGTGGGTAGTCGGGGATAGTGGGGCGCTGTAGTGCGCGTCGCTGACGGCTTCGCTTTCGTCCTCTTCCTGCTCCAGGCGTACCCAGTGGGCGGGTACACCGGTGGCGGCGCCCCAGTAGTAAATGCCCAGGGCGCAGGCCGCCACCACCAAGGTGTCAAACGGGTGGCTGATCACCCCGATACCGCCAAAGCTGCCGAGTTTGGAGAGCAGGATGGTCACGGCGTAGAAGCCGATCAGCCACGCCGAGGAGCGCACTTGTTGCTTGAGGTTCAGGTGCGCGGTCGGCACCCAGCGCGCGCACAGCAGGTACACCGCAAACATCAGAATTTGCAGGCCCAGCAGCCATGACACCGTGCTCCAGCCCGACCAGTACACGATCAACGCAGCGATGATGAATGACAGCGGGCCCAGCACCGCCATGCCCTTGACCCGAAACGGGCGCGCCATGTCGGGTGCATTGCGGCGCAGGGCGGCGACTGTCACCGGGGCCACGGCATAACTGAGGATCAGGGCGGCGGACACCACGTTGATCAGCGCTTCCCAAGACGGGAACGGCAAGGTCCAGAACACCGACAGGCCAAAGGTCAGCCACAGCGCCGGGCGCGGGATGCCGGACTTCTCATCGATGCGCGTGAAGATCTTGAAAAAGGTGCCGGTCTGCGCCCATCCATACACCACGCGCGGGGTGGCGTTCATGTAGATGTTGCCGCAGCCGCTGGGGGAGATCACTGCATCGGCCACCACCAGGTAGGCCAGCCAGCCCACGCCCAGCGCCAGGGCGATATCGCGATAGGGCAGGGCCAGTTCCTTGCTGATGCCGGCCCAGCCATTGGCGAGCATTTCGGTAGGCACGCCGCCGAGGAACGCGGTTTGCAGCAGCACATAGATGGCCGTAGACAACAATACCGAGAGGATCAAGGCGATGGGGATGGTGCGCTGTGGGTTTTTCACTTCGCTGGCCACCGAAATGATCGGCGTCAGGCCCAGGTAGGCAAAGATCACCCCGCCTGCCGACACGGCCATCTCGATGCCCGACAAGCCGAACGGTGCAAAGCCATGCACCTGGAAGTTCTCCGGCTTGAAGAAGGTGAACAGCACGCCGATCACCAGCAACGGCACGATGAACTTGAATACGCTCACCAGGTTATTGGCGATGGCAAAGGTCTTCACGCTGCGGTAATTGAGCACAAAGAACAGGCACAGCAAGGCAAATTGCACCAGCCAGCCCAGGGTGGTGGGGTCGCTGGAGCCGGCCTTGGTCAGCTCTGGAAACCAGGCTGCCGCATATTGACGCGAGGCGACCACTTCAATCGCCACCAGGCTGGAAAACGCGATCAGCGTGATAAAGCCCATCAGGTAGCCCAGCAGCGGGCCATGGGAATACACCGGGTAGCGCACCACGCCGCCAGCGCGGGGCAGGGCGGCGCCCAGTTCGCAGTAGACAATGCCCAGCAACAGCACGGCGAAACCGCCCAGCAGCCAGGAAAAAATCCCCGCCGGGCCTGCGATGGCAGACACGTGACTGGCGGCGAACAACCAACCCGATCCGAAGATGGCTCCCAACCCGATAAAGGTGAGGTCCATCAGTGACAGCTGTTTCTTGAACTTGCCTTGGCCTGACATAGCGGCGCCTTCTTGTGAGTTATTGGATAGGCATGCAGTGGCGCTATCCTGAACCCATCAGGCAGGCTGACGATTGATGTTTTGCGCAGGGATGGATGACGAATTCAGCACAATTTGCCGCGCTCGACAGCGCTCGCCCCATGCCTCAATCTGCTGGCTGTCGACGAATAAAGGGGCTGAGAAAGTCATGTTGCAAAGCGCGTTCGCGAGCCTTTTCCAAGGCAGCCGACCCCACAGCATCGAGCAGCTATTAAGCGGGGTAGAGCAGTTGCTGCCGATGCTTGATGTACTGCCCAATGCTGCGATTTTCATCAAGGACATCGACGCTCGCTACGTGCTCGCCAACCGCACCCTGGTGCAACGCTGCGGCCTCAAACACCTGCAACCGCTGCTGGGCAAGACCAGCGCCGAAGTGTTTCCTTCGCAATTGGGCCCCGGCTATACCGAGCAGGACCGGCGCGTGCTGAAGCAAGGCCTGGTACTGGAGGATCAACTCGAACTGCACCTCTACGGCACCCGCGAACCGGGCTGGTGCCTGACCCACAAGTGGCCGCTGTACAACCAGCTCGGTGCGATCATCGGCCTGGCCGGGATCTCGGTAGATCTGCAATCAGCCAGTGAAACCCACCCGGCCTATCAGCGTCTGGCGGCGGTGGACGAACACATCCGCAGCCATTTCAACCGACGTGTCACCCTGGGGGAATTGACCCGAATCGCCGGGATTTCCGTGGCGCAACTGGAGCGCTACTGCAAGCGCGTGTTTCACCTCACGCCTCGGCAAATGATCCAGAAAGTCCGGCTGGAACATGCCCGGCGGTTGTTGCATACCGAGCTGCCGATTACCGAGGTTGCGCTGCAATGCGGGTACACCGATCACAGCGCGTTTACCCGGCAGTTCAAATCTTCAACCGGGTTCACCCCTAGGCAGTACCGGCAAGCCACGCAAGGCAGCAGCGCAGGTGAATGTCTTCTGTAGGAGCGAGCTTGCTCGCGAAAAACTCACAGGCGCCGCGTTCATTCAGGAAGCACGCGTTATCGTTGACGTTTTTCGCGAGCAAGCTCGCTCCTACAGGGTAAGCGTTCTATTGCGATGCAACGAATGCCGCCCACGCCCCTCATATGCTTACACCGACCCTTTTCACCACGACAGGTACCGAGCTTATGACCGCGGCGAACAACGATCATGTGAACTGGCTGGTGCAACATTCCATGCTCCACGCAGCGCGGCAGCGGGCCAAGCTGTATTCGGGGCAAGGCCGCCTGTGGCAGCAGCCTTATGCACAGACCCGGCCGCGTGACGCTTCGGCCTTGTCGTCGGTGTGGTTCACGGCCTACCCCGCGTCGATTGTCACCCGCGAAGGCGGCACCGTGCTGGAAGCGTTGGGGGACGAAACCCTGTGGCATACCCTGTCGAAGATCGGCATCCAGGGCATTCACAACGGCCCGCTGAAGAAGTCCGGTGGTTTGTCTGGCACCGAGCACACCCCGACCATCGACGGCAATTTCGACCGCATCAGCTTCGACATCGACCCGCAACTGGGCACCGAGGCACAATTGCAGGCCTTGACGCGCATGGCTGCCGCGCACAATGCGGTGATCATCGACGATGTGATCCCGTCGCACACCGGCAAGGGCGCGGACTTTCGCCTGGCAGAAATGGCCTATGAGGACTATCCCGGCCTGTACCACATGGTCGAAATCCGCGAGGAAGACTGGCCGTTGCTGCCCGACGTGGCTGCCGGACGCGATGCACAAAACCTCAGCCCCTCCCAGGTAGACGCACTGCGCGACAAGCACTACATCGTCGGCCAATTGCAGCGGGTGATTTTCTTCGAGCCCGGCGTCAAAGAAACCGACTGGAGCGCCACCCCGGTGGTGCTCGGCGTAGATGGCAAGCCGCGGCGCTGGGTGTACCTGCATTACTTCAAGGAAGGCCAGCCGTCGCTCAACTGGCTCGACCCTTCGTTTGCTGCGCAGCAGATGATCATCGGTGATGCGCTGCACGCCATTGATGTGATGGGCGCGAAAATCCTGCGCCTGGATGCCAATGGCTTTCTCGGCGTGGAGCGCAAGCTCGATGGCACGGCCTGGTCCGAAAGCCATCCGCTGTCGATCACCGGCAATCAGTTACTCGGCGGCGCCATTCGCAAGGCGGGCGGGTTCAGTTTTCAGGAACTCAACCTCACCGTGGACGACATCGCGTCCATGTCCCACGGCGGCGCTGACCTGTCTTATGACTTCATCACCCGGCCGGCCTACCAGCATGCATTGCTGA
Source organism: Pseudomonas sp. MF6767 (assembly GCF_016405475.1). Classification (NCBI taxonomy): domain Bacteria; kingdom Pseudomonadati; phylum Pseudomonadota; class Gammaproteobacteria; order Pseudomonadales; family Pseudomonadaceae; genus Pseudomonas; species Pseudomonas sp. MF6767. Next base: position 21,208 of record NZ_JAEKCY010000028.1, on the reverse strand, counting down.
TGGGCGACACCGAGTTCCTGCGTCTGATGCTGCGCCAGATGCACAGCCTCGGCATCGACCCCGGCTCGCTGATTCACGCGCTACAGAACCACGATGAACTGACCCTGGAGCTGGTGCACTTCTGGACGCTGCACGCCCATGACAGCTTCCTGTTCCAGGGCCAGACCTTCCCCGGCAACATCCTGCGCGAGCATATCCGCGAACAGATGTACGAACGCCTGACCGGTGAGCATGCGCCGTATAACCTCAAGTTCGTGACCAACGGCGTGTCCTGCACCACCGCCAGCATCATCACCGCAGCCCTGGGTATTCGTGACCTGGAGGCGATCACCCCGGCGGATATCCAGCAGATTCGCCAGATCCATTTGCTGCTGGTGATGTACAACGCCATGCAACCTGGGGTGTTTGCCTTGTCCGGCTGGGACCTGGTGGGCGCGCTGCCGTTGGCGGCCGAAGAGGTGGCGCATTTGATGGCCGATGGCGACACACGCTGGATTCACCGTGGCGCCTATGATCTGGTAGACCTGAACCCCGACGCCGAACTGTCAGCTGGGCAAATGCCGCGCTCCAAAAGCCTGTATGGCAGCCTGAACAGCCAACTGCAGGACCCGGAGTCCTTTGCCTCCCAACTGCAAAAAATCCTCGCCGTACGCCGCGCCTACGACATCGCCGCCAGCCGCCAGATCCTGGTGCCGGACGTCGAGCATCCAGGCTTGCTGATCATGGTGCACGAACTACCGGCGGGTAAGGGCACGCAAATCACTGCGCTGAACTTTGGCGCCACGCCGATCACCGAAACCCTGCACCTGCCCAACATCGCACCGGGGCCGGTGGTGGATATCATCAATGAGCGGGTGGAAGGCGATTTGACCGAGGAGGGCGCGTTCACGATTACGTTGGACGCGTATGAAGGGTTGGCGTTGCGGGTGGTGAGCAGCACGCCGATGTAAAGGCGACGAAACGGTAACTGTGGCGAGGGAGCTTGCTCCCGTTGGACTGCGTAGCAGTCCCAGCCTCTTTGAACAAAAGAGCGGGGCGGCTTCGCGCCCCAACGGGAGCAAGCTCCCTCGCCACAGGTCAGTGTTTGGTGGCTAACAGCGCCGTGCCACGCGATCAGTGGTGCTTGTTCTTGTGCTTATGTTTGTTGCCTTTGTGCTTGCCACCACCGGAACGATGACCGCTCTCGTCATCGGCCAGGTTGTTACCCAGCGCGCCACCGGCTGCGCCACCCACGCCGGCGCCGATGGTTGAACCGGTGGTGCCGCCCAGGCGATTGCCAATCAGCGAACCGCCTGCCGAGCCCAAACCGCCGCCAATCGCCGCTTCGGTCTTGTTGCCCTTCTGCGCACCCACTGCACTCCCGGCTGCGCCCCCCACGCCGGCGCCTATGGCCGCACCTGTCGAGCCACCAAGCTGCTGGCCGACCACGTTGCCCAATACACCGCCGACACCGCCTCCCAGCGCCGCCGTACCATCTCCAGCGGCCAGGGCCCCTTGGGTGATCAGAATGCCCAATGCCAGGGCCGGGAATGTCATTTTCATTTTTTTGTACCTCAAGGGCTGTCTCAGGCGCTCACGGGGTAAAGCACGCCTGGCATTTTGATTAGAGCACACGCCATAACACTTGGGCTTGGGTGATCGCCCCTTGCGCAAGAAAAATTTTTTCCAGCCCTCTTGAATTCCTTTTGCGCGTCCATAAATTTTTGATCACGCGATGCCGAATCCGGGTCGTGTACTAAATCACTTGGAGAAACTCAGGAGATTTTAAAATGGCTACTACCCTGTCGTTGGCCCCACTGTTTCGTCAATCGGTGGGCTTTGATCGCTTCAATGACCTGTTCGAGTCGGCGCTGCGCAGCGAGGCTCCGAATTCCTATCCACCTCACAACGTGGAAAAGCACGGTGACGACGCGTACCGCATCGTGATCGCCGTGGCTGGCCTGACCGAGGAGGATCTGGATATCCAGGTCGAGAGGGGTGTATTGACGGTTTCCGGCGGAAAACGCGAAACCGACGATAAGGTCGCTTACCTGCACCAGGGCATTGCCCAACGTGCGTTCCGGTTGTCGTTCCGCTTGGCGGACCATATCGAAGTACGTGGCGCATCCCTGACCAACGGTTTGCTCAACATCGACCTGCTGCGTGAAGTGCCTGAAGAGGCCAAGCCAAAACGCATCATGATTGGTGGTGAGACCAAACCCGAGCTGCGTCAGGTCAGCTTGCAGTAAAACAATCGGCGGTAAAAAGGCGCTCTACGGAGCGCCTTTTTTGTGCGCGCTGCAAACGCAAGCCGGCTAAGCCTGGGTATTGGGTGCAAACAACTGCTTGGCCTCGGCAAAACACTTCTCTGCAATGACCGAGCGCGGTTCGGTCTTGCGCATCACCATGCCCAGGGGCGCAAGGACGCTGGCATCCGGCAGGTGGATAAACGCCAGGTTCTCGATGGGGCTTTCCAGGCCGCTGTCCAACGGCATGATCGCGCAACAGAAGCCTTCGTGGATGGCCTGGAACAGTTGAAAGGTGGAGTCGCTTTCCAGAATCGGCTGGGGATCGAGACCGCGGCTGCGGAAACTCAAGTCGATGGATTTTCGGTAGTGCATGCCATTGCTGATCATCCCAAGGGGCAGTTCGGCGGCTTCTTCCCAGCTCATCTGTGTGCCTTCGAAGTGGAAGTGGCGGGTGTCGTACAGCAGGCCGACGCGGGTTTCGCCCAGCTCGAAAAACTCCAGGTAATTGGGGCTGACGTGGTCCAGGTAGCACACGCCCAGGTCCAGTTGGTTGGTGCCCAAGGCTTCGATGATTTTGTCCGAACTCATGGAGGTGAGGCTGAACTTGAGTTCCGGGAAGCTGTGGGACAAACCCTGGATAAAGCTGATCGGGTTGAAGCCGCTCAGGGGCACCAGGCCCAGGCGCAGGTTACCGACCAACTGGCCGCGACACGCAGCGGCTTCGGCGAACAGGCCGTCGTGTGCGGCGAGCAGGGTCCTGGCCCAGGCCAATACGCGTTCGCCGGCCTGGGTGAAACCTTCGAAGCGTTGGCCGCGGGTTACCAGCTCCAGGCCCAGTTCTTCCTCCAGGTTGCGCAGGCGCATCGACAGGGTGGGCTGGGTGATGTTGCAGCGCGCGGCGGCCTGACCGAAATGGCGGGTCTGCTCCAGCGCGATCAGGAATTTAAGCTGCTTGATGTCCATGAAGGCACCTGCCTGGAAATAAGTGAACGGTCATGATTGGCGCAAGTGCCTGAAACCCACGGGGTGGAGCCGATGATCGCATTGTAACGACCGCCACGTCCAAGTGCCCTTGCCACCGTGCGGCTGCATTGTTCCATTTTTGAGATGGAGCGGCCCGTTTCAGCCACTACCTAACCCTGAACGCGATGATTAAGGTGGTTCCACTGTTTTTTGGATGGGCCAACGTCTACACCCAGGCCGTGCCGCACTATCAGCTTCTCATCGAGAGCTACATCAAGGCTCAGGAAGTGGCAAACAACCACGAAGTACTAGACTCACAGCGCAAGTAAATACGCTGGGGTCTTTTGCGGCGAGCCCATGTTGGGCGCTGCCTTTTTATCAGGAGTATGAAGATGTCTACACCTTACGTTCGCTTGGACAAAGACAACGCCGCTGTGCTGTTGGTCGACCATCAGGCCGGCTTACTGTCATTGGTCCGCGACATTGACCCGGACAAATTCAAGAACAACGTGCTGGCCCTGGCTGACCTGGCCAAGTACTTCAAGTTGCCGACGATCCTGACCACCAGTTTCGAAACCGGCCCCAATGGCCCGCTGGTGCCCGAGCTCAAGGCACTGTTCCCGGATGCGCCGTACATTGCGCGCCCAGGCCAGATCAATGCCTGGGACAACGAAGACTTCGTCAAGGCCATCAAGGCCACCGGCAAGAAGCAATTGATCATTGCCGGCGTCGTGACCGAAGTGTGCGTGGCGTTCCCGGCGCTGTCGGCCCTGGCCGAAGGCTTTGAAGTGTTTGTGGTCACCGACGCCTCCGGCACTTTCAACGAACTGACCCAGCAGTCCGCCTGGGCCCGCATGTCGGCCAACGGCGCGCAACTGATGACCTGGTTTGGTCTGGCCTGTGAGCTGCACCGCGACTGGCGCAACGACATCGAGGGCTTGGGGACGTTGTTCTCCAACCACATTCCGGACTACCGCAACCTGTTCACCAGCTACAACGCGTTGACTGAAGGCAAGTAAGCCTGACGCGAGGCTGCCGCTAGCCCTGAGGGGGACGGTAGAGCGCCTATTTCACTGGCACCCCTAGGTCCACATGTGGGAGCTGGCTTGCCTGCGATGGCGGCATTGCGCCTGGCACCTATTTATCTGACACCGCGCGATCCAACTGTGGGTGTCAGGTAAATAGGCGTTGGCTGTCGGGCCGTCATTGCAGGCAAGCAAGCTCCCACAGTTGGATCGCGGAGCGTCAGTTGGATCGGCGTCGACCGTCGCGGGAGCAAGATCAGTACCGCTAGAGGGATGACAGCACTTTAGTCGTAATTTGTTACTAACCAATGCCCTAAAAATACAACGCTGTGGCGGCAAAGCGGGACAAAACGCCCTCTCGCCATTCAATTTTCATAAAAATGTAACAACCCTGCTTCACAGTTCGGGAGCCCGTCACCACAACGAGTTCCTTTTAATGAAAAGCTTGATGAAGTCCGCAGCACTCGCCGTTACGGTATCCCTGTGTGCCTCCTCCTTGACCTTCGCCGCCGAAAACGTGCGCCTCACCGGCTCCGGCGCCAGCTTCCCTGCACCGATCTACCTCACCTGGTTCAAGGATTTCAGCAAGAAGACCGCTGGCGTCACCGTGGATTACCAGTCCAAGGGCAGCGGCGCAGGTGTGCAGGACTTCCTGAATAAAACCGTCGACTTCGCCGCCAGTGACTCGGCCATGAAAGACGAAGACATCGCCAAGGTCGCCGAAGGCGTGCAGTTGCTGCCAATGACTGCCGGTGAAATCGTGCTGGCCTATAACCTGCCGGGCAATCCCAAGGGCCTCAAGCTGCCACGCGATGTTTACTCCAACATCTTCCTGGGCAAGATCACCAAGTGGAACGACCCACAGATCGTCGCCGCCAACCCGGACCTGAAGCTTGGCGACACGCCGATCACCGTGGTGGTGCGCGCAGACTCCAGCGGCACCACGGCGGTATTCACCAAGCACCTGGCGACCATCAACCCTGAATTCAAAACGGCACTCGGGGAGGGCAACACCGTCAACTGGCCGGCCAGCGACAAATTCATCAAGTCGCCCAAGAACGATGGTGTGACCGCCACCGTACGCCAGACCCCAGGCGCCATCGGTTACATCGAGTACGGCTTCGCCAAACTGGCCAAGGTTGACTTCGCCCAGTTGCAGAACAAGGCCGGCCAGTACGTGGTGCCGAACGCCGAAAGCGGCGCCGAGGCCCTGGCCGCAGTGAATATGCCGGAAAGCCTGGTGGCCTGGTTGCCGGACCCGGACGGTGCCAAGTCTTACCCGATCACCTCGTACACCTGGATGATCTTCCGCAAGGACAACGGCAACCCTGCCAAGGCCAAGGCCATGCGCGAAATGGTTGAGTACAGCCTGACCGAGGGGCAGAAAATCGCCGACTCCATGGGCTACATCCCGCTGCCGCCATCGGTGGTGGAGCAGGTTCGCAAGGCATCCGCCAACATTCAGTAACACCCGTGAGGCCGCTCTCGGTGTGGGCTGTTTGCCGCGCCGGGGGCGTTTCCCCCCTGTTCCGGAATTAGCCAATGAACAAACCTTTCGTCGTACCGGTTAACCGGGATTCTGCCTGCCAACCTCCCTCGGCCAAAGACTTTCTGGTCGATCGCACCTTCCGTGGGCTCGCGCGAATCGGGGTGGTACTGATTCTGGCGTTGGTCGCAGCCTTGGTATTCGAGGTGGGACGCAAGGCCTTGCCGGGCATGGAAAAGCACGGGTTCGATGTGCTTTTTGGCAGCGTCTGGGACGTTAACCAGGGCAAGTACGGGATCTTGCCGGCCATTTGGGGCACGCTCTACAGCGCTTTCATCGCGCTGCTGATTGCAGGCTTTTTCGGTGTCAGCATGGCGATTTTCCTGACTCAGGATTTTCTGCCGGCCAAGCTGGCCGCTGTGTTTCGCACCATCGTTGAGCTGCTCGCGGCTATTCCCAGCGTGGTGTACGGCCTGTGGGGCATCTACGTGGTGATCCCGGCCATTCGGCCACTGACCACCTGGTTGAACAGCGAACTGGGTTGGATACCGTTTTTCGGCACGTCCCTGAGCGGGCCGGGGTTGCTGCCGGCGGCGCTGGTGTTGGCCATCATGATTCTGCCGACGATTGCCGCCGTATCCCAGGACGCGCTCACCAGCGTGCCGATGAAGACCAAGCAGGCCGCCTACGGCATGGGCACCACCCATTGGGAGGCGATTCTCAAGGTGATGGTGCCATCCGCCGCCACCGGTATTTTCGGCTCCCTGGTACTCGGCCTCGGCCGTGCGCTGGGCGAAACCATGGCGCTGGCGATGCTGGTGGGCAACGCCAACAACATTTCACTCTCGCTGTTCGCGCCGGCCAATACGTTGGCAGCCTTGTTGGCGCTGAACTTCCCCGAAGCCGGGCCCAACGAGGTGGAGGTATTGATGTACGCCGCTCTCGTCTTGATGTTCATCACGCTGCTGGTGAATGTCATCGGTTCCATGATCATGCTCTACGCCCAACGGGGTAACCGATGATGACGAATCTCACATCCCCTATCACCGCTGTGCCGAGCCTGCAGCGCAAGTTCGAAGGCCGCGCCTTGCGCAGCCTGGTGTTGACCACATTGGTATGGTTTGGCGCGCTGCTGGCCAGTGTGCCGCTGATTTCCGTGCTCTACATGCTGATCACCCGTGGCGGCGCACGCCTGAGCCTGGAGGTGTTCACCGAACTGCCGCCCACCGGCTTCGAAACAGGCGGCGGTTTCGGCAACGCCATGGCCGGCACCTTTGTGATGGTCGGTATCGCTGCGGCGATTGCGGTGCCGGTCGGCATCATGGCCGCGATCTTCCTGGCCGAACTGGGGCCGGACAGCAAATTGGCCAACGCTGCACGCTTTGCCGCCAAGATGCTCACCGGCTTGCCTTCGATCCTGGCCGGCGTGTTTGCCTATGCCTTGGTGGTGATGACCACCGGCACCTACTCGGCACCGGCCGGCGGCGTGGCCCTGGCGGTACTGATGCTGCCCATCGTGGTGCTGACGGCTGAAGAGTCGATGCGCATGGTGCCCAAGATCATGAAGGACGCCGCCTATGGCATGGGCTGCACCCGCTCCCAAGTGATCTGGAAGATCATCTTGCCGACCGGCCTGCCAGCGATCCTCACCGGCGTAATGCTTGCAGTGGCACGTGCCGCAGGCGAAACCGCGCCGTTGTTGTTCACCGCGCTGTTCAGCAACTACTGGATCTACCACGACGGCGACTTGGCGGTGATGAACCCCACGGCCTCCCTTGCAGTGTTGATCTACAACTTTTCCGGCATGCCCTTCGACAACCAGCTGGAGCTCGCCTGGGCGGCCTCGTTGGTGTTGGTGATGATCGTGCTGGTCGTGAATATTGTGAGCCGTATCTTCGGCAAGCCTAAGTATTAAGAACGGGAGCATCTGAATCTTGAACGTCTCAACTGCGCAAATAGCCGCTCCGTTTGTTACCCAATCGCCTGTGGTCATGGACTGCAAGCTGGACAGGATTTTCTACGGCAACTTCATGGCAGTGCGTGACAGCCATGTGCCGATCGAGAAAAACAAGATCACCGGTTTCATCGGCCCGTCCGGCTGCGGCAAAAGTACGGTACTGCGCAGCCTCAACCGCATGAACGATCTGGTGAAGGGCTTTCGTTTCGAAGGCCACGTGCATTTCCTGGGGCAGGACGTGTATGGCAAGGGCGTAGACCCGGTGGTGGTGCGCCGTTACATCGGCATGGTGTTCCAGCAGCCGAACCCGTTTTCCATGAGCATCTTCGACAACGTCGCCTTCGGCCTGCGCTTGAACCGCTACAAAGGTGACCTGGGGGATCGCGTCAAGCACGCCCTGCAAGGCGCTGCGCTGTGGGATGAAGTCAAGGACAAGCTCAAGGTCAGCGGCCTGTCGCTTTCCGGTGGCCAGCAGCAACGGCTGTGTATTGCCCGCGCTATCGCCACAGAGCCGGAAGTGCTGTTGCTCGACGAGCCTTGCTCGGCACTCGACCCGATTGCGACTCGCCGGGTAGAGGAACTGATGGTGGAACTGAAGAAGGACTACACCATCGCCCTGGTCACCCACAACATGCAGCAGGCGATCCGCGTGGCGGACACCACGGCATTTTTCTCGGTGGATATTTCCCAGGGCACGCGTACCGGCTACCTGGTGGAAATGGGCCCGACCGCGCAGATTTTTGGCAGCCCGCGTGAACAGATGACCGAGGATTACATCAGCGGCAAATTCAGCTGAGTAACTCCATGTTCGATAGAAACCACACGTGCGCCACCGTCAGCCCAGGAACGCCAATGTCTGCAACGCATCGTCTTGATTTGTCAGCGATTGAACGCGCGCTCCGCAAAGTGCAGAGCCGCTTTGCCCAGCTCAGCACGCAATTTACCGAGCCGCGCGACCCCTTGACCGACGAAGTGCTGCACAACGTGCTTGAAGGCTATGCGCTGGTTGACGACTATGTCGCACGGGGCGTTGACCTGTTTGACCTTCATCATCTGGACCTGATGCTGGAGATCAACGCCACGGTGCTCTGCGGTAGCGACCCGGCGCGCCGCGTGGAATACGCCCAGCACCTGGCCGCCACCGAGGAGCACTTCTTCAACAACGTTGAAGGCGGTATCAAGGACTTGTTCAATTGGTACTGCGCGTATCGCAGTGAATCGGTGTGGAAGCGTGCGGCCGGTGTGTATGTGCGCATTCTCAGCAAGCCCCAGTTGTTTATCGAAGGCAACAACCGCAGCGGCTCGCTGATCGTCAGTTATCTGCTGATGCGGGCCGGGTTGCCACCGTTCGTGCTGACGCTGGAAAATGCCGAGGGTTACTTCAATCCTTCCTCGGTCATCCGTAACTCGGCCAAACATGGGGTCAAGGCGTTGTATGAATTGCCCAAGATCAAGAAAAAGTACGCCGCCTTCCTGGAGGAACAGGCCCCGGATCCCAAGGCGTTTTTCTTGAGCGACGCACCACAGCCTATTTATCAGGGAGGCCATTAATGCGCCGGTATCCAATACTCGCCAGCCGAGCCGTGCAAGCTATCCAGCAGGCGCTTCTCACGCGTGCCGCCAAGCGACCGCGTGTACGCATCTCCTTTGATATCGACGACACATTGGCTTGCCAGCTCCACCACGCTGATGTCGAGAGCAGCTGGCTACCGGCCTGCGCTCATCGTTGGTGGGGAGAACCGCTGCGTATTGGCACCCGTTCGCTGACGCGAGAGCTGCGGCGCCAGGGTTGCAGTATCTGGGTCTACACCTCATCGGGCAGGGCGCCTTCCTACATCAGGCGTTGGCTGATGCTGTACGGCATTCGTGTCGACGGCGTAGTCAACAGCGTGCGGCATAACCACGCCCTCACGGTGCATGGGCTGTCGAACACCCCCTCGAAATTTCCGCCGGCCTTCGACATTGATTTGCACGTGGATGATTCCGAGGGTGTGCGCCTTGAAGGTAACGACCACGGCTTTCGCGTGGTGGTGGTTGATCCGCAGGATGAGCACTGGGCGCAACGAGTGCTTGAAGCCGTCGCGGGCGTGCAGGCGCAACTGGCCCGGCAGCAATTACCCAGGTTCAAGCAGTCTGTATGCCAAGGTGCTGAGGTTTATTCTTCCTGAGCTCCAGAGAAACCTGAACTTCTTGAGCCCTTATTGCAGTTCACAACTTGCTATAAGGGTTTGATTTTCTTTGACTCGCCAGTCACGAACAACACAGAACTTCACCTCTTGTTCGACAAACAGCGCTTATGGCGCTTTTGTCGTCTATCTCCCCAAGTACATACACTTGTCATCCGATAGTCGGTCACTTTAACGCAGCACTTCTAGGCTAGTGTTGACGAGCTTCCTTAATGGTCAACCTCGATATTAAGCAACGAAGCAGCCTGAACAGAATGCACAACAACAACTTCAATGCATATTGTTTAGCCCGACGCATCAGGTATTACCGTTGACTTTCGGTGTTGATCGCTGGGCTCAAGGAGTACTGACATGGCTATATTCGATTACAAGGGGCAAGACGCCCGCGTCCTGATTTCAGATGCCTGGACCCTCGCCACTTACACCAGTGGTGTAGCGACCGTCGGCGCGCTCTACAACATTCCGGGGCTTGTGCTGGGCGAGGGCAACACCTTCGCGCTGCCCAAGGGCTGGCGTGAGATCGGCGCGAGCGAACTGCAGGTTGATAGCAGCCACACCGACGTCACTGGAAGTTTTACCGGCGACGGCGTCTTTGGTTCTCAAGCCAGGGTGTTTGGTCAATACGATGACAGCGGCCAATTAGTCAAAATGGGTTTTTCCATTGCCGGCACCAACTCGCCAATTGATCTGCTGGGTTGGCCGGCGATGATCGATAACTCTTATATCAACGGCTACGACTACCTGCTCAACTCAATCAAGGATTACGCCACCGGCCATAACCTGAGCGGCAAGGATGTTCTGGTCACCGGCTATAGCCAGGGTGGCTCCGTTACCAACAGCATGTATATCGGCAAGGACACTCTGGCCGACGGTTTTTTCAAGGATTCGGACTACTTTGGCATGGAGTCGCCCAAGTCCAGCAACAGCGACGGAATCTTCAACTTCGGATTTGAAAACGATGTGGTCCACCGTCTCACAGGTCAAGAGACCAACGTGGGCAGCGCCATTATCGATGCGCTTCAAGGCAGTGATGCCAGTTACACCTCGACGACTGACAACATCGTGCTGTTCGACACAATCTACGCGCTGCCAACCTGGCCCAATGGTCCGTTCTCGATTGCCAACCTGTCAGGATGGGCCGCGCACCTGGAAGGCATTTTCATCAACCCTATCCAGCGTATCGCCCAATCGACCTTCTACGATTACATCGAGCGCGACAGCACCATCATCATCAGCAACCTCGACGCCATCAGCCGCAGCTTTACCTGGGTCGGCGACAAACAGACCGCCACCTCCAACCACTACGGCACACCGGCCTTCCTGCTGGGCACCGACAGTTCGGACAAGCTGCAGGACGGTCGCAGCGATGACTTCCTGGATGGGTTCAAGGGCGACGACAGTTTCCGCGTGAGTACCGGTACCGATATCGTCGCCGGCGGTGAAGGCAACGATAAAGTCTTCCTCAAAGGCACCGCATCTTCCTACGAAGCGGTGAAACTCAACGATGGCACGTTGTTCTTGAACGACAGCAGCGGCCAATACGGCCTGAAGGAATTGCACGGCGTAGAACACGTGGAGTTCGAAACCGGCCTGGCCAACAGCCTCGGCCATGTGCCCGTGTTCGGCGGGCTCTTCGGTGGCATCGGCGAGGCCCTCACGCCGGCCTATACGGTGACCAGTGGCAAACTCGACTTCGAAGGCCTGTTCGGCGCCGATAAGGCGTATGCCAAATCCATCGAAGGCAGCCAGCTGGCCGACACCCTCAAAGGCACCGCCGCTCGCGACCTGATATTCGGCCAGAACGGCAATGACCGGCTCGACGGTGGCGCCGGCAATGACCTGCTGCACGGCGGTGAGGGCAACGACACACTGCTGGGCGGCACCGGTAACGACGCGCTGTATGGCGCCAACGGCAATGACGTCTTGATCGGCGGGCAGGGTAATGACCAACTCAGCGGTGGCGTGGGCAGCGACCTGTTTGTTTTCGACCAGCGCGGGTTCGGTCACGACGTGATCAGTGACTTCAACATTCATCAGAATGGGAAAGACCTGCTGGTGTTCGCCAAGTCGCTGTTTGCCAGCGCCGATGCTGTGCTCGGTGCGACTACCCAGCACGGCAGTGACAGCGTGATTCTGGCGGGGGACAGCAGTGTCACCCTGGTGGGGTTCAATGCGGCGCAGTTGAGTGCAGAGATGATCAGCGTGGTTTGATGCCGGATCGGTAAAGCCGGTGATAAAACCTCACAGGATCGTTGATGCTGTGGGGTTTTTTCTTGCTTATCGCTTTATAGCAATCTGTCAGTGCGAGAGGCAGCATCAGGTTTGTATTTGGTTGAGATCCAGATCTCGCAGTATTGCGCTTTCTTTACTTGCTGGTAGCCATCATGTGTTTGCTTCGCATGACTACGGCTCGATCAGGTCGTAATCGCTCCACGCTGCTTGGGCAATCCAATCCAGGTGCGATGCCCGTACGAAGGCTTTCTTCGAGGACTTCTTGCAGCATCAACAACTCCTCACGCTGCACTTTTAGCGTGGCTTCGATGTGCTGTATCTCCTCCAGGCGTACATTGATCTGTTCCAGAGTGAGGGATTTGGAGCAGCTACCGTCATGAAGGAAGAGGCCACGAATGGTGTCGAGGGAAAACCCCAACCTTTGCGCATGGATCACGACTTCCAAGCGTTTAATGGTGGTTTCGCTGTAATAGCGATAGTTGTTCACGTCACGCGTGGGAGCGTCCAGCAGGCCTTGCTCCTCGTAGTAGCGTATTGCTGAAGCAGCAAGGCCTGTGCGTCGCGAAATCTCGCCGATCTTCATTTTTTGCTTGACCTTCAAGTTGACTTTAATCCGCAGTATAAGCCGGAGCGCAATCCTGAAGGTATTCGGATTGGGCTGGATAAAGACCGTTGACCTACGTGGAATATGAAGAATGAGCAAAATAACCGAGTTACTGAATTGGCGTTATGCGACGAAAAGTTATGACCCGTCCAAGACCGTGCCGGCTGAAAAGCTGGAGCGAATTCTGGAAGCGGTACGACTGACGGCGACCTCGAGCGGCCTCCAGCCATTTGAATTGCTGGTGGTGACTAATTCGCACATTCGCGAAAAGATCAAGGCGGTCAGCTGGAATCAGTCCCAGGTGACCGACTGCTCTCATTTACTGGTGTTCGCCGCCTGGGATGACATAACGCCTGAGCGCGTCAACATGATGTTCGACCTGACCAATACTGTACGAGCTACTGTCAACCAGGGGTGGGAAGATTACCGTCAAATGCTCCTCGGCATAGTCGCCGAGCGTGGGCAGGAGGCCAATTATCAAGCGGCTGCGCGCCAAGCCTATATTGGCCTGGGCTCGGCTTTAATCGCCGCGGCGTCCGAGCAAGTCGATGCAACGCCCATGGAAGGTTTCGATCCCTCGGCTGTCGATGAGATTCTGGGACTGGGGGCCAGGCATCTGCGCAGTGTGGTGCTCCTGCCGTTGGGGTATCGGGCAGCAGAGTCTGACTGGCTGGTAAACCTGAAAAAAGTACGGCGGTCTCGCGAAAACTTCGTCACTGAAATCAACTAGGGAGACCGTGCAGCCGTCCCACATTGCGGCAGTAGTGGGGTGGCGCTTCATGCGCCGAACGGATTGTGTTCGGTCGGCAGGACGCCGCTGATGAGAATTGCGGAGCAGAAAAGATAAGGGCCTGCCCAGGTTTCCCTGGCAAGCCCTTGATATCTATGGTGCCCGAACCCGGAATCGAACCGGGACGCCCTTACGAGCGGGGGATTTTAAGTCCACAGACAATTACATGTAAAACAGTAGGTTAGCGATATTTACGGTCCGCAATTATTCTTATACGACTCGCTTGCAGCCCTTTGTTTTCAAGGGCTTATATTTTATTGCGGAACGGCTTTTTACTTTGTGGGGAGCACCTTTAGGCCTTTGCGGCGCCGGATATACTGCTCTGTCATGCCGACAGTTGTGTGCCCCAGTTGATCTCTCGCATCGCGAATACTTCCAGTCGATTCCTCCTTGTCTGTTGCCGCCTTTGCGCGAAGGTCGCGCATCTGAAAAGCAGACTTTTCAATCCCGGCCTTCATCCTGGCCGCGTCAAATCTCCCTCTGAGCATGCTCGTTGTCATCGCCTGGCCGTTGTCCATTACGACGAGCCTGGTTGAGCGAATCTTGTGCCCCTTTTTCCTTTCCAAAATGCGTTCAATAACCACCTTCAGCTCTCCTACAACCTCAATGCGGCGTTTTGCACTCGTCTTCCCCTGCTTGATCAGCAACTGGTTATCCAGCAGGTCACGTTCGTCCATCTTGAGCGTGTCACCTATGCGCTGAGCTGTGAGATAGAAGAGGTCTAACGCGTCCTTGAGTGGCTGATCAGCGTGCAGGTACACCGCCGCAAACATTTCGTCTTCGACGTAGGTGTCCCGGCCTGTTTCCTTGTTTCCTTTGATGCCGGCGCACGGGTTGGCCAGCGACGTATAGCCGCTTTGACGGGCGAAGTTCCAGATAGCGCTGAGCAGGGCTTTTTCTCGGTTGGCACGCACCTTCGCTGTCTTCGACCGATAACGCAGGTACTGAACGACGTGCTTCGGCTCGATCGCCTCAAGAGGGCCGGGTGGGTCATTGAAGAAGATCAGAAGTTGCTTCAGTTCCCTAGTGTTGTCTTTTTGTGTGGTCGAAGACTTCGTGGGCACAACCTCTTCCATATATTTGGTAGCGACGTACTCAAAAGTCAGTACGGCTTCTACAAGCGCACTCGCCGCACGGCTCTTTTCCAGTCGGGCGTATTCAACGATTGCGGCTCCGTAGTCGGAACCAAGCGCTATCTCCCTTCTCGGTTTGTCGCCTGCGTCGTAGTAGTAATAAACCCTTCCCCCTGGCCGCAGGCGCTTTCTAAGCCGAGGGATGCTGCCAGGGTTGGTAGGTCGCCTTGCCATTTACTGGATACCCATCCTTGGTTGCCATTCAGCCTTTTCTGGCTTGATATCTTTCGTACTGACCATCAACGATGCGGATATCACACACGGCCATCCGTTGCGCTTGATGGTGTGCCGTATACCGTTACGCGATAGGACTTGGATCTGGCCAGCTTTTGTCCTGGCGCCCGTCAATTCACAAACATCTTCGTGCGACAGAAAATGAATTTCCATAACTACCTCCCGCTGGCGGTGGGCCGCGCTGTCTTGATGACGTGGATTGCCAGGCCGAAGCTGATCAGCAGCCAGGCGCAAGTGCCGGCGAAGGCGTAGAGCAGTGCGTCGGTGGTGCCTATGCCGACAAGGCCGGGCCCGGCCCAGAAGAACCAGCCGAGTGTTCCTGCCAGGTACAGCAAAGCGCCCAGCAGTATCAGGGTTAGTTTCATAGCGAACATGAGGTGTGTCCTAGCCGCGCGAGGCGGCATATAGGGGATTGGAGTGATAGCTTTCTGCCTATCTTTCAAACAGGACCGAAGCGGTGTACAAAAGGGTTCAACTTAGTTCGTGATGAGGCATGGACGTGTCACACAACTTCGATGCTCCGATAGCGCACGCTTACCGGGGCCACGTGATGTTTCTCAAGTTCGATTGGCGTCGCCCGAACGACCAGAGCCCTGTTGCTGCAAAGATCATTGAGCCAGCACCCATCAATGGCTTGGGTGAGGTTGCAGCAGAGTTGGAAGGCCCCTGGCCTGACTATCCGGCAGCGCTTGATGAGGCAATGGCGGCAGCTGAACGATGGATCGACAGTCAGTTGCCCTGACTCCGCTCACCGGCAGGCATGTAGGGGGATTGGGGCTACAGCGCCATCTCGGCCTGGGTTTCTCGCTGCCAGATCGGGGAACTGTTGTGCGATTCGATGCGGTCGGCGATGACGTTGGCGCGTTGGCCCGCAGTTGGTGGGGCATACATGCCGAATCGGCTGATACTCCCGCCGTTCACCGCAGCGTTCGTGCTGTCGGCTGATGCGAACGGCAGATGCTGGAATATCGCGGGGTCGAGCATCCTGAGACCATGGAGGCGACACGCTGGTCGGCCTTGGTCGTCGCAGATTGCTTCCATTGCTGAACCCATCCGTTTCCACCAAGCCGCCGTTCCAGGGTGTGCCCATTGCCCTGAACTGCCGATGGCCACTGTCGGCCAGCCGGCAGCGAGGCGCTGCAACCTTTCCAACGATTCGTGCAGGTGCCAGACCGGCACACCGCGTAACTCTCTGGGCCAGGCTTCCAGAAGCGCATCGTTGGCTGCCTCGTCGCCGTCAATTACATCCGGAATGAGTGCCCAGTCGAAGCCCGGGTGCCGGTGCCATTGCTCAACCCAGGCGGTATAGCCATTAACATCCAGCTTGCCGCCTTTCTTCCAAACCGAAAACGCACCGTTGTCGAACACGAACGACTGGCAGACATCCGCCACGATGCCCATGTCGTCCTGACGTGGGAAAGGCACCAGGGCATGCCGGCCGGCAAGGAACCGGGCGCCGTCCTGGCGGGTGCCGCCGATTGGCGTGCCGTGGTATGCAATCATCCGCTGAGCCCCACCGTTTCGATCTCGACGCCCTGGTGCGTGGCGATGATGGTCTGATCGCCGCCCAAGGATTCCGCCAGGCTGTCGGCAATCTGTTCATGCCAGCCTTTGGTGATCAGCGCTGTTGTCGCCTTGATGTGCTCGACGCGAATCATGGCGCTTGAGCGCAACTCCAGTCTGTAGAGGATCGTTTCGCCGTCGGAAGGGCAGACGGCTGCGAAGGTGTGTCGATAGGTATTCATGGCCTGGGCCCCTTGTAGATGAAGACGTAGGCGAACCAGGGGGGTGGCGATCATGGCGTCACCTCCCGGCGCGCCCACTGGACATACGGGCCGTCATCCGTATCGAAGATCCCCATCAGGAACCACTCAGGCCCGGGTGATTCGGGGTTCCAGGCGGTGCACGCGGCATCCTCGTCAGATAGTTCCTCAAGCTCGTCGCCAGAGTGCCAGCCTTTCAGTTCCAGTCCCTGTTCCTTGATCCAGGCAATGTAGGGCACCGGGTCTTCCCCTTCGCCAAAGCTCGGAATGTTCGGGTGATGCCACCAGCCGTCTGCATCGCGCTTCACCTCGACCGGCCCGAACTGCTTGCTGCCGCTGTGCGCCGCGCAGGGAGTGACGTAAAGCACGTCGGAGTAGTGCCCGCCGCCAGAGCTGAATTCCATCTTGCAGCCGCACTTGGCGGGCAGGCCATTCACGAACGTTATCTTTTGTTCAGGCATGACAGTTCCTTGGCCGCTATAGCGGCTAGTTAAAGGTTTTACATCTAGAAATATTTTGAGTTTCTAGTTATGCTGCTTCGCTCAAAAAAACATGGATGTAGAGATAAGATGAGTACTTGGCGTTTAGTTGTTGGTGCGATTCTGTTTTTGACAGGCTTAGTGCTAGGAGGTATGGCAGTTTATGACGCTCGCTATTGGTCTGCCTTGGTATTCTTCATCGCTGGAGCGTCATCTGCAGTTTCGTTTATTGTCTGGGAGTTTGGGGCTTCGTCGGTCTCATGGGTGTCTGCGCTCATCGGTGTAGCTTTTTCCGTTGTATCTATTATTGATGTTTTTAGTTCAAGTCCTGCATTGGATTTCGAGCAGTCAAAAGCTCAAGTAGACTTTTTTCAAAAGCTTTTAGAGCTAGAGGCTGACCCGTCAGTGCTTGATGAGAATGAGCGAAAATTAGTTGGTCAGGCTTTATATGCCTGTGCGATGCAAAGCAATCGAGACTTTCGTGATCTAACAATAAATGCAAACAAGGCAATTAAAATGGGGCCAAATGCAACTTTGGCTGATGGAGCTAATTCAGCGATCGATTCTGATAAACGTGTCCGGTGTCTTGACTATTTTCAAAAATTGTACAAGACGCAGCCAGTATTGTTTGAGAGTTTTGTCAACACATATCCGTGGCTGCTGAGTAAAAATAACGGTAAAACCTTGTAGGTCATTTTAATTGGAATTGGTGATTGATACCGAATCTTTACTAGCCAGCACTTCCGCCGAATGCTAGTTCGTGAGCATACTGGTCATTCAGCGTTGGCGGTGTATCGCGGCCATATTTGAACCATCAGTTTCAGCGATAGATAGCTGCTCGGATGTTCCGTCGTAGCGTTGGTCAACTAACACAGATGATTACAATGATTGTGTTATACAGCCTCCCTCGTTACCAGATCATGGGCATCCACAACGGTCATGCCGAGCTTCTCGGCTATCAGCACTTCAAGCTTTGCGCCCTTTGAATGCTCCCAGCCGGGCAGGGTGGCCACTATGTCGCAGTCCATCAGGGCGGCAATGTCGCGGCGCATACAGTGGGTCCAGGTGCCGCCTTCTGGGTTTATCTCGGCGGGGTTGGTGACTGTGTGGCCGCTGGCGCGAAGGCTGGCGGTCATGCTCTGGAAGGTTGGGAAGTTTTCAGCCCGGGCAAGCCGCTCATGGGGCCGCTGAGGTAAATTCGCTTCACGGGGAGTCCTTGCCGAGCCATGCCTGGGCGAGATCTGCGGGAGGTGCGCGACGAGATTGTCGCTTGATATCAGTGTCGATCAATGATATTTAGCGTGCCGTAACTCTTTGGTTTTAAACGTAATGCCAAAATTAAAGCAATGTAGGGAAGGAAAAGTAATGTCTTCTAAACTTCGTCAGTCATTAATGAGACTCGATGGGTATCAGGAAATTGAGCAAGAGCATAGTGATGAGAAGGATGAATTAATAAGGTCGAGCGGAGCAGGTGTTGATGAGATCGAATTTAAGTTGGGGGCAGCCGTATTTCATGGTCTGCAAATTCGTACTGCTGTCCTCACAGTTAATAATATAAGTGTATCGTTTCGATTTCACACGGCGAAGAAGGCTGAGCGTCCAAAGCTGTACGCAATGATTAATTCTTACAATAAGTCTAGGGTTGCTCTTAAGGCGGTGCTTGGTGTTGTGGAAAAAGACTATTTCGAGGTTAAATTTAGCCTAGAGTTTATGTGTCCAGATGACTTTTTGAATGATGAAATTATTCATCCAGCTATAAAGGTTCTCAGGACTAGCGGGAGACTGCTTCTTGGAAGTCTAGGGGGGCACGGTATAAAAATAAAAGACGCCAAACATAATGACTAAGCTATTGCTCATATTATATACGCTGATCACGTCTTTAGCTTATACGGCATTGGTAGCATATTTTAGTACTCACACTTCTGATTGGAGTGTTAGCTACATAGGAGCTATTTTAATTGCAGCTACGGCGCTGATAGCTGTTGGGCGTGAAAAAATATCGGAAATTGATGCTAATAAGAAAATCAAAGAAAAAACAGACGAGATTGAAGCTTTAAAAAAACTATTGAAGCAGAAGCAGGCGATGTTGCATTCTGTCAAGTCTAACGTAATCCATAATGTGATTAATGTTAGTAGCGCGGACGAGCTTTTGAGTACAATGAAAGGTCTCGCTACTCTTCTTAACGAAAGCCTAGCCATCAACAATATTGACCTTGATGATGATCTCGATACTGGCGGTTACCTCGACATCCTAAAAATCAATGTTAAGACGCAGTAGAGGAAATAGCTCGACCTGAGAGCTAAAATATAAATACGCTATGCGAACATATGTAGCTAATACGGATTTAACTTCCGCACTGTCTTTTTTTCACGCAATGCCGGAAAGGCTGAAAATTATCGTAAGTGTGACGGATCCTCGCCGGCTGGCGCTGTTCAGTGATATGGGGTATTACGGGTGACCGGCATGGAGCCGGATCAGGCGGTTATATTTTGTGGCGTATTCACAGAGGTCAAAAGTTATTATATGAGCGTATTCAAATACTCTGAGCGTAAGTGGAGCGAATTACTGTTGAGTTGTGGAGGTGTAAGGATTGGTACGCTTTATGATTTTAGAAAGGATGAGCATAAACGGGGTGTTCTGGATAAGCATGAAGGCACAAAGAAGGTTTTTCATGAAATAAAAAAATATAGCTCAAACGTTAAATGGGGCGTCGATCATGCTGCAGTTGAAAAGTTTGGTTTTATTAAAGGCGATGGTTATACCCTAGCTGATATGAGGTTTGAGCGAGATTTTGATGCTTCAGATTGCTATGTTCATTGCACGGCCCATCTTCTTAGTCAGTCTGTTATGGATGAGTTTGATAAGGCGGATTCGTGTGTGGAGATATTCAAGGTCGGAGCTTTTTATAGGCGCCTTACTGATGTTTTAAACAAGATAAATCCAGTTCACTTTTATGGTGTTCATAAAATTACCTATGGCGAAAGGGACGAGCTGTTCAACGGTGAAAACTTTGGAGTCCGACCCGACTTGATAAAGGCGCTGCGCTACAAGCCGCAATGTGAAATGCGAGCTATATGGATACCCAAGTCGAAAAAACGCCACATTGCTCCTCTAAATATAGAAGACAAATCTTTAATTAAATATTGCAGAGAAGTGACGGTTACCTGAGTGTCGTGCAAATAGATAGAACGTTGCATCCCTGTGTCCATCATAAATTTCTTGAGCTGATAGTACATCCACGGGAAGAGTAGGAAGGCCGGTCGCCCGGCCTTTGTTTTCACTTTGGATCGAATGCACCCAGCGACAATGCAGCCGCTTCGCCGATACCACTTTGTAGCACCGCCTTGAATTCCTGCGCGATGTCTTCGCGCTGGACCTCTTCGCCAACCCAGCGCAGCTTGAGCACTGGCTGCGAGCCGCTGGTAATAACCGACAGGCGCAGCGTGATAACTTGTTCAGCCAGACCTTCGAAAGGGATGGTGCTGAACTGCAGGGACACAGGCAGGGTTTCCTTGCTGCGCGCTTCGATCTGGTCCATGGCGCTGCGGCTGGCGCTGGTCTCGCCTACCGTGGTTTCCGATTCGCTGGAAGCCTTAATCGTGATGGTTCGCACGGCTGCAATGGCCTTGGCCACTGGAATGGCCTTGCCTTCCTCGTCAACCGGGGTGAGGTACTGGTGCCAGTCTTCGATCCAGTCGCTGAGGTCTTTCTGGCTGATGCTCCGCCCGCCGATTTGCTGGGCGGCGGTGTATCCGGCGGTTGGCTTCAGCTTGAGGACGGCGCGGTCATCGGCGTGGCCGGGTTCGCCGGTGGTGCCCAGGTTAAACAGAAGTGCACAGCTCATGGCGTCTTGGTCGATGAAGCCGCGCGCGCCTGGTTCTGTGCGTTCCACCACGTAGGCACTGAAGTCTGCCAGCGAATGGGTGCTGTAGGTGCCACGGAATCGGCTGCGGCCGGCCTGGAACTTCTCCAAGTCGATGACTTTCGAGCTTTCCGGCAGCACCACGGTAGGGACCAGTGTTTCCAGCTTCTTGCCGTTGGCTTCCAGCGCCGTATCGGTGATCAGCTGAATTGCATCTTTGGTAAGTGACATCGCTTATTTCCTTGGATTGCGGAGGGAGGGTGGG
>NZ_JAEKCY010000027.1:0-78314 GCF_016405475.1 Pseudomonas sp. MF6767 | reverse complement strand
ATGCGCGACCTCTCTGTGACCTGCGCTCCCCGAACAGTAATCTTCAACAACCGACAATTTCGCCTGCTCTGTGTACTTTTTCATGACACCCCTGGATGTTGATGTCCAACATTTCGGGGTCAGATCAAATTTGGGTGGACACCATTTCTAGCCTTTTAAGCGGGTCTTTCTATGCAGCCACAACGCCGATCCTATTCCAAATCCTTCAAGGCCCAGGTAGTCCAAGAGTGCGCTCAGCCCGGCGCGTCGATTGCCAGCGTTGCGTAGCACCACAGCCTTAACGCGAACCTCGTCCATAAATGGATTCGGGTACAAACGAACGAAGTCACGCAGCTACAACCTGCTTTCATTCCGCTACCTTTACAGCTCGCCGGAGGGCATTCCCAGGTTGCGTCATCGAGCATCTGCGTTGAAATCCAGCACTCGCGTGGCACGGTCAAAGTGAACTGCCCCACTGAACATGCGGCTGAGCTTGTCGCTACTCGTGTTCATTGCGATGATGCGACCCTCTGTAACTGGCGCAACGTGGAAGGCGGCAAGCAAGGATGGCAAGTCAAAAAGGTCGACTCAGGCCAGGAAAATGCAAAGTGGTGTTCTTCGATTTGGAGTTTTACGTTCCTGAGAAGAAGCGCACAGCATCGGGTTTCTGCTACAACCCATGGGACAAGGATTGCAGGTTCATCGGTGGCTCATTCCTGGTGGCTAACCCCGAGCGGGACTTCAGCATCGCAAAATCCGAAGTCCTTAAGAAGACCAAATCCTTCTGGCTATGGGAGCATGCGACAGAGAAGGAGATGCTTGAGCATATCTATGCCTTACTCAAAACAGCATGTGACCAGGTGAAAAACGCCCATGATGGTGCGGTGTCCGCAATTTTGTGCGGGATCGGAATTACCTCCTCAGACGTTCCGATTCTGTTCGAGCTGTTCAAACGCTTTCATATCCTTTCGAATCAGCAAGCCTTCGCGTTCCAAAACAGTTTTCGAGTCGTAGACCTTTCCCTGCTCGTCATCGGGACGTTCAACAATCCTAGCAACCTCTTATATCCAAAGTCCAAAAATCACATTCTGAATAAATACATGTACGGGACGAAATTCGAGCCGGGCAAAAGCGTTTGGCAGCTCTATGAAGCTGATAACCATGCTGAGATTCAGAGCCGCGTGCTGGATGAAGTCTATTCCACCCATAAATGCTACGAGTTGATTCAGTCAGAGTTCGAGTCGTTCAAGAAGCTCGAGGCAAGGAGCAAAAGGCAGGAGAAGCTTCTGAGCAAGGCCAGGGAAGCTGCGACTGAGGTTTCCTCTGAGGTTGAAGCCGCTGACTGACGTCAACAAAGCATCCAGTGAACATAACGTCAGCATTCTGGCATTGGTGATGGGTATACCCGCTTTTAGCGGACACAACTGCCTTATCACCATGATGTCTGTACCAATGACGCATTCAAGCGTAATGCCTGGACGACAAATGCAATATGCAAATTTTTCACATTGCTTACAGATCAGTCTGCGTCTGGTGGCCTTTTACTCCCTCGGACTTTGACAGATGAGCTCGCCGGACGCTTACGAGCTTCCGGGATTGTCATAGACAACACTCCAAGAGAAAACGTGAACAGCACACCTCAACAGCTGAAAGGCATTCCAATTGGTATCCCAAATAAAAAACAAACCGTTTATTAATCATAATAATCAATAAGATAAAAGCCAGGTTCAAATTACCCCGGCCACCACTTCATCATCTAAAGACGTCCACGGACGTCTTTTTTTTTGTGCCTGAAATCCAGTAAATGCCATGGCCTCCGGCGTCACCTACGGCCTACCCCAAGTCTGGCGACTTCCCGAAAATTCCATTGAAGGCCTAGCTGTGCTGGTTGAGTTCGACATCAGTTACGAATTTTGTAGGTGATTTCAGAGCCAGATAAGAAGGTAGGTGTCCTAAACCTCCGAGCCCTGAGGGATGCTAGGCATGCGCCCCATAATATTTGGCTAGCGTCTTCCGCCAGCAAGCTGCAGGGCTTCCCCCAGCACGTCGAACCCAAGGTACAAGCAGCCACCTGTCGAACAAAAACCTCGCGCACAAAAGGAAAGCTCTTACAATCCATCTCTAAAATTCTGACGTGTCTCCTCGGTCACATTAACCGCTGGCACCAAGAGGCGAGTCTGTGAGTAAGGTAGATGGAACACTCGAGCAGTTGGTCGACGTGAAGAATCTTGCAGCATCGCTGCAGCGCTTTGCCGATGATCGCGACTGGCAGCAATTTCACTCACCAAAAAATCTTCTCCTGGCGCTCACAGGAGAGGTAGGTGAACTCTGCGAAATTTTCCAATGGATGAGCGAGGCTGAATCAACGGGTTCAGCAAATCGTCCCGAAACCGCCCAGGCCGTGAAGGACGAACTGGCTGACGTGCTTATGTACTTGGTCCGCTTGGCCAGCGTGCTGGGCGTCGACCTCAACGAAGCTGTAACAAGCAAGCTCGCCCTGAACGGGCAGAAATACCCTGTCGACAAAGCTAAAAGCACCAGCAAAAAGTATGACCAACTCTGACCCATTGGGCTCTAAGGACCACTCGTGATCGTTTACGCTGCCACCAAACAACAATTCCTCAAAGATAGCGATAACGACGATATTGAAGATGTGATCCTCAGGCACTTCAAAGAAGCCACCGGCAAGAAGGTAGGAGCTTCGGAGATTAGATCCTGGCAGGGTTCACTGGCTTATATGGCCAAGGTGCTTCGAGACGACGGCCTGCCCAACAGCGCCGGCCTGGCTATTGAACTGCATATCCCTCAGTCATCGAAGCGAATCGACTTTTTGCTGACAGGCCGCGATGAGAATCAGGCTAAAAATGCGGTATTGATCGAACTGAAGCAATGGAGCAAGGCCAGCGCAACCACCAAGGATGCAATTGTCAAAACGGCGCTGGGTGGAGGTCTTGTCGAAACTATTCATCCGTCCTACCAGGTCTGGTCGTACGCCGCGCTGCTAGAGGGCTTCAACGAAGCCGTCTACGACAAAAGCATCGAAGTACGCCCCTGTGCCTACCTCCATAACTATGTCAGTGATGGCATCATCAACTCTGCTCACTACGAAGCCTATACCAGCAAAGCGCCCTTGTTCCTGAAGGGCCCCGAAGAGCTTGCAAAGCTGCGAAGTTTCCTCAAGAAACACATCATTCATGGCGACAACAAGGAGGTTCTTTACGAACTCGCCAGCGGAAAGATTCGCCCGTCCAAAGCACTGGCAGAGGCGCTGAGTGGGCTAATGACAGGCAAGCCTGAGTTCGTATTGATTGATGATCAAAAATCAATCTTCGAGTCGGTGCTCGCTGCCGCAAGTGAGGCCTCTATTGAAGCGCCGAAAGTGTTGATCATCGAAGGCGGACCGGGTACCGGAAAAACAGTATTAGCGATCAACTTGCTTGTGAGGCTCACTGCCTTGAAGCTGTTGAGCAAGTACGTCTCAAAAAATGCTGCGCCGCGCAAGGTGTACGAGAGCAAGCTGGTTGGCACCGTCAAACGTAGCCATTTCTCCAACTTTTTTTCCGGGTCGGGAGCCTTCATCGATACCGCGCCCAATACGTATGACGCACTCATCGTTGACGAAGCTCACAGGCTCAATGCGAAAAGCGGGCTTTACGGAAACCTGGGTGAAAACCAGATCAATGAGTTGATCAAATCAGCGAAATGCTCGATTTTCTTCATTGACGAAGACCAGCGCGTGACTTTAAACGACATTGGTAACAAGCAGGCTATCCGCGCCTTTGCCGAAGCCAAAGGCGCAACTGTGGAGGAATACATACTATCTTCCCAGTTCCGTTGCAGTGGCTCTGATGGCTACCTGGCGTGGTTGGATGATGTATTGGAGATTCACTCGACAGCCAACCCGCTGCTCGATACCAGCGAGTATGAGTTCAAGGTGTTCGACTCCCCTCAGGCGATGCATGCGGCTATCGAGCAGAAAAATCACGGAAACAAGGCTCGCGTTGTCGCGGGTTACTGCTGGCCTTGGCTCAGCAAGAAAGACTCCAAGGCCGCTGACATCGTTATCGGCAATGACTACGCACGCCAATGGAATCTGGATCAGGATGGCAGCTTGTGGATCATCGCTGAGAATTCCATTGAACAGGTCGGTTGTATCCACACCTGCCAAGGGCTGGAAGTTGATTATATTGGAGTTATCATCGGACCAGATCTAGTCGTGCGTGATGGGCAGGTGGTGACGTCGCCGCATGAGCGAGATAAGAACGACAAATCGATTCGTGGCTGGAAGACTCTGATGAAGAAGCAACCTGCTCTGGCGCAGCAAGAGACAGACCTGATCATCAAAAACACGTATCGAACATTGATGACTCGTGGGATGAAAGGCTGCTACCTGTACTGTACTGATCAGGAGACCGCGCAATACTTTGAGGGCCGACTTGCCGGGTACAGTAACGGCTAATGGGCCCGCCGGTAGGATGTCACTATCCAGGGTTCAGCCTCACAACCGTAGGCTGAACACAGTAGAAAACTAAGGCTCGATTACCCATCGCCCGCGCAACATACCTCTCAGTTCATCAACGCTCAGCGTCATATCCCGCTTGCGGTGGACCACGGCGTGACAGTTGGCGCACAACGTAACGAGGTCAGTCTCAGGATTCACGGCTTTCTCACCACCGAAGTCCGAAATCGGCACTATATGGTGAACGTGAATGAACCCCTTCGCGTGCTCGCCGTACGCCTTTTCAAAATCAAAGCCACATGCCTTGCAGTCAAGCCCGTGGATAGCAATGGCCTTCACCCTCAAATCTTTCCGGCGTTCGTAACGGGTTCCAAAGTAACTTGATTTGCTGCCTTCATTGGCCGATTCAAAGGTCAATGGATCGCCTTCGATATTTGGTGTGCCCTGGTCGGCCTGGGAAGACAGGAGCTTCGCATGACTTAGGATTGCATCGTAATCCAGTTGGGAAATGGACCGAACTCCGTCACGCCAATAGTTGTTCACGCGAGTAGCGGGGATCGTCTCCAGGTACGCTCCGTTAATTTTCGAGGGGATAGCGCCTTCAAACTGAGTGAAGTTTTCGATCAAAGCAAAAAGGTCACCCTTATCACTCCTCAGGTCTGCGTAGACCTTACCGATGCGTGCCATACCAAAATAATGTGGATCGGCGCTGAGGCGGGCAGAAGCAAAGGTTTTGTCCTGGATGCGTCCTTTGTAATAGATCACTTCGGTTCCTTCAGCAAGCCAGGCTTGGTACCGCTTGGGGAAGTGATAGACAGCGCCGGTCTCGTCTTGCCATTGCGATGTGTCGTTTTCAACGATGACTGCTGGCATTCCATTTCCTCTCGACTGATGGCAAAAGCCTACCAAAAAAGAGGAAACTTCTTACAAAATATTCCAGCTCAACTTTTATAAATTAATAAGGTGAAAAAACTTTTCAGCTTCCCCCGGAATTAACAAAAAAGACGTCCAAAGACGTCTTTTTTGTACCTGGCATTCCATCAACCACAATGCTAGTGTCGCCCCATGACTACCTATTGCCTCACCTCGACAACCACCACCACGACCGCATCAAGCGGAGCGTGCGAGGTGTCGTGAGCCAATAACCAACGAACTTCAAAGGCCCGCCAGCGATGGACAGGGCCTTTTTTATGCCTTGTGTCGCTGGTTCACTCGCAAGGAGATGCACCTATGTACGCCCTGTTAATACTGGATATCCAAGTCGGACTCATCCACGGCCCGGAAAAACCCTGGCGCTGCGACGAGCTGTTGGAAACGCTCAACACCCTGATGGACAAGGCCCGCAGCGCAGGCGCGCCAATTTTTCTCGCGCGTCACATCGGCCCCGCTGGCTCGCCAATCGAGTCGGGCAGCCCGCTTACGCTGATTGCAGAGGAAATGAAGTTGCTGGGTGGGGAAGTGGTGTTCGAAAAGCGTCGGCCTAACGCTTTTGCGATGACTGACCTAGCTGACAGTCTGCGCTCTTGCGGCGCCACCGGCGTGGTAGTCACCGGGATGAAAACGCAATACTGCGTCGACAGCACCTGCCGTGCTGCGCGTGACCTTGGCTTCGATGCGGTGCTTATCGCCGACGGTCATACCTGTTCTGACACGCCCTTGATGAAAGCCGAGGCCATCGTGGCTCATCACAATGCCACGCTCAATGGGCCGTTCTGCCAGTTGGTTCAGGCTGAGGACTGGAGCTTTTAACAGAGCCTGACGACGGGGACGCCAACAGGGCCGAGCTTCGGAAGCTTCCCGCAAGTTGCCGCGCTGTTGGTGAACTGGCGCAACCCCCTTCACAACGCTAACTTCTTTGCGTCGCTGGCGATCAGCGACCGGCTTTGACAGGCCGAAAAGTGTAACCTTTCACACCCCGTGATAAGGCGGCATGCTTACGCATTCCGCTCCGTTCATGGCGGCTGTGCGTGGGGCATCTTCGGGTGCGCCGGGTTCCTACACTTCCGGTCTGTCAACCCGCGTACAGCTGCCACCCAATCCTGTTTGACAGCAGGGGGAGGCAGCTCCTTAAACAGTGTAGGAGCTTCATCGTGAAAAAGATCACCCCCAATCCCCCAACCACCCTCTTCACCCTCGCCGAAAACATCCACCCCGAAACCCTGCTAATCCAAGCCAGCGAAACCCTCGCCTCCCTCAACGCCATGACCACCGACCTAGCCTTCGAACTTGAAGGCGCGCACCGCCACAAGTTGCTCGCCGCCCAACAATTGATCGTTCTGGGTGAGCTACTGGTAGAACGAGTCTTGAACACCCAACCATTCACCAGCCAGACGCCACAGCCCTAAAACACGCAAACGGGCGAGACGCCTCACCGCATCTCGCCCGCTGGCATCCCCTCACACTTCCCATTACCCTGACGGCCTTTATCAGACAACCGGAAGTCAGATACCCGTGCTCAAGCCCTTTGCCATCATCGCCCTCTCCGTCATGCCCTTACTCGCAACAGCCGCCGATCTGGCCGGGGTTTGGCAAGGTACTTTGGGCAAGTCCGCTATCACCGTCTGTTTCAACGGCGCCGACGGGGAGCATGGCAGTTATTACTACCAGCGCATTCGTACCCCGATTCAGCTGACCCAGGCCAACGACAACGCCCCGTGGGTGGAGGAAGGCAACACAGGTTTCTGGACCCTGCAAAAACCTCAGGGCGATGCACTTTCTGGTGCCTGGAGCAAAACCGATGGCGGCTCGCCGCTGCCACTGGCCCTGCGCCGCATTGGTACGGACGGCTGCGGCAGCGATGCCTATAACGCGCCCATGGAAGCCGCGCCGTTGCCGATCAAGACCGAGAAGAAAACTTTCCACAACCACACCTACCAGCTCAAGACCCAAGGCCCCCGCGTCACGCTCAAGCTGGAGGGCGATGGCCCGGCGGTGCAGAAGATCAATCAGCAACTCGCCGCCCTGGCCGTCAATGACGAAGATCTAACCGACTATTTTTATGAGCGGCGTGAATACCTGGGTCGAAACGGCTCGGTCTATACCAGTGAGATCGAGGTTGAGCCTGCCTATTGGTCATCGCAATTTCTCACCGTGCGGTTCTACCGCTGGGCCGCAGGCCAAGGCGCCATGGGCATCAGTTGGGGCCTGCACTCCTGGAACTTGCAAACCGGCGAGAGTGTGGACCCATGGGCCTGGCTCGGCGGCCATCAGCAATGGCATGACGCCTATTCCGGCCATTTGAAGCTGCCGGCCGCCTTCAGCACTTGGCTGGCCAAGCAAACCACCACCGACGAGGGCTGCCCCGCGATCACCGATTACTCCAACTTTCACCTCAGCTTCAACACCCAGGGCCTGCAACTCTCGACACCGGCCAATGGTGACGGTTGCGACAACGACTTGGCCTTCACCTGGGAGCAGTTGGCGCCGGTGCTGACCGCACAAGGCAAAGCGGCGGTGCCCAGCTTGAAAATGCCCTGACGCGCCGGAGAAAAACCCTACGGCCGTTCACCAAAGGTTAAGAATCGCGCTCGTATACTCCCTGACTACCCATGA
Source organism: Pseudomonas sp. MF6767 (assembly GCF_016405475.1). Taxonomy (NCBI): domain Bacteria; kingdom Pseudomonadati; phylum Pseudomonadota; class Gammaproteobacteria; order Pseudomonadales; family Pseudomonadaceae; genus Pseudomonas; species Pseudomonas sp. MF6767. The sequence goes on along the minus strand of NZ_JAEKCY010000027.1, from coordinate 70,324 downwards.
CCGGTCGCCCGATCGGTCTCATGCCTCGGTAGCCAGATTCCATGACGCGCCCTGCTCCCCTGCTGCTCTTGCTTGCTGCTCTGTTGTTCTTTTTCGCCCTCGGCAACCACGAGCTGCAAGGCTCTACCGAAGCGCGGGTGTCCGGGATCGCCATGGCGATGCACCTGGACAATGACTGGGTGGTGCCGCGCCTGTTTCGTGAACCCTTTCTGGAAAAACCACCCCTGAGCCTGTGGCTGGACGCCGGTGCGATTCGCCTGTTTGGCGCCAGCACCGGGGCGGTGCGCCTGGCGTCGGCGTTTGCCGGGTTGTTCAGTGTGATGCTGCTGTACGGGATGCTGCGGCGGTTTGGGCGGCCGCAGACGCTGGCGTTCAGCGCTGCGCTGATCCTGGCGACCATGGCCAGTTATTGGGGCAATGTGCGGGGTGTGGGTGAGGACTCGTTGCTCAGCCTCGGTGTCACCGCTGCCCTGCTGGGGTTTTACCAGGCGGTACGGCCCGAGCGTGAAGGTTCGAGTATCTGGGCTTGGGCGTTGTTTACCGCCGGGATGGTCATCGCCACGTTGAGCAAGGGCGTGTTGGGCCTGGCGATGCCGGGCATTGTGATCTTTGTGTACTTGCTCAGCACCAGCCTGATGGATAAACGCCTGCGGCTGGGCGATTGGTTCAAGCCGGCGCTGTTCACCTCGTTGGCGTTGGTGCCGTTGCTGATCTGGCTGGGGTTTCTGTTTCAGCGCGGCGGGATGCAGGCGGTGGGTGAAGTGTTATGGACCAATAGCGTCGGGCGCTTCAGTGGTTCGTTCGTAGAGGCCGGGCATTACGAGCCGTTTTACTATTACCTCGCGAAACTACCCGAGGCCTTCCTGCCCTGGAATATTCTGGTGTACCTGGGCCTGTGGCACTTCCGCAAAAGCCTGGTGCGCAACCGCTACCGGTTGTTTTTCAGTGTGTGGCTGGTGGCGCAGTTCACCCTGCTGACCCTGGCTTCCAGCAAACGCACCGTGTATTTGATGGCGCTGACGCCAGCCGCCGCGGTACTGGCTGCCGAATATGCGCGGGTGCTGCTGGAGTGGGCCAAAGACCATAAGCCGGGGCTGTACCGCTACCACCGGCAGATCATCGGCGGAGTTTTCAGCCTGGCGATCGCCTGCTACCTGAGCGCGGCGTTCTGGTTTGCGCCCAAAGCCGATGTGCGCCATTCATTCGTACCCGTGATCAGTCAGATCCAGACCCTGCAAGACGAGGGCAGGACGGTGGCGATGTACCAACCCAACGAACGCATCGACGGCGCCAGCGTGTTCTACCTGCAGGCCTACTTGCCGATCCTGAACACCGAAGCCGAACTGCGCGCCTTCCTCAGCGCCAAGCCCGGCAACGTTGCATTGACAGACCACACCGACCGGCTGAACGAGAAGGTTACGGTGATCAAGCAAATGGCGGTCAACCGCCAGCCTTATTACTTCGTGGAGCAGTAAGGCCGGCGCGGGGTATCAATGCTTGGTGAGTTTGTCCAGGTAGCCCATGGCAAACGCCGAGACCACGAACGTCATGTGGATGATCACGTACCACATCAGGTGCTGTGGATCGACGTTCTTGGCGTCCATGAAGATGCGCAGCAGGTGGATGGAGGAAATCGCCACGATGGAGGCCGCCACTTTCATCTTCAGCGACGACGAGTCCATGGTGCCCAGCCAGTTGAGCTTTTCCTTGTTTTCATCGATATCCAGCTGCGAGACGAAGTTCTCGTAGCCGGAAATCATCACCATCACCAGCAAGCCGCCCACCAGGGCCATGTCGATCAACGACAGCAGCAGCAGGATCACTTCGGCTTCCAACATGGTGAAGATGTTGGGAATCACGTGAATGATTTCCTGGAAGAATTTCAACGCCAGGACCAGCAGGCCCAAGGACAGCCCCAGGTAGATCGGCGCCAGCAGCCAACGCGAGGCGTACATCGTATTTTCGATAAAGCGTTCCATTGAATCTCACACAGCTTGGCTAAAAATGGCGCCGAGTATACCAGCCGCCACCCGGCCCCTGTCACCGCGAGAAAACTGACCCAAGTGGCATCTGTAAGAGAATTTTTCTGCTAGTGTCGAGGCCATTCACTCGGCTCGATGATGTCGGACAGGAAAACTCAGATGATGGATGTGCGATCCCCTTTGGCCACTCTCGGCCTGTGCGCGGCGTTGCTGATGGCCAGCGGCTGCTCCCCCAAAGAAGAGCAGAAGCAGGCGACCCTCGAAGAGAAAACCACGAAGTTCGAACAGTCCCTGGACACCATCCAGGACCCCAAGCTGCGCGATGCCATTGCGGACCTGGGCGGCTCGCTGCTGTTGCTGGAACGTGCGCGCGTCAAGCTCGCCAGCAAGCCCATCGAAGCCGAATACGGCGAAGACAGCCTGGCCCTGCTCAAGCATTACCCTACGCCCCAAGCGCTGGTGGACACCTACATCAATGGCCTGTTCGTACTGCGCAAAACCTCGCACTCCGATTACCTGACGGATTTGCAGCCGGTCTTCCCGTTCAACTTCAACGCGCCGGACCAGTTCCCCTTCCCCCATGGCCTGGAATGGCAGTCGGTCACCCTGAGCAACAATAAAGTCATTCCCTTCCAGCCGGAATGGTCAGAAACCGACCCCGGCATCCAACTGAGCCCCAGCAGCTCCAACCTGACCAACCCCGACGACCTGACGGTGACCTACCCGTTTATCGAAGGGATCGAGACGGAAAACAAGAGCCAGCCACAACCCATCAGCCTCAAGGGCGCGGTGGAGGTGATCACCCCGGGCAAGGTGCTGACGTTCGACCTGACCAAACAAGACGTGGGCCATAAACGCACCGACGGCAACATCACCCTCAACCTGCTGACGCTGGAAAAGAACTACGCCGAGATCGAACTGACCAACAGCCAACCCCTGGCCGCCGAGGTCGGCGACGCGTCACCCAACCCGCTGCTGGTGCAGGCACGGGACAGCACCGGGCAGTTTCTGACCCGCTCAGGCTCGATCAACGAGAGTGCCGCGCAGGTGGCGTTCTATGAGAAACAACTGGCCGAGATGCAAAAACAAACCGCGTGGTCAGATGCCTTCGATAAACAGCTCACCGACGCGCAAAAAGCCTTCGAGCGCCAGCAGACCAGCCATTACGCCAAGGTGTATTTCAACGGGCTGATCGATAACCTGCAGGTGAATGTGCTGGATTTCTCCAAGGCCACGCTCACCCGTAAAGACCTGGACCTGCCGGTAATGCGCTTTGACAGGAACAGCCTGCAAAAGACCGTACAGCCCCTGCCAATGCCGGTCACGGTGTATGACGACGGCGCCGCCAGTTGGCTCAAAGATGCCTCGATGACCGAGGACCAACTGAAAAACAGCGTCACCATCAGCCAATCAACCGAAGACGCCAGTGCCGCAAAAATCGTGTTCGACCACCCGTTCACCTTCAATGACGACCTGGTCGGTGCCGAGCGCAACAACAGTGACGCGCCTATCACCTTCTTCACCGCCGACGACAAGGGCGAGCGCGGCGAGCCTATCGAGCTGCCGACCGAGGCTTTCGAGCTGAACGCAGTAAGCGGCACGCTCACCTACGACCTCAACCTGTTCCCGGAAACACCGGCGTTTGTGGTGGGCTCGGTACCGTTGTTTCTGGCCACCATCGAGAAGGCCACGATTGACGCCGCCAAGCTGCCCAAGGGCCTGTCGCTCAAGGACAACGCGCTGATCGTCGACCAGAAGGACTTCCCCGCCGACAGCTGGCGCTTCTACGCCAAGGATGCCAGCGGCAATTACCTCAAGGAGATTCTCGGTGTCAGCCACCGCGCCGAGGAATACGGCACGGCGATGTTTGACGTGCATTACTTCTACGGCCAGCCGACCACGCTGGAAAGTTACCAGCGCACCGACCTCAGCACCGTGCAGTACGGCTTTGAGGTGAAGCTGGACAAGCCTGAGAGCAAATAGCCCTGGGTGGACGCCGTGCGTCCGGGGCGGCGTTACCACGCAGAGCGTGGGAACGATCCTCAGAGGGCCAGCCGCTCCTGGCCGCCATTGAGTTGGCGCAGATGGGCCTGCAGGTGCAGGCACCAGATCTGCGGCTCGTCCATTTGCTCGTAGCCGTGCAAGGTCAGGCTATCAACGATGGTGCCCAGCATGCGTTCTGCCACGAAGGGCCCATGGAACGGGCCCTGGGATTTGACAGTGGAAGGCTGCTCGCCCGACATGCCGGCGGCAAACAATAGCGTCCACATCCCGTTATCCCCGGCAAGAGGGCGAATGGAGCATTCGATACGGGTGACCAGGCCCAGGCACTGGCGAGTAAGGCAAAGGTTGCGCGACATGGCGGCGCCCCTCGGTAGATCGGTGTTCAGCCCCAGCGCAAGGCGAAGCTGTTTCTATCCTGCGACTCCTGTGGATATCCCTGACTCTGAGAATAGAATAAAAACGCGACAAACCAAGGTTGTAGGGACCAACGGGCGTTGGTCCCTGAGGGTCGAGTCAATTTTGTGGCACGCTAAACGTTCCCAAAAACACCACGGACCAGTGTGGGAGCTGGCTTAAGCGGTCATCGCCTTATGTAGGAGCGAGCTTGCTCGCGAAAAACGGCAACGATAACGCGTGTTTGCTGAATGAACGCGGCGCCTGAAAGTTTTTCGCGAGCAAGCTCGCTCCTACAAAAAAGTCTTAACTGACTGGCCTTAAGGCAAGCCAGCTCCCACCTTGACCGAGTGATGACAGCAATCAGGTTGGCTTGGCTTCTGCCAACGCCTGCTGCGCCAGCTCCTTCTCCGCCTCCTTCAAATCCTCATCACTGATCATCTCGGCAATCGCCCGCAAGCGCTCCACCACCCGCGCATTCACGGTGCCTTCCGGGAACTGCCCCTCGGCGTCCGGCTCACCGGCATCCTCGCCCACCAGCAGGCTCAAGGCCTCATCCGCTTGGCGCACTGCATAGATGTGAAATTGCCCGGCACGCACGGCCTGCAACACCTTCTCGTCGAGCATCAGCGTGGCCACGTTGGCCTGAGGGATGATCGCACCCTGCTCACCGGTCAGCCCGCGGGCTTCGCAGAGGCGGAAGAAGCCTTCGATCTTCTCGTTGACCCCGCCCACCGCCTGCACTTCACCAAACTGGTTGATCGAGCCGGTGATGGCAAAGCATTGCTTGAGCGGCGTCTTCGACAAGGCCGAGATCAAGGTGCATGCCTCGCCCAGGGACGCACTGTCGCCGTCCACATACCCGTAGGACTGCTCCAGGGCAATACTGGCGGAGATGGCCAACGGGAATTCCTGGGCATAACGGCTGCCCAGGTAACCGGTGAGGATCATCACGCCCTTGGAGTGAATCGGCTGGCCGAGGTTAACTTCGCGTTCGATGTCGACAATACCGCTACCGCCCGGGTATACCGTGGCGGAAATCCGCGCCGGCACGCCGAATGCCGAGTCGCCGACCTCCAGCACCGTCAAGCCGTTGCACTTGCCCACAGCGGCGCCGGCGGTGTCGATCAAGATGACGCCAGCGAGCATGTCGTCGAGAATCCGCGCCGACACGCGGCCGGTGCGCGTGGCCTTGGCCTTGAGGGCGCGCTCGATATGCCCGGCATCGGTCATTTCGTCGCCGGCCAGGTGGCGAATGAAATCCGCCTCGCTGACCAGCTGGAACAAATCACCAATACGCGCCGACAAGCGCCCCTGATGTTCGGCCAAGCGTGCGCTGTAAGTCGCCAGGCGCGCCACCGCGTCCGAGGTCAGTGGCGCCATGCCTTCTTCCGAGGTACGGGTTTTGAGCAACTGGGCGAACTGCTCCAGGCTCTCGTCGACCATGGGGATGTCTTCGTCGAAGTCCACCAGTACGCGGAACATCTCCTGGAAGTCCGGGTCGGCGTCTTGCAAGGCGTAATACAACTGGCGCGAGCCGATGATGATCACCTTGACCTGCAAGGGAATCATCTGCGGGTTGAGGGTCACGGTGGCCAGGCGGCCGAGTTCGCCCAAAGGCGATTCCATCTTCAGCTTGCGCGATTGCAGGGAACGCTTGAGCGCATCCCACACAAAGGGCTCGCTGAGCATTTTTTCGGCTTCCAGGATCAGGAAACCGCCGTTGGCGCGGTGCAACGCGCCGGGACGCAACTGGCGATAGGTGGTGTAGAGCGCGCCCTGGTCGGTGCTGTATTCGATACGGCCGAACAGGTTGTCGTAGGTCGGGTGCGGTTCAAACACCACCGGCGCGCCACCGTTGACCGAGTGGCCCACCACCAGGCTCGGGCAGTATTGCTCTTCGAGCAGCTTGCGCGCCTGGGCGTCGGTCTTGGCGTCGTCCACCAATTGCTCCACCACGGTTTTGAGCAGGTACACCTGCATGGCCTGCAGGTAGCCACAGACGCCGGCATTTTCTGCGTATTTTTCCGACAATGGCGCCAGCAAAGGCTGCAGGGCCAGGGTGATGGTTTCTTCGTTGAACTGGCGCAGCTGGTTGTTGGACTCGCGCTTCCACTGCGGCAGGCTGGCCAGCTCTTCGTTGAGGCGTTCTTCCAGCTCGGAGATATCGGTGTGGAAGCGCTCGCGATCGGCCTCCGGCAGTTGCGAAAACTCCGCTTCGTCCAGCGCCTTGCCGTCGAGCATCGGCGTAAAGGCGATATTGGAGCTGTCGCGGTACAGCGCCACGTCTTTTTCCAGGGCCAGGCGCTCGATCACGTCCAGCGCCTTGTCGTAGCGCTGGTTGAACGCTCGGTCGATGGCGCTTTTACGCTGTTGATAAGTCGGGTGTTCGAACACCGCCGGGAAGGTGGCGACCAGGTTGTCGACCAGGCCGTTGATATCGGCGATAAACGCCGCGGCGGCGCCACCCGGCAATTCCAGGGCGCGAGGCTCGCGGGGCTCATCGAAATTATTCACATAAACCCAGTCCGCCGGGGTTTGCAGGCGCTTGCCTTCGGCTTTCAGGTAGCGTTTGACGAACGAAAAGCGGCCGGTGCCCGGCTCGCCCATGACAAACACGTTGTAACCGGGGCGTGGCATGGCCACGCCGAACTGCAAGGCTTCAACCGCACGTTCCTGGCCAAGCACACCGCGAAAGGGCTCCAAATCATTGGTGGTCGAGAAGCTGAACTGTTCAGCGGAGAAAGGGCGAGTCAGCGCTTCGGGCGCTAGACGCAAGCTGGCAGCAACAGGATCAGGCATCGGGCTTCCTTACATCAGGCGGGGCAGATGGGGCATTCTGGCTCCCGGTTGAGCGCTCTGGCAAGGCGCGCTTTCGGGAAAGCATAGCCACCGCACGCGTCCTGCAAAAAAATCGCCCGCCACTGAATGTTTATAAAAAAACACGGAACCCTGGGAACGTGCCTAAACTCCAAACTGCGCGGGTTGGACTAATAACTGGCCCCTAGGGTGCGTTGAGCACCTGAACCCTTGTCCATTGGTTTGCACACAAAGAGAACAAAGCTATGAAACGGATCCTTCTTGGTACTCTCTTCACCGTCGTCTCCCTCAATGCAATGGCAGAAGCACCAGGTGGCCCGAACTGCGGTTGGGGCAACATGTTGTTCGAAGGCCAGCGCGGTACTCCGGCCCACTTCCTCGCCTCCACCACCAACGGTACTTCGGGTAACGCCACCTTCGGCATGACCTCGGGCACCAACGGTTGCAGCACCAACAGCGCCCTGACCTACGGCGGCAAGTCCTGGATTGCCATGAATGGCATGATGAACGAGCTGTCCGAAGACATGGCCAAAGGCAACGGCGAAGCGCTGACCACCTATGCAGTGGTACTGGGTGTTGCCCCGGAAGATCGCGATCACTTCGCGGCCGTGACCCACGAGCACTTCCAGCAGATCTTCAGCAAGGCTGACGTGACCGCTGACGACGTGCACAACAACACCATTGCTGTACTGAAAAGCGATGCCCGTCTGGCGAAATACGCAACCCAGGCTTAAGCTCGACCTGCCCGCGCCTTTCGAGGCGCGGGTTTTATTTTTTCGACCCGCCCACCTTGGGTCTTTTTTTCCGTCCGACTTAAGTAGCCCCCATGCTCAAACGCCTCGCTTGCCTGGCTCTCTTCGCCTGCGCCCCGCTGCATGCGGCACCGCACCTCGACGATCAACGTTTGCAGCAACTGGCCAATGATCCATTCTGGCTGTCGCTGGGGCACTACGAAGCCGGCAAAGTCAGTGGCTGGCGCAGCTATGTCAGCGACAAGAAATTCTTCATCGCTCCCGATGGCGCACACCATCCGGACGCCGAACTCAAGGCCACCGTTGATGCGCTGTATGCACCGGCCAGCCTGGGTGAAAAGCACGCCCAGTGCGTTTACCCCGCACGCACCCGCTGGCTCAAGGCGCAGTTGCAACTGAACGACCTGCCCGCCCTGGAGTGCAAAGAGTTCACCCAGTGGTTCAAGGACGTCGCGCCCCATAGCGCAGTGATGATCTTCCCGGCGGCCTACCTCAACAGCCCGTCGTCGATGTTCGGCCACACCCTGCTGCGCATCGACCAGGCTGACGTGCAAAGCAACAACACCGCCCTGCTCAGCTATGCGATCAACTTCGGTGCCTATATCGAAGGCTCCGACAACAGCATCCTCTATGCCTGGAAGGGCTTGATGGGCGGTTATCCGGGCCTGTTCGCCCTGGTGCCCTATCAGGAGAAACTCTCGGAATACCGCAGCCTCGAAAACCGCGATTTGTGGGAATACCGCTTGAACCTCACCGAGGTCGAGACCAAGCGTATGGTCGAGCACGTGTGGGAGCTCAAGCAGATCCAGTTTGATTACTTCTTCTTCGACGAAAACTGCTCCTACCGCCTGCTCGAACTGCTGCAAGTGGCCCGCCCTGGCCTGCGCTTGACTGAGCAATTCCCACTCACCGCGATCCCTACCGATACCGTCAAAGCGGTAAAAGATGCAGGCCTGGTGGAAAAGATCGACTATCGCCCCTCCCGTGAACGTGAACTGCTGGAACGCGCCAAGCCACTCGATAGCGATGAGCAACAGTGGGTGCTGAAAATCAGCGACGACCAAAAGCAACTGCAGGAACCGGCATTCAAAGCACTGCCCCGCGAGCGCCAGGCACTGATCGTGGATGCTGCTTACCGCCTGGGCCGCTACCGCGCCAATGGCCTGGAGCGCGACGCGACACGCTCCCAGCGCAGCTTCGAACTGCTGCGCGCGATCAACCAGAACCCGGCACCAGACCTGAAAATCACCCCGCCTGGCCTGCCGGAAAACGGCCACGAGTCGCGCACCTGGCAAGCCGGCATCGGCACCCGTGGCGACAAAGCCTTCGGCGAATACGGCCTGCGCATGGCCTACCACGACCTCAACGACAACGCCGAAGGCTTCCCCCTGGGCGCGCAAATCGAAATCCTGCAAATGAAATTGCGCCAGTACGAGGGCAATCACTGGCAGCTCCAGCAACTGGACCTGGCCACCATCCGCTCGCTGACGCCACGCAATGCGCTGCTGCAACCTTGGTCGTGGCAAGTCACCGGCGGCCTGGAGCGGGTGCCGGGCAAACACGACGACGAAACCCTGGTCGCCCACGTCAACGGCGGCGCCGGTGGCACCTGGCAACTCTCCGACGACATGCTCGGCTTCGCCCTCGGCACCGTGCGCGTGGAGCATAACAACGACTTCAGCGAAGCCATCTCCCCGGCGGCAGGGTTCAACACCGGCGTGCTGTGGAAAAACCCGTTGGGCAACCTGAGCCTGGAAGCCAAGGGTGATTTCTTCACCAACGGCGAAGTGCGGCGCAGCATCAGCCTCAACCAGCAGTGGGAACTGTCGCGCAACCTGGGCCTGCGCCTGAGTGCCCAGCGTGAGTACAGCCACCTGTCCACACCGGTAAATGAAGTGATGCTTGAGGTGAAGTGGTACCACTACTGATTAATGAGTGCGGGCTTGCTCGCGATATACGGTATATCAGCCAAGGTTCAAGTGACTGACGCACCGCCATCGCAGGCAAGCCAGCTCCCACAGGTTTTATACTCGGCCCACAACTTTCTGACCTGCCTTTCACACCGCCCCAACAAATCCCCTTCTAGACTTCCCTTATCAGCCGTAAAACGGCCAGGGAGTACGCCATGTGGCGGTATGCGGTCATGCTGTGCGCGGTGGTGGGGTTGTCGGGTTGCCAGTCAACCCATCAGGAATTGCTGGCCAAAGGTTATCCACCCGCCTTCGCCGATGGTTTCGACGACGGTTGCAGCAGCGGTCGCCAGGCCGCTGGGGTGATTACCGGGACGTTTCGCAAGAATGTGCCGCGTTACCTCAAAGACCGGCCATACGCCGAAGGCTGGGAAGATGGGTTTCGCCAGTGCAAGGCCATGCGCGAGAGCCAGGAACTGCGCGATTACGAGGAAAACCGCAGGGACGACCGCGAACACGATTGGCAGCAGGAAAAAGATCGTGACGCCGCCAAAGCCTATCGCTCACGCTGATCGTTCCCACGCTCCGCGTGGGAATGCCGCCCTGGACGCTCCGCGTCCGCTCGCGAGGTCGTGACGCGGAGCGTCACAGGATGCATTCCCACGCGGAGCGTGGGAACGATCAGCGCCGGTGGGAACGATCAGGCAGCGAACGTGGCCCAACCTTCATAGGAAGGAGAACGCCATGAGCCGAGCTTTTGTAAATGAAGATAACGCGGCGGCCCAGGCTGATCAGCCGGTGGAGCGTCAGGTCAGCGCGCAACCTAACCGCCTGACCGCGCAAGGGTTGGCGCAATTGCAGACCAAGGTGGCACAGTTGCAAGGGGAGCACAGCGACGAAGCCGCCAAGGGCGAACAGGCTGATAAACAGCGTCAGGCTGACCTTGAGCGGGACCTGCGTTACTTCAACCAGCGGGTGCAAAGCGCTCAGGTAGTCGCGCCGGCCACGTCCACCGAAAAGGTGCAGATCGGCAGTTGGGTCACGTTCGCCAACGAGCAGGACGAACAGCAGCGCATCCAGTTAGTCGGGGAAGACCAGGCCGACGCCAACGCAGGCTTGATCAACTGGGGCTCGCCCCTGGGCCGTGCTTTGTTGGGCGCCCAGGTGGGCGACGAGGTGCTGTGGCAGCGCCCCGTCGGCGATCAGTTGATCGAAGTGCTGCGCATCGAACCCGAGGCCTAGACGATACCCTGGGCCAGCATCGCGTCAGCCACTTTCACGAAGCCCGCGATGTTCGCGCCCTTGACGTAGTTGATGCGGCCGTTTTCTTCACCGTAATGCACGCAGGCATGGTGGATCGACTGCATGATGTTGTGCAGCTTGCTGTCCACTTCCCCGGCGGTCCACAGCAGGCGCATGGCGTTTTGCGACATTTCCAGGCCGCTCACCGCCACGCCCCCCGCGTTGGACGCCTTGCCCGGCGCAAACAGGATGCCCGCGTCGATGAAGATATCCACAGCCTCCAACGTGGTCGGCATGTTCGCGCCTTCGGCCACGCAGAGGCAGCCGTTGCGCAGCAAGGTGCGCGCAGCGTCGGCGTCGAGTTCGTTCTGGGTGGCGCACGGCAGCGCGATATCGCAGGCTAGTTCCCAAGGCGCTTGGCCTTTGCGGAACTCCAGGCCGAAACGTGTGGCCAGTTCACTGATACGCCCGCGCTGTACGTTTTTCAGCTCCAGCAGGGCCGACCATTGTTCTTCGGTCAAACCACTTTCGGCGTACAGGGTGCCTTCGGAGTCCGACAGGGAAATCACCATGCCGCCCAGGTCCATGACCTTGCGCGCCGCGTATTGCGCCACGTTACCGGAGCCGGACACGGCCACACGCTTGCCTTCAACCCGCTGGCCTTGGCGCTTGAGCATTTCCTCGGCGAAATACACACAGCCGAAACCGGTGGCTTCAGGGCGGATCAGGCTACCGCCATAGGTCATGCCCTTGCCGGTCAGCACTGAGGTGAATTGATTGCTCAGGCGTTTGTACTGGCCGAACAGGAAGCCGATTTCCCGTGCGCCCACGCCGATATCACCGGCCGGTACGTCCACGTCCGCACCGATATGGCGGTACAGCTCGCTCATGAATGCCTGGCAGAAGCGCATCACTTCGGCGTCGCTCTTGCCCTTGGGGTCGAAGTCCGAGCCGCCTTTGCCGCCGCCCATGGGCAGCGAGGTCAGAGAGTTCTTGAAGGTCTGTTCGAAGGCGAGGAATTTCAGCACACCCAGGTTGACTGAGGGGTGAAAGCGCAAACCGCCTTTGTAGGGCCCAATGGCGCTGTTCATCTGGATACGGAAACCGCGATTGACCTGGACCTTGCCATGGTCATCCACCCACGACACTCGGAACGTGATCGCGCGTTCCGGCTCGCAGATGCGCTCCAGGATGCCCGAGGTCAGATAGTGCGGGTTGGCTTCAAGAAAGGGCCACAGGCTGCGTAGAACTTCTTCTACAGCCTGGTGGAATTCCGGTTGGTCCGGGTCGCGTTTCTTGAGGCGGGCAAGGAAGGAATCGACGGATTCGGTCATGAACAGTCTCGGCAAATTGATTGTTGTTAAACGGAGATTGAGCCGGACTTTATCAATTCGTTTCGCACCGCGACAGGGCAAAATGTCGCCTTTGTGAAATTAAATGGTGCAATAAGTATAAATAACTGCCTTTTTTTGCCCTTAAATGGGGATTTCACTCTGAGTTTTGCACCAACAGGTAGGCCGCCATCGCAGGCAAGCCAGTTCCCACATTTGATCGAGTACACCGGTCATGTGGGAGCTGGCTTGCCTGCGATAGCGGCGGTGCAGTTACAGATGCAGCGACTGACCCACCGCTTTCGCGAGCAAGCCCGCACAGCATTTGCCCACAGACTCGCGCAGGGCACTAGCGCGTGCCCGGCACCAGGTCGAGTATCTCGTCAATGCCCAGGCAACGTGACTCCAGTTCCAGCGTCCTGCCATTGGCGAGTATGCCGACGGCGGTATCGCGCATGGCCAGGTAGGCACTGCGCAACATGTGATTGGCATAAATCACCGCGTTGAAACCTGCTCGCTCCAGCACCTCGAACTTCAGGTGAACATAGCTGGTCGGCACGCAAATCAGCGGTACCCTGGGCCGCTGCAGGCGAAACTGCCGGGCGAATTCCAGGATTTCCAGGCCATCCTGCTTGCGGCTGTGGATCATGATGCCATCCGCCCCCGCCTCGACATACGCCAGGCACCGTGCCATCGCCTCTTCCATGCCGCGATTCAGAATCAAGCTTTCACACCGGGCAATCATCATCAGCCCTGAGCCGGTGCGACTCGTGCACCCGGCCTGGAGCTTGGCGCAAAAGGCCTCGATGGACTCCTGCGCCTGGTCGACCTCGATGCCCAAGAGTGAGTTCTTCTTCAGGCCGCATTTGTCTTCGATCACCACCGCCGAGACGCCCGCACGCTCCAGCATCTTGATATGAATCGCCAAATGTTCGGCCTTGCCGCCGGTATCGGCATCGAATATCAGCGGCAGCGAGCACACATCGAATATTTCGCGAATCCCCGGCAACCGGTTACTGGGCGAAAGGATTTCGATGTCAGGTAACCCGCGCTGGGTCGAGTCGGTCAGCGAACTCGACCAGATGGCATCGTACCCCACCGTATGCCCTGGGCTGATCTCCAGCCTGGCGCGCTGCGCGAGCAACGCCGATATCGGGCTATGGGCTTCGAGTACACGCAGGCAACGGTTGCTATCCAACAGCGCCGACAGAGGGCGTCGGCGCGCTTCGGTATCCATCATAGGGTTCAGGCTCCTTATCAGCGGCACAACAAGGGTTATCGAACAGCCTCAATCCCATGCGGGCTGTTCGCACTTGAGCACCGACGCCATCTTTTGCAGATGTTCGCAGGCCCTGGCCACGTACTCCTTGGAGAGCAGTGCGATACGCGCGTAATCCACGGCCTGCCCGGTGGCGCTGGCATACAGCCGCAACGCCTCAGCGGCATGCTTGAAGTGGCGTGCTTCCACGCTGCCGCAATGCACACTGAGAAAACTCGCGACGCGGCTGGCCTCACCGGCGCTATAGCCCCGTACATCGCGCAACCACTGCTTCCATAGCGGGGTCATCAGGTTGTATTCGCCGGTATTGAACAACTCCGTCATGGCCATCATTTCCAGCGCTTCGATGAGTTGCGGCGCCAATGGGCGTTTTTCCCCCACCCAACCGGAGAACTCTTTGGTAATCGGGTTGAGGAATTTGTCTTGCAGGCGCCAATCATCGGAGCCGCAGATGGCCGAAGCCATGCGGTAATACAGCTTGGAATGGTGCGGATGCCCATGCATTTCACCCAGCCCGATGTCCTCGACAATGATCTCCCCACAATGGGCCGCCGCTTCGAGCATTTTCAACCGGGCGTCATCCGTCAACGATGCCGACTCCTGGAGGATGCGCACGATGATGCTCGAGACGGCATGGGCGGCGCCGTCCGGGCTACGCCAGCCACAGAAGAACGTACACAGTGACGACTCGCTCCAATTACTGGAGGTCATGTCGACATAGGTCTCGCAGTACGTGTCCAGCGCGGCGGTTTGACTGTTGAAACCGCTGAGCAGGGCTTGGGCCAGATGTCCGTCCTCGACATCCACCAGCGCCTGGTTCACGTACCCGATAAATTGACGGCTCAGATTTTCCACGGCTTATATCCTTTTAAGGTGGGGTTAATGCGTAACGATTTCTGACATGAAACGAGCGAAGCGCGTGAGGCCCTCAATCAGCGCTTCACGCTCAACGGCGTAGGAGATACGGATGCTATTGCCGTCACCACAGCCAGAGCCTGGCACTACCGCGATATGGGCCTCGGTCAATAACAGATCGGCCAAGTGGTCGACGTCACGAATAACGCTGCCCAGGTAGCGGCCCCCCAACTTGCGGGACACATCGATAAACAGATAAAACGCCCCTTCCGGCGGGGCGCACCGAATGCCGTCGACATGCCCCAGGCAGGTGCAGGCCGCAAGCAATTGCTGGTCGAGGAAGGCATTGACCTGGCGGGTAAAGTGCGGCGCGTCCGCCATCAGGCTGCCGAGCGCAGCATATTGGGACAGGCTGCTGGGGTTGGACGTCGTATGCCCTTGCAGGTTGTGCATGGCGGCGATGACTGGGGCCGGCGCGCACGCATACCCTACCCGCCAGCCGGTGACCGCGTGGCTCTTGGAAAACGAATCGACCAGTACCGTCTGATGTTTGAGCGGCGCAAACAGCGACACGATGTTGTGATGTTCATGGGGCGCGCGCACCAGTTTGCGGTAACACTCGTCGAACACTACCCAAAGCCTGTGTGCGAAGGCGAGCCGGGCAATACCCAACAGTTCTTCGCGCTGATAAACCGTGCCTGTCGGATTGTTCGGGGTGTTGATCACAATCATCCGGGTACGCGGGGTCAGGGCCTTCTGGACCGCTGCGCAGGTGAGGCGATAGTCATCCGCAGCCGTGTCGACATAGACGGGAACGCCACCGGCCAGTTGGATCTGGGTGGGGAAGGTTTCCCAGTACGGCACCGCGACGATGACTTCATCCCCCGGATTGAGCAGCACCATTGCAGCGTTGTACAGCGCCTGCTTGGCACCCGCGGTCACCGCTATTTCATCGGCGGCGTAATTCACCCCGCAGCGCTGAGTGACCTGCTGCGCCAGCGCGTGGCGAAGCTGGGGCAGGCCGATGGGCGGCGTATAGCGGTTGCGGGCGGTGGCGAGCGCATCGGTCGCGGCGGCTTTCATCACCGGGCAGGCATCGAAGGACAATTCGCCCGCGGCAAAGTTGACCACGTTGATGCCGGCTTCTTTCAAGGCATTGGCTTTACTGCGCATGCTGGACGTGCCGGGTGCGCTGAGACGTTGCGCACGCTGGGACAACGGCAATGACACGGCAGAGGGTTCACTGTTATTCATTGTTATACCTGCCAGAACACGTTGGAACGTTCGTTCGCCCTACCGGGCTTGGGCCTCCAGCCCTTGCTGAACCCGCCAGGACAGCGGCAAGGTCAGCAACAGGGTGGCGGCCAGCAACAGGACGGCCATGGGCACACCGGTGGCATCCCCAAGGCTGCCGAACAGCACCGGCGCCAAGGCGCCGCCACCGATGGTGCCGGTGTAGAACACGGCGAACGCCTGGTCGCGCCTGCCCGGCCCTGCCAGGTCCGGGACTGCGCCGTACAGCACCGACGACGTGCCGTTCAGCGCCAGCCCCAGCAGCGGCAACATCACCATCAAGCCGGCGTAGGGCAAGTACACCGCCATGACAATCAGCACAGCCGTGGTGAACTCCGTGGCCCATACCGTTTTCATCATGCCGATGCGCGCACCGAGGTAACCGCACAGCAATTTGCCGAAGGCGCCGCCGACGAACAGCATCGTCAGCGCCAGGCCGATGCCCGCAGGCCCGGCGCCCTTGGCCTTGAGCAAAAACGGCAGGAACGTGAGGAAACCCATGCGCACGGCGCTGTCCAGCGTGCCGGTCACGATCAGCGCACGCAGGCCGCTCGCGGAGCCGGCGCCGGCGCCCGTACGGGTGGCTTTCACCGGCGCCGCCGAAGCCTCGGCGCGTGCCGGGATCAGCCACCACAACAGGCCTGCCGCCAGGAGCCCGAGTACACCCAGCAGGGTGACACTGGCGCGCCAACTGATGACCGCCAGCAACAGGCCGATCAACCCCGGGATCAAGGTCTTGCCGATATCGCCGCTGAAGTTGTACTGCGACAGCGCTTGTTTGACGCCTCCGCCGGCCTCGTGCGTATCGGTGATCAACGACGAGGCCAGCGGGTGCTGCGTACTCGCGCCGAGCCCGCCCAGCAGCAGCGCCAACAGCAACACGCCCAGCCCGCCAGCCTGGCCGGCCAGCAGGTAGGCCAGTCCCGCCAACGCAGTGCCACCTACCAGCAAGCGTTCACGCCCCCAGCGTGCGGCAGCACGGCTGGCCAGTAACTGAAAACCGGCCATCATGCCCGCGTAAGCACCACGCAACAGGCCGATCTGGGCGTAGCTGAGGCCGAACTGCGCTTGCCAGATCGGCAACAGCACATAAATCACATCGGTCAGCCCATCGTGCACGGCATGCGCGCCGCAGCCTGCCACCAGAGCGCGGCGACGCACGCTGACCGGGTCCGGCGGCGACAACGATGGCGTTGCGGTCTGCTTCAGGGTGTTCATCTGGGTCAGAGGCTCTCAGGCAAAAAGGCCGGGTTAACCCAGCAACTGCGCACAGTCGCTCATCACACTGGCTTTACGCTGCAGGTATTGAGCAAAAATGTCGCGCGCCGTGGCGGGGTCCACTTCAATCTGCATGGCAGTGGTGAACTCATTCACCGCCGCCACCGCATGGGCGAAATGGTTGCTCTCGGTACCGCCGGTGTGCACCGTGACCCAGGCCACCGTCGCCCGGGATTTCTCCGGCGGCACGCCCATGTCCCGCACGAACCACTGCGAGTACAGCGGGTGGATGAATTCCACTTCGCCGTGGGTGTACACCTCGTGGATCAACGTGGTCAGCAACCCCTGCAACAGGTCGCGATCACGCAGGCGGCGGGTGTCGGTCCAGTCCTTGAACGCCTGTGCCGAGGGCAGGCAATTGTCCTTCAATATCCACTGGTCATCACCGCACAGCGCGGTGGCCATGGTGTAGAACAGGTCCGCGTGCAAGGTATTACCCAACGCGCCCAGATCTTCATCGGTGATGCGTTGCAGGCTGCCGCAGGCGCGGTACAACTGCGCGGCGGCGGCGGAGCCTTCATCGGAGCGCGCCAGCAAGGTAATGCGGTTGGCCAGGCCGGACACACTGGCCGCCGAATTATTGGTCTTGGACCAACTGGCGAAGAACTTGCGCAGTACCGCCGGCGAATGCCGACGCGAGGTGAGTCGCGCAAAAGCGTCTTCGATATCCACCAGTGCGTCTTCCTGAGCCCAGAAGGCTTCGAACAGCGCGTGGCGCAAGGCACCGGCCGGCATGTCGTTCAATACCGGTTCGATGAGCTTCAACAACTGGCTGCGCTTGATCACGGTGTTAGTCATGTTCACCTCTCATAGTCCTTTATTGGATGAAAAATCAGGCTGGTTTGCCGCGCTGTCCGGCGATCAGGGCCTGGGGCTTTACCGGTTTCCAGCCCAGCAGGGCAATCGCCAGCGACAACAGCTGAAAACCTGCGACCAACGCGACGCAGCCCGGCCAGCCCCATTGATTCCAAAGCATGGCCGGGACCACGGCGCCGGCGCTGCCGCCCAGGTAATAGCCGGTCAGGTACAGCCCCACGGCGCCGGACTTGTCCGGGCCTGCCGTGGTGGCGATATACGCATTGGCGGATGCCTGTGCCAGGAATACGCCGGTCGAACTCAGGGCCAGCCCCAACACGATCAGCCACAGGGACGGCAACAATGTCAGCGCCGAGCCACAGATGCCGAGCGCCACAGCGCCGGTCAGTAACTGCGATTGTGGTCGCGATTTGCTCAAGCGCCCCGCAACAGGAATGACCACCAGCGCCAGCAGAAACACCGCATACAAAGTGCCCAAGGCGGCGGCGCCCAGGTTGAACGGGGCCTGGCTGAGATACAGCCCGGCATAGGTAAAGGTTGCGACTTGGGAGAACAGCACGCAGAAACCGACGCCATAGGCCGCCAGCAAGGGTTTGCGCAGAAGGCGGCGCACCCCGTGCATGCCCACGGCCGCAACGCCGGGCCGCGCCACCGGATTGGCCGGCAACAGCCACACAATCAGCAGGCCGACCAGCAGGCTGATCACCGCCAACAGTTCGAAGGCTTCGCGCCAGCCCACATATTGGGTCATGACACCCGAAACAAAGCGCCCGGCAAACCCACCGAGCACCGTCCCCGCGACGTACAAACTGGTGATCTCGGTGACCGTGGCCGCACGCCAGCGATCACCGATATAAGCCACGCTGGTGGCGAACACCACGGGAATCAACATCCCTTCGACAAAACGCCACACCAGCAGCTCGGCAAAACTGTCCACATAGGCCGTCAGCAGCGTCGGCAGCGCCAGCAGCAACGCGGCCACGGCAATCACCGTGCGCTGCTCGAAACGGCCGGTCAGGCGCCCGACAAACGGCGCGGTCACCGCCACCGCCAGCGTGGTCACCGTAATGCTCCACCCTGCCTGCCGGGCACTCACCTGGAAGCTTTCGGCAAACGCAGGCAGGATGCTCTGTGTCGCATAGAGATTCAGAAACGCCGCACAGCCACACAGGAACACGGCGAAGCGGGCGTGATGCATGCGCGGGTTCATGTGGCCTCTCGTCTTATAGTCGAGGATGTTTATAGAATACCCAGCGCAGCGAACACCAATACCGAATTCGGACCGATCAATACCCAGGAAACAGAATGCTTGATCTACGCAAGTTACGTTACTTCCTGACGGTCGCCGAAGAGCTGCACTTCGGCCGCGCGGCCCAGCGCCTGCACCTTGCCCAGCCGCCCCTGACGCGGCAGATTTCGGCCCTGGAAACCGAGCTTGGCTTTCGCCTGTTCGACCGCACCAGTCGTACGGTCACACTGACCGCCCAAGGCCAGCACTTTTTGCCGTATGCCCGCGCAGCGCTGGAACACGCCAGGCTTGCACAAGACATCGCCGCCAAATTGGCTGCCGGCTCGACCGGCCAACTGGTCGTAGGCTATGCCAGCTCGATCGCGTTGTCGGAACTCTTCAGCCAAACCCTGCAAGCCTTCGCCCAGCGTTTTCCCGATGTGCAACTGACCCTGGTGGAGAGCGCTTCCGGCAGCCTGCACACGCACGTGCTGGACGGGCGCATCGACGTCGGCATGAGCCGCCTGCTGCCTGAGGCCGGGCAAACCGGCGTCGAGGCTTTGTCGTTGGGGCAAGAACCGCTGGTGGCGGCTCTTTGCAGCGACAACCCGCTGGCGGACCAGGACGAAGTCACCCTCGCCCAGCTCAGTGAGTACCCGTTGATTCTGTTCCCCAGCGATTACGGTTCGGGCCTCAACGGCTCCATCGAGCACCTGTATCAACGCCGTGGCCTGGCGCTGCGCCCGGGCCCTGCGGGGCGCCAGATCACCTCGATCATCGCCCTGGTGGCGGCAGGCCAAGGTGTCTCGCTCGTGCCACAGTGCACCCGAACCCTGGCCAGGAAAGGCGTGGTCTACCGCCCCTTGGCAGACCCCGAAGCCTGGGTACACCTGCTGATACTCACGCGCTCACCGTCACGCTCATTGTTGGTCGAGGCGTTCATGGGGGTGGTCGAAGAATTGCTGCGCAGCCGCCCAGCGCTGGCGCCCACGACGCTCCCGGCATAACGCGGGCAAAAAAATACCCCTGCGTGAGGGGTATTTTTTCAACAGGCTGTTGCGGCTATTGCAGCATCAGGCCAGTTTTTTGTGGCGTACGCGGTGCGGCTGGGCAGCGGCCTCACCCAAGCGCTTTTTACGGTCGGCTTCGTACTCGGTGTAGTTACCTTCGAAGAACACCGCTTGGGAGTCATCTTCGTACGCCAGGATGTGGGTCGCGACGCGGTCAAGGAACCACCGATCGTGAGAGATCACAATGGCGGCGCCCGGGAAGTCCAGCAGGGCTTCTTCCAGGGAACGCAGGGTTTCAACGTCGAGGTCGTTGGACGGTTCGTCGAGCAGCAGGACGTTGCCGCCCTCTTTCAGGGTCAGGGCCAGGTGCAAGCGACCGCGCTCACCACCGGACAGGTCCTTGACGAACTTCTGCTGGTCGCCGCCCTTGAAGTTGAAACGGCCGACGTAGGTGCGCGACGGGATTTCATAGTTGCCGATGCGGATCTGGTCGGAACCGTCGGAGATCTGCTGGAACACAGTCTTGCTGCCGTCGAGGTCGTCGCGGCTCTGGTCCACACAGGCCAACTGCACGGTGTCACCGATCTCGATGCTGCCGGAGTCCGGGGTTTCCTTGCCCATCAGCATGCGGAACAGTGTGGATTTACCCGCACCGTTACCGCCGATAACGCCGACGATCGCGCCTTTTGGCATGGCGAACGACAGGTTGTCGATCAGCACGCGGTCGCCATAGCCTTTGGTCACGTTCTTGAACTCAATGACCTTGTCACCCAGGCGCGGACCAGCCGGGATGTAGATCTCGTTGGTTTCGCTGCGCTTCTGGAATTCCTGCGACTGCATTTCTTCAAAGCGTTGCAGACGGGCCTTGGATTTGGACTGGCGGGCCTTGGCGCCTTTGCGCACCCATTCCAGTTCTTCCTTCATGGCTTTTTCGTGGGCCGATTGCTGCTTGGATTCGGCGGCCAGACGGTCGGACTTGGCTTCCAGCCAACCGGAGTAGTTGCCCTCGTAAGGGATACCGGCGCCGCGGTCGAGCTCCAGGATCCAGCCGGCGACGTTGTCCAGGAAGTAACGGTCGTGCGTGATCGCAACCACGGTGCCCGGGAAATCGTGGAGGAAGTGCTCCAACCAGGCGACGGAATCGGCGTCCAGGTGGTTGGTCGGTTCGTCGAGCAGCAGCATGTCAGGGGCCGACAGCAGCAGGCGGCACAGGGCCACACGACGCTTCTCACCACCGGACAGGTGTTCAACCTTGGCGTCCCAGGCTGGCAGACGCAGCGCATCGGCGGCGACTTCCAGTTGGCGCTCCAGGTTGTGGCCATCGCCCGCCTGCAGGATCGCTTCGAGCTTGGCCTGTTCGGCGGCCAGCTTGTCGAAGTCGGCATCCGGTTCGGCGTAGGCGGCGTACACCTCATCGAGGCGGGCCTGGGCGTCCTTGATCACGCTGACGGCTTCTTCGACCACTTCACGCACGGTCTTGGTCGGGTCCAGGATCGGCTCTTGCGGCAGGTAGCCGATGTTCAGGTCCGGCATCGGACGGGCTTCGCCTTCGAACTCGGTGTCGACACCCGCCATGATTTTCAGCAGGGTGGACTTACCCGAACCGTTGAGGCCGAGCACGCCGATCTTGGCGCCTGGGAAGAAGGACAGCGAAATGTTTTTCAGGATTTCCCGCTTCGGCGGAACAACTTTTCCCAGCCGATGCATGGTGAAGACGTATTGAGCCATGGTGAACCTAGCGTCAGTGACTGATGAATTAAGCGGACGAAGCCCGTGCCAGGCCATGCGCCGCGCGGGCCTTTGACTATCATCAATGCCAGCGAGCAAAAAAAGCCTGAATGTCTGGGGCTGGAACGCCCCCGCGTAACCGGCAAAGCTACCTGAATGCGCTGGGGCAGTCCAGCCAGGCAGGACTGGCACTTTGCCACAACTCAAGGCATGCTAGCCGCCCTTCGGGCGTCCGGCTTATAGTGCACGTCGCGCGCCAGTCCAGCCAAACCGCAGGATCACAGTTTGTCCAACGTCACGCCGCCCACGCCCTTGCGCGCCGCTCATATTGCGCCGGGAGCGCCCCTGCACGGCACCTTGAAAGGCGCGTTGGCGACGCTTGTCCTGCTGTTGCTCGCCTTGTTGTTCTGGCAACTGCTGGACCAATTGCAGCAAAACCAGAAAAACCAACAGCAATACACCATCGACTACAGTGCCGACCTGGCCGAGCAGATCAGCCAGAGCATGGCCCTGAGCGCGCAGATCGCCCTGAACCTGTTGCCGATTGTCGAGCCGCCGCGCAACCCCGAACAGCAGCAGGCCCTGATGCGCACGTTGCAGCGCTCACTGCCGGACCTGCGCAGCTTTGCCCTGCTCGCCCCCAGCGGCGCACTGATCAGCGACACTGCCGAAGGCAGCCAAGACAGTGCCCTGCTCGAAGACCTGGTCAAGCGCAGTCACGCCCAGTCCTACTACCTGAGCAACGACAATGACGGCACGGTCATCTATCTGTTGCTGCACCAACCCAGCGGTGGCTCCAAGGTGTACTGGGCCTTGCGCCTGGCGCCCAATTATCTGGCCAACCTCACGCGCCAGGATGTCCAGGGCCAGCGCCCGATGTGGGCGATCGAGAACAGCCTGAACCATCGTGTGGTCAGCCGTGACAGCGGCATGCCGGCGCAGTGGTCCGGCGCCCTGACGCCGGAAGAATTGAACCGCAGCGTGCTGGTCACGCCCTTGAGCAAAAGCGATTGGCAACTGCGCGGCATGTTCGACCGCAGCGCGGTGTTGGAACAACTACTACCCGCCTTTATCGGCAAGTGCCTGCTCGGCCTGGCGTTTTCGCTGATCCCGGTGATCGTGCTGCTCAACATGCGCCGCCGCCAACGCCAGGTGAATGAAGGCCGGCGACGCTACCAGGACATCTTCGAAGGCACCGGCGTCGCGTTGTGCGTGTTGGACCTGTCGGGGCTCAAGGCGTTTTGCAACAAGACCCAGGTGCAAAGCCGCGAGCAGTTGCACGCCTGGTTGCAGGCCAACCCCACGGAGCGCAAGCAACTGCTCAAGGAGTTGCGCGTCACCGAGGTCAACCAGATGGCCGTGCGCCTGCTCAACGTCGCGTCCTGCGAGCAGGCGTGGGAACGCCTGATCGATGACTGCCCGCGCAATGCCACGTCCATCGGCTATCAAGTGCTGGAAGCGGTACTGACCCGGCAAAAACAGCTGGAGCTGGAAATCCAGCTCAACGACGTGGCCGGCAACGAACAGTACCTGTGGCTGGTGATGCGTTTGCCGGAGCAGCAGGATGACGTCAAGGCCGTGATTCTCAGCATCAGCGACATCACCAGCCGCAAGCTGATCGAGTTGTCGCTGGTGGAGCGTGAAAGCTTCTGGTCGGATGTGGTGCGCACCGTGCCCGATCACCTGTATGTGCAGGACGTGATCAGCCAGCGCATGATTTTCAGCAACCACCATCTGGGCCACACCCTGGGCTACAACAAAGCCGAACTGCAGCAAATGGGTGAGTACTTCTGGGAAATCCTGCTACACCCAGAAGACGCCGAGCACTACCATGACGCGCGCGAACAGCAACGCCAGGTCGGCTATACGACCCAATTGCACTGCCAACTGCGCTTTCGCCACCGCAATAACCAGTGGCGCCGCTTCGATATCCGCGAACAGGCGCTGGCCCGCGATACCTCTACGGTGGTCACCCGGATCATCGGCGTGGCCAAGGACATTACCGACCAGATCGAGGCCAGTGAATCACTACGCGACAGTGAACAGCGCTACCGGATGCTGGCCGAAAGCATCAGCGACGTGATCTGCTCCACCGACAGCCAACTGGCCCTCAACTACATCAGCCCCTCGGTCAACACCGTCCTGGGCTATGACGTGGACTGGGTGTTCAAGAACGGCTGGCAGTCGATCGTTGCCAACCCTCAGCAGTTGACCGGCATTTACAGCCTGATGGAACAGGTCAGCCGCGCCCTCGGCAACCCCGACGCCTTGAACACGTTGCGCGATGAAGTCCAGACCCAACTGTTTCTGTTCGACTGCCTGCGCGCCGACGGGCGCAAAGTGCCGATCGAACTGCGCCTGGTGCTGGTGTGGGATGAACATGGCGCGTTTGAAGGCATCCTCGGCGTGGGCCGCGATATCAGCCAGCAACGACGCGCCGAAAAAGATCTGCGCATGGCAGCCACGGTGTTCGAACATTCCACTTCGGCGATCCTGATCACCGACCCAGCCGGTTATATCGTGCAGGCCAACGAGGCGTTCAGCCGGGTCAGCGGCTATGCGGTGAGCGATGTGCTCGACCAGTTGCCCAATATGCTCACCGTCGATGAGCAGCAGGAAGCCCATCTGCGTTATGTGCTCAAGCAATTGCACCAGCACAGCACCTGGGAAGGCGAGGTGTGGCTCAAGCGTCTCAATGGCGAGCATTACCCGGCCTGGGTCGGCATTACCGCGGTGTTCGACGACGAAGGCGACCTGGCCAGTTACGTGTGTTTCTTCAGCGATATCAGCGAGCGCAAGGCCAGTGAGCAGCGCATCCACCGCCTGGCCTACTACGACGCCCTGACCCACCTGCCCAACCGCACCCTGTTCCAGGACCGCCTGCACACCGCGTTGCAGTCCGCCGAACGGCAGAAGTCGTGGGTGGTGCTGATGTTCCTCGACCTGGACCGCTTCAAGCCGATCAACGACTCCCTCGGCCACGCGGCCGGCGACCGGATGCTCAAGGAAATGGCCACGCGCCTGCTCGGTTGTGTGGCCGAGGACGACACCGTGGCGCGCATGGGCGGCGACGAATTCACCTTGCTCCTCCAACCACGGGTCAGCCGCGATATGGCGCTGAACCGCGCCATTCATGTGGCCGAGCAGATCCTCGCCAGCCTGGTCAAACCCTTTGTGCTGGAAGGCCGCGAGTTCTTCGTGACCGCCAGTATCGGCATCGCCCTCAGCCCGCAAGACGGCAACGAGCTGAGCCAATTGATGAAAAACGCCGACACGGCGATGTATCACGCTAAAGAGCGCGGCAAAAACAACTTCCAGTTCTACCAGGCCGACATGAACGCCAGCGCCCTGGAGCGCCTGGAACTGGAAAGCGACCTGCGCCACGCCCTGGACCAGAACGAATTCGTGCTCTATTACCAGCCGCAATTCAGCGGCGACGGCAAACGCCTTACCGGCGCCGAAGCCCTGCTGCGCTGGCGCCACCCGCGCCGTGGACTGGTACCGCCCGGGGACTTTATCCCGGTACTGGAAGAGCTCGGGCTGGTGGTGGATGTGGGCGACTGGGTGATCGGCGAAGCCTGCCGCCAGCTCAAGACCTGGCACCAGAACAAAGTGCGCGTGCCGAAAGTATCAGTGAACATCTCGGCGCGGCAGTTCTCCGACGGCCAGTTGGGCACGCGCATCGCCACCATCCTCAAGGACACCGGCCTGCCGCCGGCGTGCCTGGAGCTGGAACTGACCGAAAGTATCCTGATGCGTGAAGTCAACGAAGCCCTGCAGATCCTCGCCAGCCTGAAAAACCTGGGCCTGAGCATCGCGGTGGATGACTTTGGCACCGGCTATTCGTCGCTCAACTACCTCAAGCAATTCCCCATCGATGTGCTGAAGATCGACCGCACCTTCGTCGATGGCCTGCCCTCCGGTGAGCAGGACGCGCAGATCGCCCGGGCGATTATTGCCATGGCCCACAGCCTGAACCTGGCGGTGATTGCCGAAGGCGTGGAAACCCATGAGCAGTTGGACTTCCTGCGTGAGCATGGCTGTGATGAGGTGCAGGGTTACCTGTTCGGGCGGCCGATGCCGGCGAATCGGTTTGAGGTGCAGTTCAGTAATGATGCGCTGTTCATGTTTGACTGAAGTCCCTGATCGTTCCCACGCTCCGCGTGGGAACGCAATTCTGGACGCTCTGCGTCCGCTTTTAAATGTGACGCAGAGCGTCACGGGATGCATTCCCACGCAGAGCGTGGGAACGATCATCCCCAGATGAACCCCACTTGTCCGCGACATGATGTCCTTTCATATGCCATCTAAAACCCATTGAGTTAGAATGCCCTCCTTTTCTGCCCCCGATCCTTGAGGACCGCCATGTTCAGCCGTGATTTGACTATTGCCAAGTACGACGCCGATCTCTTCGCCGCCATGGAGCAAGAAGCCGTGCGCCAGGAAGAGCACATTGAGCTGATCGCTTCGGAAAACTACACCAGCCCTGCGGTGATGGAGGCTCAAGGTTCGGTTCTGACCAACAAGTACGCCGAAGGCTACCCAGGCAAGCGCTACTACGGTGGTTGCGAGTACGTCGACGTGGTTGAGCAGTTGGCCATCGACCGTGCCAAAGAGCTGTTCGGCGCCGATTACGCCAACGTCCAGCCACACGCCGGTTCCCAAGCCAACAGCGCCGTGTACCTGGCCCTGCTGCAAGGCGGCGACACCATCCTGGGCATGAGCCTGGCCCATGGCGGTCACCTGACCCACGGCGCCACGGTTTCGTCCTCCGGCAAGCTGTACAACGCCGTTCAGTACGGTATCGATGCCAACGGCCTGATCGACTACGATGAAGTCGAGCGCCTGGCCGTCGAGCACAAGCCAAAAATGATCGTGGCCGGTTTCTCTGCCTACTCGCAGATCCTGGACTTCCCACGTTTCCGTGAAATCGCCGACAAGGTCGGTGCCTATCTGTTCGTCGACATGGCCCACGTGGCCGGTCTGGTAGCTGCGGGCGTTTACCCCAACCCAGTGCCTTACGCTGACGTGGTCACCACCACTACCCACAAGACCCTGCGCGGTCCACGTGGCGGCCTGATCCTGGCACGCGCCAACGCCGAGATCGAGAAGAAGCTCAACTCCGCCGTTTTCCCGGGCGCCCAAGGCGGCCCGCTGGAGCACGTGATCGCGGCCAAGGCGATCTGCTTCAAGGAAGCACTGCAGCCTGAGTTCAAGACCTACCAGCAACAAGTGGTCAAGAACGCCAAGACCATGGCCAGCGTGTTCATCGAGCGCGGTTTTGACGTGGTGTCCGGCGGTACTGAAAACCACCTGTTCCTGCTGTCGCTGATCAAGCAGGACATTTCCGGTAAAGATGCTGACGCTGCCCTGGGCAAAGCTTTCATCACCGTGAACAAGAACTCCGTGCCGAACGACCCACGTTCGCCGTTCGTCACCTCCGGCCTGCGCTTCGGCACCCCGGCAGTGACCACCCGTGGCTTCAAGGAAGCCGAGTGCAAGGAACTGGCGGGCTGGATCTGCGACATCCTGGCCGACCTGAACAACGAAGCCGTGATCGACGCGGTACGTGAGAAGGTCAAGGCCATCTGCAAGAAGCTGCCGGTATACGGCGCTTGATGGCAGTTGCGTGAATAAGAAGCCCGGCTCATGAGCCGGGCTTTTTTATGCCGATTTCAATTTGAAACAGGGTCAAGTGTGGGAGCTGGCTTGCCTGCGATGGCGGTTTTGCAGTCAGCCCATCAGTGATTGACCCGCCGCTATCGCAGGCAAGCCAGCTCCCACATTGGAGTGCATTTCAAGTCGGGTTTATTGGTAGACCCGCTCAAAGCCTTGGCGGATCTTGTCTTCGGGCAGCTCATCGGCAATAAACACGATCACACTCTCCCGCGCCTCGCCCTCGGCCCATTCGGTATCCCAGTCGAAGCCATACAGCTTCAGCACGCCCTGGAACACCATGCGTCGGTCTTCTCCGGCAATGTTCAATACGCCCTTGTAACGCAGCAGTTGCTTGCCATGGTCTTCCAGCAGTTCGTTCATGAACTCGCTGAGACGGTCGATATCCAGCGGCTGGTCGGTGCGCAGCACCAGGCTGGAAATACGGTCGACCGAAGGCGCTGCACTGACCGGGCGCAGGCTCATGCCGGCGTTGAGGTTGAAGCCGCGCACATCCAGCAATTCGGCCAGGTCAATCTTGCCGTGATCCACCACACGAATTGGCGCACGACGGTTGATGCGGGTGAGGCGCTGGCTGAGGGCGTCGAAGCTGGCGTCGTCTACAAGGTCGCGCTTGCTCACCAGCAGGCGGTCGGCAAAGCCGATCTGGGCCTGGGCAATGGTCTGGGTCAGATGATGCTCGGCGTGGGCCGCATCCACCAGGGTGATGATGCCGTCGAGGATATAGCGTTCGCGCAGCTCTTCGTCGATGAAGAAGGTCTGGGCCACCGGTGCAGGGTCGGCCAGGCCGGTGCATTCGATCACCAGCCTGTCGAAGGCGATCTCGCCGCTGTCCAGGCGTTCCAGCAACAGGTACAGGGCTTTGGTCAGGTCGGTGTGGATGGTGCAGCACACGCAGCCGTTGGACAGGGTCATCACTTGCACTGGCTCGTCGCCCAGCAATTGGGTGTCGATACCGGCGTCACTGAATTCGTTTTCGATCACGGCGATTTTCAAGCCGTGCTCGGCTTTGAGCAGGTGGCGCAGCAAGGTGGTCTTGCCGGCGCCGAGGAAGCCGCTGAGGATGGTGACGGGGATGGGAGAGGACAAAGAGATTCTCCTGAAATATGAGGGCGCAAAAATAACTGTAGGAGCGAGCTTGCTCGCGAAGAACGTCAACGATAACGCGTGCTGTCTGGCTGCACGTGGTGTCCTTGGGTTTTTCGCGAGCAAGCTCGCTCCTACAGGTACAGCCGTTTTACCAACTTAGCAGCACTTGGGCCCACCCTTGCCGCCGTAACGGGCTTCCTGGCGTTCCCGGAAGAACGCCTTGTAGTCCATCACCGGCTTGTCCGGGTGTTTGGTTTGCATATGCTCGACGTAGGTGTCGTAGTCGGGCATGCCGACCATCAGGCGGGCGGCCTGACCGAGGTATTTACCGAGGCGACTGATGTCATTGAACATGTCTGCAATCCTCGTTATGCGTCCGGTACAGCCTGGAACGGGGCTTCTTTATCCGTACGCTCTTTGTTGCCCCAGGCGGCGACGCCGACTTTGAGCGCATAGAACAGGATGCTGAACACCACGAACAGGAACAGCGCCGTCAGCGTTGCGTTGGTGTAGGCGTTCCAGATCACGTGTTGCATCTGGTCGATGCTCTTGGCCGGGGCGAGGATCTGGCCGTTAGCCAGGGCATCGCTGTATTTCTTGGCCAGCGACAGGAAGCCGATCGCCGGGTTGGCGTCGAACAGCTTGATGAAGCCTGCCGTGGTGGTGCAGATCAGCAGCCAGACAGCCGGCAACATGGTCACCCAGATGTAGCGCTGACGCTTCATTTTGATCAGCACAACGGTCGCCAGCATCAGCGCGATACCGGCCAGCATCTGGTTGGAGATACCGAACAGCGGCCACAAGGTATTGATGCCACCCAGCGGGTCGATCACGCCCTGGTACAGCAAGTAACCCCACATCGCCACGCAGCCTGCGGTTGCAATCAGGTTGGCAGTCCACGACTCGGTGCGTTTGAGCGCAGGCACGAAGGAACCGAGCAGGTCTTGCAGCATGAAACGACCGGCGCGGGTACCGGCATCCACTGCCGTAAGGATGAACAGCGCTTCGAACAGGATCGCAAAGTGGTACCAGAACGCCATGGTGTTTTCACCTGGCAGCACACTGTGCAGGATCTGCGCGATGCCCACCGCCAACGTCGGCGCACCGCCGGCACGGGCCAGGATGGTGGTTTCGCCGATATCGTGGGCAACGGCCGACAACGCCTCAGGGGTAATTGCAAAGCCCCAGCTGCTGACGGTTTGCGCCACGGTGACCACGTCGGTACCGACAATGGCAGCCGGGCTGTTCATGGCGAAGTACACGCCAGGCTCGATCACCGAAGCGGCAACCATCGCCATGATGGCCACGAACGACTCCATCAGCATGCCGCCGTAACCGATGTAACGGGCGTGGCTTTCACTGGCCAGCAGCTTGGGCGTGGTGCCCGAGGAGATCAGCGCATGGAAGCCCGAGACCGCGCCACAGGCAATGGTGATGAACAGGAACGGGAACAGGCCGCCCTTCCACACCGGGCCGGTGCCGTCGATGAACTGGGTGAGTGCCGGCATTTTCAGGTCAGGCATGGTGACCAGGATGCCAATCGCCAGGGCGATGATGGTGCCGATTTTCAGGAACGTCGACAGGTAGTCGCGGGGCGCCAGGATCAGCCACACCGGCAGCACAGCAGCCACGAAGCCGTAGCCGATCAGCATCCAGGTGATCTGGATACCGGTGAAGGTGAACGCCTTGGCCCACTCTGGATCAGCGGCAATCTGCCCGCCCAGCCAGATCGAACCCAGCAGCAACAGCACGCCGATGATCGAGATTTCCCCGATGCGGCCCGGGCGGATGTAGCGCATATAGATGCCCATGAACATCGCGATCGGGATGGTCGCCATCACCGTGAAGATGCCCCATGGGCTCTCGGCCAGGGCCTTGACCACGATCAGCGCCAGCACCGCGAGGATGATGATCATGATCAGGAAGCAGCCGAACAGCGCGATGGTCCCCGGAATGCGGCCCATCTCTTCGCGAACCATGTCCCCCAGGGAACGGCCGTTGCGACGAGTGGACAGGAACAGGACCATGAAGTCTTGCACCGCACCGGCCAGCACCACCCCGGCAATCAGCCAGAGGGTGCCGGGCAGATAGCCCATTTGCGCCGCCAGCACCGGGCCGACCAACGGGCCTGCACCGGCAATCGCCGCAAAGTGGTGACCGAAAAGAATGTGTTTGTTGGTTGGTACGTAGTCCAGACCATCGTTGTTGACCACCGCAGGGGTTGCCCGCCGGGGATCGAGTTGCATCACGTTGTTGGCGATGAACAGACTGTAGTAACGGTACGCAACCAGGTAGATGGCCACAGCAGCGACCACAATCCACAAGGCGTTGATCGCCTCGCCGCGGCGCAAGGCCACTACGCCCAGGGCGCACGCTCCTACAATTGCCAGCACCAGCCAGGGTAAGTGGCGTAGCAGGCTATTATTATTTTTCATTTTTATATTCCAGCCAGGGTGGACAGAAAGGACAGCCAGCCCGAGTTTAGCGCTACTGGCCTCAAAGACCAGCCCCCTACGTTGGTCTAGAGCCTTCAACCGCTAAAAAAAGCCGAAATAAACGCCCCTTGATGGCCCCGGGCTACACTCCTCCCATTCACAGAGGGCATTACCATGACCGAGCATGCGTCCGAACGTCGCCGTTTTCGCCGGATCGCCTTTGATGCCACGGCCGAACTTCGGCAAAGCGGCAGCGAATGGCCGGTAAAACTGGTGGATTTATCACTCAAGGGATTGCTGGTGGAACGGCCTGACAACTGGAAGGGAAATAAAGCGCTGCCCTTTGACGTCGACATACGCCTGGACCAGAAGACGCATATAAAGATGCAAGCGCGGCTGACCCATGAAGAGCAGGGTCAATTGGGCTTAGTGTGCAAACACATTGATCTGGATTCGATCAGCCATTTGCGTAGGTTCGTTGAGTTGAACCTGGGTGATGAGCAAGAACTGGAGCGCGAGCTGGGCGCCCTGCTGGAGATCTGAAAACGCACATCAATCAAAATGTGGGAGCTGGCTTGCCTGCGATAGCGGCGGGTCAGCTTACCCATTCTTGCCTGATACACCGCCATCGCAGGCAAGCCAGCTCCCACAGGGGTTCAGCGGTGCTGCGGATTATTCGAACAGGGCATCCAACGCCTGCTCCAGCCGCGTCACAGCAATAATCTGCAACCCCGGCGGCGCCTCCTTCGGCGCATTGCCCTTGGGCACAATCGCCCGTTTGAAGCCATGCTTGGCCGCTTCCTTCAAGCGCTCCTGCCCACTCGGCACCGGGCGCACTTCGCCCGACAAACCCACCTCGCCAAACACCAGCAAGTCATGGGGCAACGGCCGATTACGCAGGCTGGACATCACCGCCGCCATCAACGCCAGGTCGGACGCGGTCTCCAACACCTTGACCCCGCCCACCACGTTGAGGAACACATCCTGGTCGTGGGTCGGAATGCCGCCATGCCGGTGCAGCACCGCCAGCAGCATCGCCAGGCGGTTCTGGTCCAGGCCCAGTGTGACCCGCCGTGGGTTGGCCAAATGGCTGTCATCCACCAGCGCCTGGACTTCCACCAGCATCGGCCGGGTGCCTTCCCACGTGGCCATCACCACACTGCCTGGGACTTCTTCCTGAGCGCGGGTGAGAAAAATCGCCGAGGGGTTCGAGACTTCTTTCAGCCCCCGATCGGTCATAGCGAACACACCCAGTTCGTTGACGGCGCCAAAACGGTTCTTCACCGCCCGCAGCAGGCGCAGGCGACCGTCGGATTCCCCTTCGAAATACAGCACGGTGTCGACCATGTGTTCCAACACCCGTGGCCCGGCCAGTGCGCCTTCTTTGGTCACGTGGCCGACCAGGAAGATCGCCGTGCCACTCTGCTTGGCGTAACGCACCAACAGCGCCGCGCTTTCGCGCACCTGTGACACGCCGCCGGGTGCCGATTGCAGTTGTTCGGTGAAAATCGTCTGGATCGAGTCAATGACCATGACTTTGGGCTTTTCGATGCGCGCCGTGGCGATGATGCTTTCGATGCAGGTTTCGGTCATCACCCGCAACTGGTCCTGTGGCAAGCCCAGGCGCCGGGCGCGCATCGCTACCTGCTGCTGGGACTCTTCGCCGGTGACATACAGCGCTGGCATGCGGCTGGCGATGCTGCACAGGGTTTGCAGCAGGATCGTGGACTTGCCGATGCCCGGATCACCGCCGATCAGCACCACCGAGCCGTCCACCAGGCCACCGCCCAAGACCCGGTCCAGTTCGCCGGAGGCGGTGGAAAAGCGCGGAATCTCTTCGACGCTGACTTCGGCCAGGGTCTTGATCTGCGCCTGTTGCCCAGTCCAGCCGGCACGGCCGGTGGGGGCCGCGGCACCGCCACTCTCGATCATGGTTTCAGTCAGGGTGTTCCACGCGCCGCATTCGGAGCACTGGCCCGCCCATTTGGGAAAGGTCGCGCCGCACTCTGTGCAGCCGTACATGCGCTTGGCCTTTGCCATGTGAGAACCTCCAACCGAAAAACCGCGATGATAGCTCAGCGCGACGCTGGGGTCCGGATTTCGCCCTTGGCTAAACGTGAAGCACTGTTACCCACGGGGTCCTCGGCGTTCAGGTCTGCGCCTTTGGCTTGCAGCGCGCCCAACAATTCGACGCGCTTGAACAACCCGGCGTACATGGCGGCGGTCTGCCCTGCGCCGTTGCGCTGGTCAGGGTTGCAGTCGGTGGCCAACAGGCGCTGGGCGATTTTCAGCTCGCCTTTGAAGATGGCGCCCATCAACGCCGTGTTACCGCGTTTATCCTGGACGCAGGCGTCGGCGCCGGCATCGAGCAGACGCTCCACATACGGGCCCTGGCCGTGATAAGCAGCCAGGATCAACGCGGTGTAGCCCTTGTCATCCTGGGCATTGAGGCCGTAGCCGGACTCTATGAAGGTGTTGAGCATGTCGAGGTCGCCACGACGGGCGGCGTCGAAATAGTAATCCTGCAACTGCGCCTTGAGCGCCACCGGGTCGGGGGACTCGGCATGAGCGGTAAAGGCCAGCATGGCCATCAGTAAGCCGATAGAGATACGCATAGGGTGTTCTCCTGCCAAAGGTCGACGCCCGTGAAGGCGCCGACCGCAACCAACGAATCAGTCAGTCAGTTTTTCCGCCAGCGCCTTCACGCGAGCCAGGTCGCCCTTGGCGACCTTGGCCACGCCGGTGCCGTATTCCGGATCCGCCTTGTAGAGGAACGACAGGATGATGTGCTTGCTCTCGTCATCGGTGGTGGCCAATGAGCCGCCAAAGTTGTTGATGAGGTCTTCGCGCTCTTTCTTGGTGTAGGAGCGGTACAGGTCACCGGCCTGCTTGAAGTTCTGCTCACGTTGAATCTTGGCCTGCTGGGTGCTGCCCGACAGCGGCGACTGGCTGTAGCGTGCGGTTTGCGGCTCTTCCCGCGGCAACAGGCGACTTGGTTGGTAGTTGACGCCGGTGGTGGTCTTGCCGACGTTCATCGCGCCGTCCTGGTTGCCGTTGTTGACGGTGACCCGTGGAGCGTTGATCGGCAACTGCAGGGCGTTCGCGCCCAGGCGGTACATTTGCGTATCGGCGTAGGAGAACACGCGCCCCTGCAGCAAGCGGTCTTCCGACGGCTCGATACCCGGTACCAGGTTGGCCGGGGCCATCGCGACTTGCTCGGTTTCCTGGAACACATTGGCCGGGTTGCGGTTCAGCACCATTTGCCCGACTTTGCGCTCGGGCACATTCGGCCAGATCTTGGTGGCATCCAGTGGGTCGAAATCAAACTTGGCCAGGTCTTCAGGCTTGAGCACCTGCACATACAGGTCCCACTTAGGGAAGTCGCCTTTGTTGATGTGCGTGACCAGATCATGGGTCATATGGCTGTAATCACGCCCTTGCACCTCGGTAACTTGCTTGGGATCAAGATTCTTGATGCCCTGCAGGCTCTTCCAATGGAACTTGACGTAGTGCACTTCACCTTTAGTGTTAATCAACTTGTAGGCATGTACGCCATTACCGTCCATTTCGCGGTAACTGGCTGGGGTGCCGGAGTCCGAGTACAACTCGGTCAGTGTACGAGTGGACTCTGGAACATGGGAGAAGAAGTCGAAACGGCGCGAGTCATCGTCCAGGTTAGTGCGCGGGTCCGGTTTAAAGGCATGGACCATGTCCGGGAACTTGATGGCATCGCGAATAAAGAACGTGGGGAAGTTATTACCGACCAGGTCCCAGTTACCTTCGGCGGTATAGAACTTGGTGGCGAAGCCCCGTGGGTCCCGCAGGGTTTCCGGGGAGTGGTTGCCATGCACCACCGCCGAGAAGCGCACGAACACCGGCGTGGTTTCACCGGCGGCGAACACCTTGGCCTTGGTCAGGTCGCTGAGGTTGTCGGTCACGGTGAAGGTGCCATGGGCGCCCGTGCCGCGCGCGTGCACCACGCGCTCCGGGATGCGTTCGCGGTCGAAGCGCTGCAGCTTCTGGATCAGTTGCACATCCTGCAGCAACACCGGGCCATTTGCGCCGGCGGTCTGGGAGTTCTGGTTATCACCGACGTTGGCCCCGTTATCGCGGGTCAGGTTGGCGGCTTGCACAGAGAGGGAAAGCAGGCTGGCGGTCACCAGTGCCAGCGCGTGGCGCGCCGACACGGGCCTGCGGCTGATTGGAGTATTCATCGAGGTTTCCTCTGGTTTTTTTAATGCACATTCAGTTGTGCTTGCCAGAGGCTAGTGACCTGCGAGTCAGAAGATAAATAGAAAAACACCACAGACCCGATTAAGAAAAAAATCTGGTAACCCGCTGAAATAGCGGCTAATTCGCGCGCGATTGATGGCACTTTGCAAACTATTTGCGATTTGATGTGTCGATAAAAACCGACAGTGTTAACAGTTGTGTCGAGCAAGCGCTGTTCGACTGAATTACACTGACCTCCACCCTCCTCAACTGTAACAAGGAATAACCTATGGGCGTGATCAGTGAGTTCAAGGCCTTCGCGGTCAAAGGTAATGTGGTCGACATGGCCGTCGGTATCATCATCGGTGCTGCCTTCGGCAAGATTGTTTCCTCATTTGTAGGCGACGTGATAATGCCTCCCATCGGCCTGCTGATCGGTGGCGTGGACTTTGCCGATCTGGCCGTCACGCTCAAGGCAGCACAAGGTGATGTACCCGCTGTTGTCCTGGCCTACGGCAAGTTCATCCAGAGCATCATCGACTTTATAATCGTCGCGTTTGCAATCTTCATGGGTGTGAAGGCGATCAACCGTCTGAAGCGCGAAGAAGCCGTGGCCCCAAGCTTGCCGCCCACGCCAAGCAAGGAAGAAGTGCTGCTGGGCGAGATCCGCGATCTGCTCAAGGCACAGAACAACAAGCCGCTTTAACCTGCGGATGCAAAAAAGGCGCCTCGCAAGGCGCCTTTTTTCTACCAATAATTTTCTACCGCCACCTGGCCAGGTCGTCGGCTCAGGCTCAGTTGCATGTCCCGCTGCTTGAGCAACTGGCGCGTGTCATCGACCATCTGCGGGTTGCCGCAAATCAGTACGCGCGAATCCTGCGCCGTCAGCTCCACGCCGGCGGCCCGCTCCAATTCGCCATTTTCGATCAAGGCCGTAATACGCCCATTCAACGCGCCCGGATGCTGCTCGCGGGTGACGATGGGAATGTAGGTGAGCTTGTGGGCGTACTCGGCCAGGTACTCGCGCTCACCCAGCGTGTCGATCAGCGACTGGTAGGCCAGTTCCTTGGCTTCCCGGGCGCTGTACACCAGGATGATGCGCTCGAATTTTTCCCACACTTCGAAGTCCTGCAGGATCGACAGGAACGGCGCGACGCCCGTTCCGGTTCCCAGCAACCACAAGTCACGCCCGTCGACAAAGCGGTTGAGGGTCAGAAACCCGGTGGCCTGGCGCTCGACCAGCAAGGTATCGCCCACCTTCAGGCGGCTCAGTTCACTGGTGAACTCACCACCGGGGACCACGATGGAAAAGAAATCCAGATGCTCGTCAAACGGCGAAGACACGATGGAATAGGCACGCCAGACGGTGCTGCCATCCGCCTTGGTAACGCCCAGGCGCACGAACTGGCCGGCGGTAAAACGAAAACCGGCATCGCGGGTGGTGCGCAGGGTGAACAGGCTGGGGGTCAGCGACTGCACATCGAGCAGGGTCTGGCGGGTAAATTTCTCAGCACTGGCCGTCATGGGGGGCTCCGTTTTGCACAGGCCGTTAGTGTCCCTCAAAACAGACCGCGCAAACACTGATGATTGGTACTGGCTTTGCCGTCACTCAAGGTTCACGCGGCTGGCCTGCGCGTTTTTCAACCAAGTCCAGGGGTAAACCATGGGTTCACCACTAGCACTAACTATTTGGCTATTAACGCGCCCCGAATACCTCCCGAGATGAAACGGCACGTACAGCGACATCATTTTGATACTACTTTCAAGATATTAATAATATTGAAAAAAAGTAACTTGCCAAGCGCCCTTATACAAAACTTCAAGCCTTGTACAAAACCCGCCAACTAAACAAACCCTGGAAGTAAAATATTTTTCAAGCTCAGTTGTAGGACTTACCCTACACTTGTTTTCGAGCTGCAATGGGGGATCAGGACGTACCCAGGTCACATATACGCGCATGGAGAGTCACCGATGGTCAATTGGCATAATACCCGGCTGCCCAAGCTGGACGGCGAGAGTGAAATCACCAGTGTGTTTGAGATGGTGATAAACCACACTTATGAACTAGGTTTCGAATATTGCTCCTTTACCATGAGTTCCCAATCACAAAGCCCCCAAACAAAACCCATTCTGTTTAATAACTATCCAAATGAATGGCTTAGCATTTATAAACAAGCGCACTTCTTCGATGTAGACCCCGTTGTAACCCACTGTAAAACCTCGGTACTGCCTATTCTCTGGGAACAAAAAACCTTTGCCAACACCCCCAAGCTGTGGGAATTGGCCCAGTCATGCGGGGTGCATTTAGGCTGGACCCAAGCCGTGCATGACTTCCAGGGTGTATTCAGCATGCTGACCCTGGTTCGCAGCAAGGGCGAGGTCAGCCCTGAAGAGCTTTACGAAAAAGCCGGCCAGGTGTTGTGGCTTTGCCATGCGATGCATGCGGTCGTCGCGCAGAAGTACGCCGACGCCCCCGACATCAAAGCGCCCAGCAAATTGACTGCCCGGGAAACAGAAATCCTCAAGTGGTCGGCGATGGGCAAGACCGCCTCGGAGATTGCCGCGATTCTTTGCCTGTCCGAGCGCACCGTGGGGTTTCATATCAGCAGTACCTTCAAGAAACTGGGCGTGCATAACAAGATCCAGGCGGTGCTGCGCGCCGCTAAAGCCGGGCTGTTTTAGCCCACGTAAAACACCGCATGTCATCGCATTGAAAAAAACGTAACATTTACGGCCAATTCTGAGTGTTGAGGGTGCGCTTTCCACGGTGGCCCCGCCGTTCACTCAGACGGTCCGTCGATTACCCAGAGCCTCGCCCCGCCATGCCCCTGCTTGACAGCCCTTTCGCCCAGCTCGACCTGATTCGTCAGCCAGAGCAACACAATGATCCGCTGCAAGCCTTCGATGCCGCCGACGAATACCTGCTCAGCCACCTCGCCGCGCAACAGCCCACTGCCGCCACCCGCGTGCTGGTGCTCAATGACAGCTTCGGCGCCCTGGCAGCCAGCCTTCAAGGCCAGGTGCAAGTGACCTCCAGCGGTGACTCGTTCCTCGCCGCTCAGGGCCTGGAGAAAAACCTGGTGCGCAACGGCAAGCCCTTTGATGCCGTGCCCTTCATACCGGCCAGCCAGCTCGCGACCGGGCCGTTCGATCGCGTGTTGATCCGCGTGCCGAAAACCCTGGCGTTGCTGGAAGAACAACTGATCCGCCTGCAAGGGCAACTGGCGCCCGGCGCCGAGGTGATCGCAGGTGCAATGGTCAAGCATTTGCCACGGGCTGCGGGCGAATTGCTGGAGCGTTACATCGGGCCCATGCACGCCTCATTGGCGGTCAAAAAGGCGCGGTTGCTGATTGCCAGCGTCGAGCCGCGCCCTGCCGCGGTCTCGCCCTACCCGACCCGCTATACCCTGGATGCGCCGGTCATCGAGTTGTGTAACCACGCCAACGTCTTTTGCCGCGAAGGCCTGGACATCGGCACCCGTGCCTTCCTGCCGCACCTGCCAAAAAACCTGGGCAGTGCACGCGTGGCGGACCTGGGCTGCGGCAACGGCGTACTGGCGATTGCCAGCGCCCTGCAGAACCCCGACGCGCACTACACCTTGGTGGATGAGTCGTATATGGCAGTGCAATCGGCCGCCGAAAACTGGCAAGCCGCCTTGGGAGAGCGGGACGTCAGCGTACGTGCCGACGATGGCCTGGCCGGCCAGGAGGCGCAATCGCTGGAAGTGGTGTTGTGCAACCCACCGTTCCACCAACAACAAGTGGTCGGCGACTTCCTCGCCTGGCGCATGTTCCAGCAGGCACGCGAAGCGCTGGTGGTCGGTGGCGCCTTGTACATCGTCGGGAATCGTCACCTGGGCTACCACAGCAAGCTGGCGCGGTTGTTCCGTGGTGTCGAGCAAGTAGCGGCCACGCCCAAGTTCGTCATCCTCAAGGCGCGTAAATAAAAAAGCCCTGCTTTTCGATCAAGAAAAGCAGGGCTTTTTCGTAGGAGCGAGCTTGCTCGCGAAAAACTCACAGACGCCGCGTTTATTCAGGAAGCACGCGTTATCGTTGACGTTTTTCGCGAGCAAGCTCGCTCCTACAGTGTCAATGCGTGCTCAGGCCTGCCGCATTCATGAACATGCGCATCAGGCTGGCCACCACGAACAGGGCCAGCACGCTGCCGGTCCAGATCATCGCCAGCCACCCCAGGCGCCGCCACAACGGCTGCTTCTCGGCCTGTTCAATCTCATGCAACGAAGGTTTTGACATGTTTCAACCCTCCTAGTGATAGCCGTCTTCGTGGGTGACCTTGCCGCGGAACACGTAGTAGCTCCAGAAGGTATAGCCCAGGATAAACGGGATGATGAACAGCGTGCCCACCAGCATGAAGCCCTGGCTTTGCGGCGGCGCGGCGGCATCCCAGATCGACACGGACGGCGGGATGATGTTCGGCCACAGGCTGATCCCCAAGCCACTGTAGCCGAGGAAAATCAGCACCAGCGTCAACAGGAACGGCGTGTAGTGCGCGTTACGCGCCACGGCGCGGATCAGCCCGTACATGGTGACCAGCACCAGGATCGGCACCGGCAGGAACCAGAACAGGTTCGGCAAGGTGAACCAGCGCGAGGCGATTTCCGGGTGGGTCAGCGGCGTCCAGATGCTGACGATGCCGATCACCGCCAACACCACAAACGCCAAAGGCCGCGCCAAGTTGTGCATCTGCTCCTGCAACTTGCCTTCGGTCTTCATGATCAGCCAGGTGCAGCCGAGCAAGGCATACGCCACGATCAGCGCCACGCCGCAGAACATCGTGAAGGGTGTGAGCCAGTCCAGTGAGCCGCCGGCGAACTGGCGATCCACCACCGGAATACCGTCGATAAAGGCGCCCAACGCCACCCCCTGGAAGAAAGTCGCCGCCAGCGAGCCGCCAATAAACGCCTTGTCCCACAGGTGACGCTTGTGGTCCTTGGCCTTGAAGCGGAACTCAAAGGCCACGCCGCGGAAGATCAGGCCGATCAGCATCAGGATCAGCGGCAGGTACAGCGCCGACAACACCACCGAATAGGCCAGCGGGAACGCGCCGAACAACGCCGCGCCCCCGAGTACCAGCCAGGTTTCGTTGCCGTCCCATACGGGCGCCACGGTGTTCATCATCACATCACGGTCGACTTTGCCCGGAACAAA
This sequence comes from Pseudomonas sp. MF6767, assembly GCF_016405475.1. Classification (NCBI taxonomy): domain Bacteria; kingdom Pseudomonadati; phylum Pseudomonadota; class Gammaproteobacteria; order Pseudomonadales; family Pseudomonadaceae; genus Pseudomonas; species Pseudomonas sp. MF6767. The sequence goes on along the minus strand of NZ_JAEKCY010000027.1, from coordinate 29,822 downwards.
CGGGAAAAGAATGCCGATCCCCAGGTCGAAGCCGTCCATGACCACGTACATCATGATGCCGAAGATGATGATCACGGCCCAGATCAGCGGAAGATCAATACCCATCTCAATTCCCCTTGTGCTGGATGTGGTCGTGGTCGTTATCACTGCCATCGTCGGCAGCAGACAACGGACGCGCGGGGGTGCGTTTCTGGCCGGGGCCACCGTGGGCGGGCTCGGTACTGTCGTGGGTCACGGGGCCTTTGCGCACCAGGCGCATCATGTAGCCCAGGCCCGCGCCGAACAGCGCGAAGTACACCACCACGAACAACACCAGGGTAATGGTCATCTGCGTCAGGCTATGCCCGGAGGAGGCATCCGCCGTGCGCATCAACCCGTAGACCACCCAGGGCTGGCGGCCGATTTCGGTGGTGAACCAACCGGCAAGAATCGCAATCAGCCCAGACGGGCCCATCCACAGCGCCAGGTACAGGAACGGTTTGGACGTGTACATCTTGTCGCCCCGGCGCAGCCACAGGCTGAACAAACCGGTGAAGATCATCAGGAACCCCAGGCCGACCATGACCCGGAACGACCAGAACACAACGGTCGAGTTGGGGCGGTCTTCAGGTGGGAACTCTTTGAGCGCCGGCACCTGCTTGTCCAGGGAGTGAGTCAGGATCAGGCTGCCCAGGTACGGAATCTCGACCGCGTATTTGGTTTTCTCGGCTTGCATGTCCGGCCAGCCAAACAAAATCAGCGGCGTGGGCTCGTTGCCGATATTTTCCCAGTGGCCTTCAATCGCGGCGATCTTGGCCGGCTGATGCTTGAGGGTATTGAGGCCGTGGAAGTCGCCGATCACCGCCTGGATGGGCGCAACAATCAAGGCCATCCACATCGCCATCGAGAGCATTTTGCGGATCGCCGGGTTGTCCTTGCCGCGCAGCAAATGCCAGGCCGCCGACGAGCCGACGAAGAACGCCGTGGCAACGAAAGCAGCCGTGGCCATGTGCATCAGGCGGTAGGGGAACGACGGGTTGAAGATCACCGCCAGCCAGTCGGTCGGTATTACGCGGCCATCGATGATTTCAAAGCCCTGGGGCGTCTGCATCCAGCTGTTGGAGGCAAGAATCCAGAACGTGGAGATCAACGTACCCACGGCCACCATCACCGTGGCGAAGAAGTGCAGCTTGCGCCCCACCTTGTTCCAGCCGAACAACATTACACCCAGGAAGCCGGCCTCGAGGAAGAAGGCCGTGAGCACTTCGTACGTCAGCAACGGCCCGGTGACGGCGCCGGCGAAGTCCGAGAAGCGGCTCCAGTTGGTACCGAACTGGTAGGCCATGACCAGGCCCGATACCACGCCCATGCCGAAGTTGACGGCAAAGATCTTCGACCAGAAATGGTAGAGGTCGCGGTAGGTGTCGTTGTGGGTCTTGAGCCACAAGCCCTCCAGCACCGCAAGGTAACTGGCCAGGCCGATGGTGATCGCCGGGAACAGGATGTGGAATGAGATGGTGAACGCGAATTGAATTCGGGCGAGATCTAGCGCCTCCAAACCGAACATAAGTCTTCCTCTGTCAGGTAATACCGGCTGCTGGCTGGGAGCCTGCACCCACTGCCCCCACGGATATGGAGTGTGGCGAATTTCAATTCGTTTCTTTTATTACCCATCGCGTGGGGAATCTGGCCTTTCGACCACCAGAACAATCCCGGGGCAGGTTTTGATCTGGATCAAGCATCGTTGAAAGAGTAGTCCCATTTTTGCTGTAGGACTGTGTGGTCTTTTGCCGCGTGACAGCTTGCCTCAGCTCAGTTCTTGCAACTATTTGTTACAGCTTGATGCTAATCTCGCCGTTCTCCCGTTGCCGACCTGATTGCCGATGCCCAGTGAACCTGCGTTGCTGTTACGTCACCACCGCCCTTTCATCGCGTTCTGGCTGGCGCGGATCTTTACCGCCAGTGGCTTCCAGATGCTCACCGTGGCGATCGGCTGGAACCTCTACCAGTTGACCGGCAACGTCTTGGACCTGGGCCTGGTCGGCCTGGTGGAATTCGTGCCGCGCGTGCTGTTCATGCTGCACACCGGGCACGTGGCTGATCGCTATGAACGCCGCCGGGTCGCTGCCATCTGCCAGACCTTGCAGGCGCTGATCGCCTTGTCCCTGGCCATCGGCGGCCTGACCGGCAACGTGACTCGCGAGATGATCTTCATCCTCGCCTTCCTGCTCGGCGCTGCGCGCTCATTTGAAATGCCCACCACCCAGGCACTGTTGCCGAGCATCGTGCCCAGCGCGCTGTTCCCCCGCGCTGTGGCCGCCTCGCAATCGGCCCAGCAACTGGCGACCATCGTCGCACCGGCCGTGGGCGGTTTGCTCTATGCGTTTGGCAGCGTGTGGGTGTACGGCCCAACCGTGGCGCTGTACCTGATTGCCTGCGTGCTGACCCTGAACCTGCCCGCCCGCCAGACGCCGCTCAACAAAGCCAAGGCCACCCTGGACTCGCTGCTGGCCGGCATACGCTTTATCCGCAGCCGCCCGGACATTCTCGGCGCCATCTCCCTGGACCTGTTTGCCGTGCTGCTGGGCGGCGCCACAGCGCTGTTACCGGTGTTCGCCAAGGACATCCTGCTGACCGGTGCCTGGGGCCTGGGCCTGCTGCGGTCGGCCCCGGCTGTGGGCGCATTGCTGATGTCACTGTGGCTGGCGCGCTTTTCGGTGGACCGCCAGGTGGGCCGCGTGATGTTCACCGCCGTCGGCGTGTTCGGGGTGGCAACCATCGCCTTCGGCCTGTCGACTTCGTTCTGGTTTTCACTGGCGGTGCTGGTGGTACTGGGCGCGGCAGACATGATCAGCATGGTGATCCGTGCATCGTTCGTGCAGTTGGAAACGCCAGATGAAATGCGCGGGCGAGTGAGTGCGGTCAATGGCCTGTTTATCGGTGCGTCCAATCAATTGGGCGAATTCGAATCCGGGATTACCGCCCACTGGTTTGGCACCGTGCCTGCGGTGGTGATGGGCGGGGTTGGCACCCTGGTGGTGACCGGGGTGTGGATCAAGCTGTTCCCGACCCTGGCCAACCGGGATCGCATGCATGTGCCGGTGGAAGAAACCAAGCCATAGGCTTCACCGCCATACCCTGTGGGAGCCGGGCTTGCCCGCGATAGCGGTGTATCAGGCAACTTTCTGGTGGCTGATACACCGCTATCGCAGGCAAGCCAGCTCCCACACTGGAACTTCATTGGTCTGACGGTTTGGGCTATAGCACCTTATCCAAGATAATCGGAAACTCCCGAACCCGCTTGCCGGTGGCATGGTAAACCGCATTCGCCACCGCCGCCGCCACCCCGACAATGCCGATTTCCCCCACGCCCTTGGACCCGAGCGCATTGACGATCTCGTCGTGCTCTTCGACAAACAGCACGTCAATCTCGCCAATATCGGCGTTCACCGGGATGTGGTACTCGGCCAGACTGTGGTTCATGTAGCGCCCCAGTTCATGGTCGACCTGGGTCTCTTCATGCAGGGCCATGCCAATGCCCCACACCACGCCGCCAAGGATCTGGCTGCGGGCCATCTTGGGGTTGACCACGCGTCCGGCGGCAACGGCGCTGACCACACGGCTGACCTTGATGGTGCCCAGGTCTTCGTCGACCCGCACCTCGACAAACACCGCCGAATGGGTCGCGCAGGCATAGCCCTGGCGCTTCTGGTCCGGCTCGCTGTCAACCTGTGCTTGCAGCACCTCTTCACCGCTGTCCTTGACCAGTTGCGCCAACGACACACTCACATCACCGGCATGCAGTTGGCCCTCTTCAAACCGCACGGCTTCGGCGTCCTTGAACACCGGGTAGGTCTGCCGGGCGACCTGCAACAACTTGGCATTCAGCGCTTCACAGGCTTGCTGCACCGCCGTACCCACCGAGGACACGGTAAACGAGCCGCCCTGCAACGGCGCGGTGGGCAACGACGAATCGCCCAGCACAAAACGCACGTCGGCCATCGCCACGCCGCTGGCCTGGGAGGCGATCTGGGTCATCACCGTGTAGGTGCCAGTGCCAATGTCGGTGGTGGCGCTGCTGACGGTGAGCTTGCCCTGCGCGTCGAGGCGCGCCTTGGCGCTGGCTTTCATCTGCATGGCCTCCCACACGCCGCCGGCCATGCCCCAGCCGATCAGTTGGCGGCCGTCACGCATGCTGCGCGGTTCCGGGTTGCGCTGGTGCCAGCCGAAGCGTTCAGCGCCCTCGCTGTAGCACTCGCGCAGGGCCTTGCTCGACCAGGGTTTGTCTTCGTTCTGGTTACGTTCGGCGTAGTTGATCAGGCGCAATTGCACCGGGTCGATGGCCAGGGCACACGCCAGTTCGTCCATGGCGCACTCCAGGCCGAGCACGCCTAGTGCGGCGCCGGGGGCACGCATGTCCAGCGGGGTAAACACATCCAACGGCGCCAACTTGTACGTCAGTTGCACGTTGTCGCAGTGATAGAGCATGCCGCTCCACTCCACCACGTGCTCGCTGAAATCCTCAAAGCGCGACGTCTGGCCAATCGCGGTATGCCCCAACGCCAGCAAGCGCCCATTGGCGGCGGCGCCCATCTGCAAACGCTGCAAGGTGCGCGGGCGATAGCCGAAGGTGAACATCTGCTGGCGCGTCAGGGTAACGCGCACCGAGCGCTTGAGCGCCATGGCCGCCATCACCGCGAGCGGCAATTGGTATTGCGGGCGTAGGCCCGAACCGAAGGCGCCACCGACGAAAGCGGCGAAGATGCGCACCTGGCGCTTGTCCAGGCCGAAGACTTTTTGCACATAGGCCTGGCAGTTCTGCGGGCCCTGGGTCTTGTCGTGGATATGCAGAGTGCCGTCGGACTGATACAGCACGGTGCTGGCGTGGGGTTCCATCGGGTTGTGATGCTCGATGGGCGTGCTGTAGTGCAGGTCCAGACTGATTGCGGCACCGGCCCATTCAGCCTCGAAGTTGCCTCGCGGTTCGGGTGGGGTCTGGGGCGACGGGTGCGCCGCCGCTTGCTGGGTGAGCAGGTCGGTTTCGAAGGCTTCGGGCGCGTAGTCGATCTGCACCAGCGAGCCGGCGTGCCGCGCCAGTTCGAGGTTATCAGCAATCACCAGGGCCAGGGGCTGGCCGCTGTAGAGCACGCGATCGTTATACAGCGGGCGAAAAGGCGAGCCATCGGCCGCATCGGCATCGGCGAACGCCTCGTCATAGCTGGCGATTTTCGGCCGGTTGAGGTGATGGATCACGTCCACTACACCGGGCAAGGCCAATGCCTTGGACGCATCGATGCGCACCACCCGGCCTTTGGCGATAGTGCTCGACACCACGCTGCCATGCAGCAGGCCGTCCTCGGGAAATTCACCGGCATAGCGCGCTTGGCCGGTGACCTTGAGCAGACCGTCGACGCGGTCCAGGGGTTTGCCGATGGCGCTCATGGCTGTTCTCCTGCGACGGCGGCGTCGCTCAGGGCACGAATGATTGCTCGCCGCGCCAGCTTGACCTTGAAGCCGTTGTGTTCCAACGGTTCGGCGTCTTGCAGCAGGGCGTCGGCGGCGGCGCTGAAGGTTTCGCGGCTGACCGTGCGGCCAATCAGCAAGGCTTCCACTGCGCGGTCACGCCAAGGTTTATGCGCCACACCGCCCAAGGCCAGGCGGGCGTCGATGATTTCATCGCCGTCCAGTTCCAAGGCGGCGGCCACCGAAACCAAGGCAAAGGCATAGGAGGCACGGTCACGGATCTTCAGGTAATGGCTGTGGCGGGCCAGGTGATCGGCGGGCAGCTCAATGGCCGTGATCAGCTCATCGTCGGCCAATTGGTTGTCACGTTGCGGCGCATCGCCTGGCAAGCGATGGAAGTCGGCGAACTCGATCACCCGCGCACCGCCACGTCCCTCTACATGCACCCGCGCCGCAAGCGCCGCCAGGGCCACGCACATGTCCGATGGATGGGTGGCCACGCACTGTTCACTGGCGCCGAGGATCGCATGGATACGGTTCAAACCGTTGCGCGCCGGGCAGCCGCTGCCGGGCTGGCGCTTGTTGCACGGCACCGCGGCGTCGTAGAAGTAATAGCAACGGGTGCGCTGCAACAGGTTGCCGCCGGTACTGGCCATGTTGCGTAACTGCGGGGACGCCCCGGCGAGGATGGCCTGGGACAGCAACGGGTAACGCTGCTCAATGAGTGGGTGCCAGGCCAGGTCTGCGTTACTCACCAGCGCACCGATACGTAGGCCACCCTCGGCGGTCTCTTGAATGTCATGCAGCGGCAAGCCGGTGATGTCGATCAGGTGCTCGGGATGGCTGATGTTTTCCTTCATCAGGTCCAGCAGGTTGGTGCCACCGGCGATAAAGCGCGAGGCGGCGCTGCTCATCTGAACGGCCTGCTGCACATCGGTCGGCCTGCTGTAGTGGAAGGGATTCATGACTCACCTCCCTGGCGACGGCAGGCCGGCAGCGCGTCTTCGATGGCATCGCGGATGTTGTTGTAGGCGCCGCAGCGGCACAGGTTGCCGCTCATCAATTCCTGGATCTGCGCACGGTCGTGGGCGCGGCCTTCATTGGCCAGGCCCACGGCAGAACAGATCTGCCCGGGGGTGCAATAGCCGCACTGGAAAGCGTCGTGCTGGATAAAGGCCTGTTGCATGGGATGCAGTTGGTCGCCGTCGGCCAGGCCTTCGACGGTGGTCAATTCGGCGCCGTCGCACATCACGGCCAGGGTCAGGCAGGCATTCACGCGTTTGCCGTCACGCAACACGGTGCAGGCGCCGCACTGGCCGTGGTCGCAGCCTTTTTTGCTGCCCACCAGGTCCAACTGTTCACGCAGCAAGTCCAGCAAGGTGGTCCAGGGCAACACGTTCAGTTGGCGATCCTGGCCGTTGAGTGTCAGGCGTATCGGGTGGGCGACGAACGGCTGGGCCGCCGCGCCATTGGGGGTCGCGCTCATAAACACCTCACGGGTTGGTGTACGTCCGCGGCGTTCAGAAAAATCGCCGTCTTAGGGGTACGACTTCCCGGGGTTTTGAGCGTTCAAGATGATTGATCAGCGGATATTGAGCTGGGCTTTCAGGGTGTTTTGCGGCGGGTTGATCGAGGTATTGGTGAATTCGAACCAGCCCTGGGCCTGGACGTTCAGGTCGAACACATAGATGTAGCCCATCAAGGTGCCCACGCCGTTGCACGCCTCACTGATGTTGCCGACCTGGCACACCGCTGTGCGTTGCCCATTCAACTCTGCGCCGTTGAAGCGGCCCATGGGGCTGTTGCCCAGGCCCACTTCCATCACCGAGACCTGGGTGGGCCCGCGGTGCTCGCACATCTGGGTGGTGTTGACCCGCTCCGGGATCGCTTCGCTGCAGTTGGCCGATTCCACCTTGAACACCCGCACCTCGCTCAAGGCCGGTGCAGCCGCGCCCCATGCCGGTGCCGCGCCCAGCCACAGGCTGATACTGGCGATCAGAGCTAGACTCCACGGGTTGGCTTTTTTCATGCTGTCGATGACCGGCTGTTGAACGTCGGCGCAGTATGCCTCAAGCCCATGCGCCACACAGCCTCGGCTGCTGGTATGATGCGCCGCTTTTTCCGATCCTCTCTGAAACCACAAGCGTTTGGCGCAGTTTGTGCTTTGACTTAGAGGTCAACAAATCACGACGCACACTAGCGTCACAGGGAGCCGGCATGCTGGAAAAGCTGTTTCAACTCAAAGCCCACAACACCAATGTGCGCACCGAGATTCTCGCGGGGATCACCACCTTCCTGGCCATGGCCTACATCCTGTTCGTGAACCCGAGCATCCTCGGCGAGACCGGCATGGACAAGGGCGCGGTGTTTGTCGCCACCTGCCTGGCGGCGGCCATCGGTTCGACCGTGATGGGCCTGATCGCCAACTACCCGATTGCCCTGGCACCGGGCATGGGCCTCAACGCCTTCTTCACCTACACCGTGGTCCTGCACATGGGCCACACCTGGCAGGTGGCGCTGGGCGCGGTATTCATTTCGGCGGTGCTGTTTTTCCTGCTGTCGATCTTCCGCATTCGTGAGTGGATCATCAACGCCATCCCCCTGCCCCTGCGCTCGGCGATTGCCGCCGGCATCGGCCTGTTCCTGGCGCTGATCGCCCTGCATAACGCCGGTATCGTGGTGAGCAACCCGGCCACCATGGTGGGCCTGGGCGACCTGAAACAACCGGCGCCGATCCTGGCCACCCTGGGTTTCGTGCTGATCGTCGCGCTGGAAGCCCTGGCCGTACGCGGCGCAGTGCTGATCGGCATCCTGGCGGTGACCGTCGCCTCCATCGTCCTGGGCTTCACGCCGTTCATCGGTGTGACCTCGGTACCGCCGTCCCTGGCGCCGACCTTCCTGCAGCTGGATATCAAGGGCGCGCTGGACATCGGCCTGGTCAGCGTGATCTTCGCCTTCCTGTTCGTTGACCTGTTCGACAACTCCGGCACCCTGATCGGCGTCGCCAAGCGCGCCGGCCTGATGGGCAAGGACGGCCATATGCCGAAAATGGGCCGCGCGCTGATTGCCGACAGCACCGCCGCCATGGCCGGCTCCCTGCTGGGCACCTCGACCACCACCAGCTACATCGAATCGGCTGCAGGCGTGAGCGCCGGTGGCCGGACCGGCTTGACCGCCATCGTGGTCGCGATTCTGTTTTTGCTGGCGCTGTTCTTCTCGCCATTGGCCGCCAGCGTGCCGGCCTATGCCACCGCGCCAGCCTTGCTGTTTGTGGCGGTGCTGATGAGCCAAGGCCTGGCCGAAATCGACTGGGACGACATTACGGTGGCAGCGCCGGTGGTGATCACCGCCCTGGCGATGCCCTTCACTTACTCCATCGCCAACGGCATCGCCTTCGGTTTCATCGCCTGGACCGCCATCAAGCTGCTTTCGGGCCGCTACCGTGAGCTGAACCCGGCACTGGTGATCCTGTCGATCCTGTTCGTGATCAAGCTGGGCTGGTTCAACGCATGACTTTTGACGCCGCAAGCTACACCGCTCAACTGCAAGACAAGGTCACGCGCCTGCGTGACCTGCTGGCACCGTTCGACGCGCCCGAGCCGCAGGTCTTCGACTCGCCGCTGCAGCACTTCCGCCTGCGCGCGGAGTTCCGCCTGTGGCGCGAAGGCGGCGAGCGCCACTACGCGATGTTCTCCCAGGAGGACAAGCGCACGCCGATCCTCATCGAAGACTTCCCCATCGCCAGCCAGCGCATCAACCAGTTGATGCCGCAACTCAAGGCCGCCTGGCAAGCCAGCGCTGCCCTGAGCCACAAGCTGTTCCAGGTGGAGTTCCTCACCACCCTGGCCGGCGACGCGATGATCACCCTGTGCTATCACCGCCCGCTGGACGAACATTGGCACACCGCCGCGAACACATTGGCCGCTGAGCTGAATGTGAGCATCATCGGCCGTTCCAAGGGCAAGCGCGATGTGATCGGCCACGACTACGTGGTGGAGAAACTCGACATCGGTGGGCGCACCTTCAGCTATCGCCAACCCGAAGGCGCGTTCACCCAGCCCAACGGCACGGTGAACCAGAAGATGCTCAACTGGGCCTACGAAGCGCTGGGCGATCGCCCGGACGATTTGTTGGAGCTGTACTGCGGCAACGGCAACTTCACCCTGCCGCTGGCGACCCGCGTGCGCAAGGTGCTGGCCACCGAGATCAGCAAGACCTCAGTGAATGCGGCCCTGAGCAACCTGGATGAAAATGGCGTGGATAACGTCAACCTGGTGCGCCTCTCTGCCGAAGAACTCACCCAAGCCCTGAACGAAGTGCGCCCGTTCCGCCGCCTGCACGGCATCGACCTGAAAAGCTACGAGTTCGGTAGCGTCTTCGTCGACCCGCCCCGCGCTGGCATGGACCCGGACACCTGCGAGCTGACCCGGCGCTTCGACAACATCCTGTACATCTCCTGCAACCCGGAGACGCTGGCGGCGAATATCGCGCAACTGCACGACACGCACCGGATCACCCAGTGTGCAATGTTTGACCAGTTCCCGTGGACGCACCATATGGAGTCGGGTGTGTTGCTGACCCGCCGATAAACCTGTGGGTTGTAGGAGCGAGCTTGCTCGCGAAAAACGTCAACGATAACGCGTGCTTCCTGGATGAACGCGGTGCCTGTGGGGTTTTCGCGAGCAAGCTCGCTCCTACTGTTTATTCAAGTGTCTGTTGTCTCTGGGGGCTGCGGTACTTCCTTGCGTGGCCGGCCACCCTTCTTGCCATTGGCCCGGGCCGCTGCGGTCTTGGCCGCGCTGCTTTTGCGACCATTGCGCGATGCCACCAGGCTGGTTGCCAGGTCCATCAGCGGCTGGCTTGTAGCGATCAACCCTGTGATCGAAACATCCAGGTCCTGCGCTTCACAGCTAATCGCCTTGCCACCGAACGTCACTTCCAGTTGCTGGAAATCCTTCTCTGAAAACCCTTCGAACTCCGGCAGGCCAGCCACCGGCAACACAACGCGGCTGCCATCGCTGAAGCCAATGGAGAGGCAATCGTTTTCATAACGTACGTTACTGGCGTTGGCGTACAGGCGTTTCAACCTGCGTCCTCGGGCGATTGCCTTGTCAACGTCGGCTTCAGTGAGAGGTACATAAGGTGTGACTTTGGCTTTTATGATTTTCATAAATTAATCCCCACGCAATCTGGCGCTCTTACCAGATTCAAAATAGTCCGTTGCGCTATGACATCGTGCCTGGCGCTGGCGATGACATAGACGCCGTGTCGAATGACCAATCCTGGAACCAACTCACCAGCGTCCCAATTCCAGGAATGATTCTCCAGGCAAACCGTCTGCAGTTTTTCCCACCAGATCCTGCGTGCCCGCGCCAAGTAGTGCCGCTGCATGATCGCCACGCGTATCTCCTTCAGAAGTGCTGTGGGTGGCCGCCTCCGTTCAGGCTCTACATCCCACAACTCAACTTCCCCATCCAGGAAACTGAAACGAAACCGCGCATCCCATCCCTTGCCCCTGACATGCACATGGGGCGGGCAATGCTCATCCCTGATAAACACCGAAATGACATAGCCTTTGTAAGCACCTACTCTCATCGTAACCCATCCGTTAGGTTATTTTCCGTCAGGTAACAATTTCCCTCTGCACACCCGACAACCGGCTCCTATTCCCGAAGCTGATTCACAGATTAGTAACCACAAAAAAACCGGCGAATGCCGGGTTGTAACCAGTGATGCCAACGACTGGAACGACCCGGCCAATGCTCGAAAGTCCGCCTCGTTCAGCAACCTCGCGCAATACTTCAACCGAATGCACATCAGCCGGTGATCCAGCAATTGCATTGATTAAACGTTCGATCACCGAACAGATCCGCAGCCATCCATTGACCAAATTAACCAACCAGTACATTTTGACTCCACAACCAATAAGAACTGTGGAGAAGCCTCTATGCCGCCCATTGTGCTGGTGCTCAACGGCCCCAATCTCAACCTGCTCGGCACCCGCGAGCCTGCCACTTATGGCCATGAAACCCTGGCCGACATTGCCGCCCTGTGTGGTCGCAGCGCCGACAAGCTCGGGCTGAAGATCGAGTTTCGCCAGACCAACCACGAGGGCGAATTGCTCGACTGGATCCACGGCGCCCGCAACCGCTGCGCGGGTATTGTGATCAACCCGGCCGCCTGGACTCACACTTCGGTCGCGATCCGCGATGCCCTGGTGGCCAGTGAAGTGCCGGTGATCGAAGTGCATTTATCCAACGTGCATGCCCGTGAAGCCTTTCGTCATCACTCGTTTGTGTCACCGATCGCCCAGGCCGTGCTGGCCGGGTTTGGCAGCCATGGCTACCACCTGGCACTGAAACATTTCAGCCTGACGCTGAAGGGACGCACGTGATGAAACCACGCATTCTCGCTGGCCTGATCGGCGCCGGCATCCAGGCCTCACGCACACCGGCACTGCATGAGCAGGAAGGCGACGCCCAGGGCTTGCGCTACCTGTATCGCCTGATCGACCTGGAGCCGCTGCACCTGGACCTCAACGCCCTGCCGGAATTACTACGGGCCGCCGAGCTGATGCACTTCACCGGTTTGAACATTACTTACCCGTGCAAGCAGGCGATTCTGCCGTTGCTCGATGAGCTCTCCGATGAGGCCAGGGGTATAGGTGCGGTCAACACCGTGGTGTTCAAGGGCGGCAAACGCATCGGTCATAACACCGACTGCCTGGGGTTCGCCGAAGGTTTTCGGCGCAACTTGCACAACGTACCGCGCCAACGCGTGGTGCAGATGGGCGCCGGTGGTGCGGGCGCGGCAGTGGCCCATGCACTGTTGGCAGAAGGCGTGGAGCACTTGAGCATCTTCGATGTCGACCGCACTCGCGCCCAGAACCTTGTTGATAGCCTTGCCCAGCAGTTCGGCGTCGGTCGCGCTCAGGTCGGCAGCCACTTGGAAAGCGCCATGGCCGAGGCCGATGGCCTGGTGAACACCACGCCGATGGGCATGGCCAAGCTGCCCGGCACGCCTGTGCCTGCGGCGTTGTTGCGGGCTGAATTGTGGGTGGCGGAAATTGTGTACTTCCCGCTGGAAACCCAACTGCTGCGCGACGCGCGCGCCTTGGGTTGCCGTACCCTGGATGGCGGCAATATGGCGGTGTTTCAGGCGGTGAAGGCGTTTGAGTTGTTCAGCGGCGAAGTGGCGGATGCAGACAGGATGCTGGCGCACTTCCAGAGCATGAATATCTAGGGATGCAACCCCATCATGATCGTTCCCACGCTCTGCGTGGAAACGCCTCACGTGACGCTCCGCGTCACGACTTTGACAGCAGACGCAGAGCGTCCATGTCGGCATTCCCACGCAGAGCGTGGGAACGATCAGTTCTCAGGCTTGCAGGTAGCGCAACACCGACTCGCAAATCATCTCCCGATGGCGCTGCTTGATCGCCTCATCCGACAGTTCGATCTGGAAAATCTCGCTGAACGTGTGCCGGTTGGACACCCGGTAGAAACTGAACGAGTTGATCAGCAAGTGCACATCCAGCGGCTCCAGCCCTTCGCGAAACAGCCCCAACTCAGCCCCGCGGCGCAGGGTCTCCCCCAACCCTTCCAGGATTTTGCTGTTCATCGCCTTGATGGTGTCGGTGCGCTTGACGTACTCGGCGTTGTGGATATTTTCGATGCTGACGATGCGCACGAAATCCACATTCTGGTCGTGGTGATCGAAGGTAAATTCCACCAACCGGCGGATCGCCTCACGCGGCTCCAGGGCGGTGAGGTTCATGCGCGTTTCAGTGTTGCGGATATCACCGTAGAGCTTCTCCAGCACCTCGACGTATAGCTGCTCCTTGCTGCCGAAGTAGTAATAGATCATGCGCTTGGAGGTATGGATGCGCTCGGCGATGGCGTCTACGCGAGCGCCGGCCAGGCCCTGTTGAACAAACTCGACAATGGCTTCCTGGAGAATATTCTCCCGGGTCTTTTCCGGATTGTTCTTGCGACTCTTGCGCGGTGCGTCAGCTACCGCGGGGAGATCGGGACTCGAGGTCATGGTGCGCTCACGGCCATTGTTGTGCAGGCGCTGATTATGGGCCGCGGCGCTCCCCGAAGGAAGCACCTGCCTTGCGGTTATAGCCGAGCCTGGCGTACCGCCCCACTGCGCGACTTGGCCATCGCCGCCAGACGCACCGCCACGTTGGCAGCGCCATAGCCGGCATAGCCATTCTTGCGCTGGATGATCTCGAAGAAAAACCGCCCCTCGAACGCCTCGGTGTACACATGAAACAACTCACCGCCCTGGGCGTCGCGGTCGTACAGCACGTTGTAATACGCCAACTCACTGAGGAACTCATCGTCGAAATCGAAGCGTGCCGCCAGGTCGTCGTAATAGTTGAGCGGGATATCCAGCAACGGCACACCGGCTTCTTTGGCCCGGCGTACCTCGGCGAAAATATCCGCGCAATCGAAGGCAATGTGGTGCACGCCCGAACCGCGATAGCTGGAGAGCGCGTGGGAAATCGCGGTGTTGCGGTTTTCGGAGATGTTCAGCGGCAGACGGATCGAGCTGCAGCGGCTACGCAACGCACGGCTTTTCACCAGGCCGTAAGGGTCGGGCAGCACCACTTCATCGTCGGCTTCAAAATCCAGCAGGCTCTTATAAAACAATACCCAACTGTCGAGGCTGTCGGCCGGCAAGGCCATGGCCATGTGGTCGATGCGCAACAAGCCGCCGCTAGCGGGTGCGGCCGTTTGCAGGTTGAAATCGGTGTCGTACAGCCCGCCTTCGCTGGGGTCGACCAGGTAAATCAGGCTGCCATCCGGTGCACGCACGGCGGCCAATTCCAGCTCGTTGGGGCCGACCAGGCCGCGATAAGGCTGGCCCTTGTAGGCCACCGCCCGCTCCAGGGCCTTGGCACTGTCCTTGACCCGAATTGCCGTGGCGCACAGCGACGAGCCGTGGGCCTCGAAAAAGTTGTGGGCGAAGGAATAGGGTTCGCAGTTGAGGATCAGGTTGATGTCCCCCTGGCGCAACAGGCTCACATTCTTGGAGCGATGCTGGCCGGCCCTGGCGAAACCCAGGCGCTCCAACCAGTGGGTCAGTTTGGCGCCGAGGCTCTCATCCACGGCAAATTCAAGAAACTCGATACCGTCGTATTCGCTGGCCGCCGGAGTTTCAAACAGGATATCCACGTGCGCAGCGGGGGCTTCTTGCGCCAGGCGCTGGCGGGTTTTTTCTTCCAGGTACAACAGTGACCGCAAGCCATCCGCCGCATTCGCGCGGGTCGGCGCAGCGCGGAAACCGTCATTGAAAATTTCCAGGGACAACGGCCCGGTGTAGCCACTCTGGATGATCGGCGCGAGAAAGCCCGCCAGGTCAAATTCGCCCTGGCCTGGGAAGCAGCGGAAATGCCGGCTCCACTCCAGCACATCCATGGCCAGGATCGGCGCGTCGGCCATTTGCACAAAGAAAATTTTGTCGCCGGGGATCTGCGCGATGCCACTCGGGTCGCCCTTGAGCGACAAGGTGTGAAAGCTGTCGAGCAACACGCCCAGGCTTGGGTGATCGACCTGGCGCACCAGGTTCCACACCTGTTGCCAGGTGTTCACATGCTTGCCCCAGGCCAACGCTTCATAGCCGATGCGCAGGCCGCGCTTGCCCGCATGTTCGGCCAGCAGGCTCAGGTCATCGAGCAGAATGCGTTCGTCGCCCACGCTGTCGGCCGAGGCGTTGCTGCACACCAATACCAGATCGGTGCCCAGCTCCTGCATCAAGTCAAACTTGCGTTCGGCACGCTCCAGATTGCGTGCCAGGCGATCACGGCGGCAGCCTTCGAAGTCGCGAAACGGCTGGAACAGGGTGATGGCGATGCCGAGGTCGGCGCACATCTGCCGGACTTCCCGAGGGCTGCCGTCGTAATACAACAAGTCGTTCTCAAAGATCTCCACCCCATCAAACCCGGCGGCGGCGATGGCTTCGAGTTTTTCCGGCAGGGTGCCGCTCAAGGACACAGTGGCAATAGAACGTTGCATGGAAGACTCCCGGCAATTGTTGTTTGTGGCAAATTATTCGCCCCCAGCCTACAGGCAGCAATTAAAATGTACGAACCGGTTAGTTTTTGGTGCGATTATCGAACACTAAGCCTCTTTGGCGAATTGACGACTTTTTAACCACTGCGCACCATCGACCGGGCAATTCGCTCACGCAACAAAGACCCAGAACACACCATAAGAATTTCAAAAAACGGGTACAAACCTCATGCCTCTGCAAAATTCAGCCCTGGCCGCGCGCCCGGGCAACCCGCACGCCGGCATCGGCGACAAGATCCGCGGTGCCCTGGCCGTGGGTAAAACGCGCTGGGGCATGCTGGCCCTGGTGTTCTTTGCCACCACCTTGAACTACATCGACCGCGCCGCCCTGGGCGTGATGCAACCGATCCTCGCCAAGGAAATGAGCTGGACGGCGATGGACTACGCCAACATCAACTTCTGGTTCCAGGTCGGCTACGCCATCGGCTTTGTGCTGCAAGGCCGCCTGATTGACCGGGTTGGCGTCAAGCGCGTGTTCTTCTGCGCCGTGCTGCTATGGAGCCTGGCCACCGGCGCTCATGGCCTGGCCACCTCGGCGGTCGGCTTTATGGTCTGCCGGTTTGTCCTCGGGCTGACCGAAGCCGCCAACTACCCGGCCTGCGTCAAGACCACACGCTTGTGGTTCCCGGCGGGTGAACGGGCAGTGGCCACCGGCATCTTCAACGCCGGCACCAACGTCGGCGCGATGATGACGCCCATGCTGCTGCCGTTGATCCTGCACGTGTGGGGCTGGCAGGCAGCGTTCCTGTGCATGTCGGCACTCGGCGGTATCTGGCTGGTGCTCTGGGGCTTGAAGTACTACAACCCGGAAGACCACCCCACCGTTAAACAATCCGAACTGGACTACGTGCAACAGGAAGTCGAGCCGGAACAACCCCGCGTGCCGTTCAGCCGCATCCTGCGCATGCGCGGCACCTGGGCCTTCGCCCTTGCCTACTCGCTCACTGCGCCGGTGTTCTGGTTCTACCTGTATTGGCTGCCGCCGTTCTTGAACCAGCAATACAACCTGGGCATCAACGTGACCCAGATGGGCATTCCGCTGATCATCATTTACCTCACCGCCGACTTTGGCAGCGTGGGCGGCGGGATCCTGTCGTCATTCCTGATCGGCCGTGGGATGAACTCGATCAAGGCGCGGCTGTTGTCGATGTTGCTGTTCGCCTGCTGCATCGTCGGCGTAATCATGGCGGCCGGCTCCAGCCAGCTGTGGGTCGCGGTGTTCGCCATCTCCCTGGCCATCGGCGCGCATCAGGCCTGGACCGCCAACATCTGGAGCCTGGTGATGGACTACACGCCCAAGCACATGATGAGCACGGTGTTCGGTTTCGGCGGCATGTGCGCGGCCATCGGCGGCATGTTCATGACCCAGATCGTCGGCCATATCCTCACGGTGACCAACAACAACTACACGGTGTTGTTCACCCTGATCCCGGCGATGTACTTCATCGCACTGGTGTGGATGTACTTCATGGCGCCGCGCAAGATCCCCACGGTAGACGTTTAACTAACGCCGCCGCTGCTGCCAGGCAGCGGCCAACCCGCTCATGCAGATCACCCCGATACCCACCACCGTGGTCATATCGGGGGTATGGCTGAACACCAGCCAGCCCAACAACCCCGCAAACACGATCTGGCAATAGCCAAACGGCGCCAGCAAGGCCGGCGCCGCGAAGCGGAACGCCTGGGTGAGCATCAGGTGCGCGGTCATCCCGCAGGTGCCCAGCGCCAGCATCATCACCGCGTGCCACAACGTCGGCACTTGCCAGAAGAACGGCACCATCGCACTCATCACCAAGGTGTTGCACAGGCCGGCGAAGAAGTTGCTGGTAGTCGGGCTGTCGTATTGGCTGAGGATGCGCGTGAGCAACTGGTAGAAGCAGAAGAACAGCGCCGAGCACAGCGGCAGCAGTACCGCCGGGGTAAACAGCTCGCCGCCGGGGTGGATAATGATCACCACGCCGATAAACCCGCAGATCACCGCCAGCCACTGGCCACGGGTCACGTGCTCACCGAGCAACGGCACCGACAGCGCCGTCACCAGGATCGGCGCAAGGAAGTTAACCGCTGTAGCTTCGGCCAACGGGATGTAATGCAGCGCTGTGGTGAAGAACAGGCTGGTGCCCAACAGGCATAACGCCCGCACCACCTGCATGCCCGGCCGCTTGCTGCGCAACACGCGCAAGCCCGATTGCGGCAGGAAGATCCCGGCCATCAGCAAGGTGTGCACCATGTACCGCGCCCACACCACCATCACGATCGGGTAAAACCCGGCCAGGTATTTGGACAAGGCGTCGTGGCTGGAGAACACGAACGTCGCCAGCACAATCAGCAGGATGCCTTTGAACGGATGGTTGACGCCGGAGAGCGGGGTACTGACAGTCATTGAATTCTCTTGTGTGGCGAGCGGGACGCTGAGCGCTGAACCAAGTCGCGCTCAACCCGGTAATCTAGCAGCCGGGCCGGAGTCTGCCCCAAGAGCATAACCAAACACTGGGCGAACAGCGCACTAAATCGATGGATCCGAGTCCAACGCTGCACGCTCGCCCCGGCGTTGCACACTTTTTAACCAAGGCCTTGCCGCTATGAAAAAAATCCTCTTTGCCCTGTCTGCCCTCGCCCTGCTCGCCGCCTGCGATAAAACCCCGAAAGAAGCCCCCAAGCCCGCGCCCGCCTCCGTGCAAGCGACTCTGGTGCCCGAAACCCCGCCCACCGATAAATGGGTCGGCAAGTGGGTCGGCGTCGAAGGCTTGCACCTGACCATCGCCAAGGACGACAGCATTGGCCGCGGCCACTACCTTCTCACCATGCAATATGGCCTGGACGCCGATGACGCCGGCACCTTCAAAGGTGAGGCCGCTGAAGACGGCATCGCCTTCACCCGCCCCGACGGCCCGCAGCTGTTGCGCGCTGGCGATGGCGCCGCCACCGGTTTGAAGTGGCTGGCGGATAAAAAAGACTGCCTGATCGTTGCCACTGGCGAAGGCTATTGCCGTTAATACCGGCCATAATCAATCACGGTTAGCACACAGAGGATTGCTCCCATGCTATGGAAAAAAGGCCGACGCAGCGACAACGTGGTGGATGCCCGTAACGACAGTGGCGGCGGCGGTGGCGGTATGCGCTTCGGCGGCGGCAAGGGCCTGAGCCTCACGGCCATCGTGCTGATCGTCGGCATTGGCTGGCTGACCGGCCAGGACCCGATGCAGATTCTTGGCCAATTGACCGGCCAGATGGAACAGGCGCCGTCGGTCAGCACCCAGCCGCGTCAAGCGCCGCCAGCCAACGATGAGCAAGCCGACTTTGTGCGCGCCGTGCTGGGCGATACCGAAGACACCTGGGGCCAGGTGTTCCAGGAAAATGGGTTGGCCTATAAGAACCCGAAACTGATCCTGTTCCGTGGCCGGGTGAACTCAGCCTGTGGTGGCGCCACCTCGGCCAGCGGCCCGTTCTACTGCCCGGCTGACCAGCAGGTGTACCTGGACCTGGATTTTTTCCGGGAAATGTCGCAACGCTTCCAGGCCGCCGGTGATTTCGCCCAGGCCTACGTGATCGCCCACGAAATCGGGCACCACGTACAAACGTTGCTGGGCATCTCGTCCAAGATCCAGGCAGCGCGCCAACAGGGTCGGCAGATGGAAGGCGACGGTGGCCTGCTGGTTCGCCAGGAACTGCAAGCCGATTGCTTTGCCGGCGTGTGGGCCAACCATGCGCAAAAACGCCTGAACTGGCTGGAACCCGGTGATATCGAAGAGGCCCTGAACGCAGCCAATGCCATCGGCGATGACCGCTTGCAGCAACAGGGCCAGGGGCGCGTGGTACCAGACTCGTTCACCCACGGCACCTCGGCCCAGCGCGTACGCTGGTTCAAGACCGGCTTCGCCCAGGGCCAGATCACTCAATGCGATACCTTCGCGGCCAAGAGTCTCTAAATGATCAAACGGTTGGGGTTACTGCTGGGTGTGCTCGTGTCCTGTTGCACCTTCGCGGCTGAACACGGCGTCAAGGTGGTCAGCCCCGATCGCCTTCATCTGGAGGCCGGAGACCTCAGCCTGGGCCTGAGCCAGGATTGGCGCCAACCACTGCCCAAGGTCACACGCGCATTGATCATCGTGCATGGCCGCCTGCGCAATGCACAAACCTACCTGCAAAGCGGCATCGACGCCGCCGAGCATGCCGGGGTGGGCGGCAGTACGCTGGTGATCGCGCCGCAGTTTCTCAATCAAGCCGACGTGAAGCGCAACCACCTGGGCCACGAGGTATTGCGTTGGAAGGGTAACGACTGGATGGCCGGCGAAGCGTCCACCGGCCCAGGGCAGATCAGCTCTTATGGCACTCTGGACCAGATCATCAAGCACTTGGGCAACCGCAAACTGTTCCCGGCACTGAAAGAAATCGTGGTCGCCGGGCATTCCGGTGGCGGCCAAGTGGTGCAGCGCTTCGCCCTCACCGGCCACGACCACCCATTGCTGAATTCCGAGGGCATCCGCCTGCGGTATGTGGTGGCTAACCCGTCGTCCTATGCGTATTTCAGTCCGCAACGCCCGGTGAAGTTCGACATCGCCAATTGCCCAGGCTTCAACGACTGGAAGTACGGCATGCAAAACCTGCCGGATTACGTGGGTGACCGAGGTGCCCAGCAACTGGAACAAGACTACGTCTCACGCGACATCACTTACCTGTTGGGCCAGCAGGACACCGACCCCAACCACCCGGCATTGGATAAAAGCTGCGAAGCCGAAACCCAGGGTGCGTATCGGCTGCTTCGTGGCCACAACTACTTTGACTACCTCAAGCAGCGGCATCCGCAGTTGGGCCACCGGCTGGTAGAAGTGCCGGGGGTGGGGCATGACGGGGATAAGATGTTTACCTCGCCAGAGGGAGAAAAGGTACTGTTCGCTCAGTAGCACCTGAAGGAACCCCATCAAAATGTGGGAGCTGGCTTGCCTGCGATGACGGACTGTCAGTTGATAAAGTGTCAGCTGACCCACCGCTATCGCAGGCAAGCCAGCTCCCACATTTGCTCTCTGTCGCCCGGCTTAGATCATTCGGCGCAGCGCCGCACAATCCTCGGCATGCCAATCCGCCAACTCCGGCCAAGGGTTCTCCGGCAAGTTCACCAACACCGTCTTGGTGCCCGCTGCCCGGCCACAATCCAGGTCAAAGCGATAATCCCCCACCATCACCATTTCGCGGGGTGCTACGTCCCAAGCCGCCGCCAGTTTCAGCAACCCACCGGGATCCGGCTTGTGCGGCGCATCATCGCGCCCCAGCACGTCCTCAATGGCAAAGCAGTCCGCCAGGCCTATCGCCTCCAGGGTGATATGGGCCAGCTCCCGCGCATTACGGGTCAGGATCCCCAAGCGATAACCGCGCCCGGCCAATTCGCGTACCAGTTCCACCGCGCCTTGCGCCGCCACCGAACCCAGGGCCAGCTCACGCTCGTGCTCCAGCAACCAGGCGTGCTTGGCCGCTGCAACCGGCGCCGGCAAGGCCGCCAGGTGCGTGAGGATGTCGTCTTCAGGTGGAATGTCCAGCGCCACGCGGATAGCGGCAAAATCATGCACCGCCACCGTGAGGGTGCCATCCATGTCGAACACCCAGTGCTTCACGTCGCCGAGGCTCATGCCCAATCCTTGCGATGGCGGATCAAACCTTCCTGGGTCACCGACGCCACCAGTTGCCCGGCGCGGTTGTACACACTGCCCCGGGAGAAACCCCGAGAATTGCCGGCCCACGGGCTGTCCATGGCGTACAGCAACCAGTCATCGGCACGCAGGTCGGCGTGGAACCACAGCGCGTGATCGAGGCTGGCGACCTGCATGTCTTTCTGCCACACGGTCTTGCCATGGGGCAGCAGCGAGGTGGTCAGCAGGCCGAAGTCCGAGGCGTAGGCCAACAGGTACTTATGCAGCGCCGGGGTGTCCGCCAAGGCACCGTCGGCACGAAACCACACGTACTTGACCGGGTCGGACGGCTGCGGGTTGAACGGGTCTTTTTCGGTGACCGGGCGCACTTCGATGGGCTTGGGGCACAGCAGCTTGTCGCGCATGTGCTCGGGGATCAGGTGCGCACGTTGCTGGGTCAGCTCCAGCTCCGACGGCAGGTTTTCCGGGCCCACTACCACCGGCATGGTGGTCTGGTGCTCGAAGCCTGCTTCGTCGTACTGGAACGAGGTCGTGCAGGTGAAGATCGGATTGCCCTTTTGAATCGCGGTGACACGACGCGTGCTGAAACTGCCACCGTCGCGCACGCGGTCCACCGAATACACCACCGGCAACGCGGCATCGCCAGGGCGCAGGAAATAACCATGCAGGGAATGCACATGCCGCGCTTCTTCTACGGTCTGGCTGGCCGCCGACAGCGACTGGCCGAGCACTTGGCCGCCGAACAGTTGGCGAAAGCCCAGGTCCTGGCTGCGGCCGCGAAAGAGGTTTTCCTCGATCGGCTCCAGGGTCAGCAAGTCCACCAGATCTTCCAATACTTGGCTCATTGAAACTCTCCTCAAAGCAAAACGGTATCTACCTGTAGGAGCGAGCTTGCTCGCGAAGGTCGTTAACGATGACGCAGCGCTTCTGGTTTACCGCAGCGCTCTTGCGTTCTTCGCGAGCAAGCTCGCTCCTACGGGTTTCTGTTGAGCATGACCGCCTGCTTATCCGTGCAGCGTGTCCAACCATTGGGCGCGGGTGATGCGGTACAACACGTGAGGGCGCAGCGGGTCACCGGCTGCGACTTTCGGGTGTTCAAAATCTGCCTGCGGATCGTAATGCATACCGATGGCCTGCATGACTTTTTGTGAGGGCAGATTGGCTTCAGTGGTGAAGGCCAGGATTTCGTCCAGTTGCAAGCGGTCAAAACCACAGCGCAACGCCGTCCAGGCCGCCTCACTGGCATAACCCAGGCCCCAATGTTCGCGGGCCAGGCGCCAGCCAATTTCCACCGCAGGGGTAAAGCCGGCTTCGAAGCTGACATTCGCAAGGCCCGTCAGGCCGATAAATTCACCGGTGTCCTTGCGCTGCAAAGCCCAGAACCCAAAGCCATATTCAGCAAAATGCCCGCGAATCCGGCCGATCAACGCTGCGCTCTCCAAGTGGCTCAATTGAGCCGGGAAGTAACGCATTACCTGCGGGTCGGCGCACATGCGCGCAAAGTCCGGCAGGTCGCTGTCGCGCCATTGGCGCAGCACCAAGCGTGCACTTTCCAATTCCAGTATCGGCTCCATGGGTCCCCCTGCCTTGCCATGTGCGTGAGTGTACAGCGCTGTTAAGATCCGTCGCAGGTTCCCGTCAGAAAATCCCATGCCCTTGCCATTGATCTACCACGAAGACTACAGCCCTGAGTTCCCGGCGGACCACCGGTTCCCCATGGACAAGTTTCGCCTGTTGCGTGACCACCTGGTGGACAGCGGCCTCACCGAAGACAGCCAATTGCTGCGCCCGCCGCTGTGCCCGGCAGACATTTTGGCCCTGGCCCATGAACCTGGGTATATCGAACGCTACATGAGCGGCGAACTGTCCCGCGAGGACCAACGCCGCCTCGGCCTGCCGTGGAGCGAAGCCCTGGCCCGGCGCACGGTGCGTGCGGTGGGCGGCTCGATACTGGCGGCCGAACAGGCCCTTGAACATGGCCTGGCCTGCCATTTGGCCGGTGGCACCCATCACGCCCACTACGACTATCCGGCGGGCTTTTGTATTTTTAATGACCTGGCGGTGATCAGCCATTACCTGCTGGCCAGCGGCCGGGTCAATCGCGTGCTGATCTTCGATTGCGACGTGCATCAGGGCGACGGCACCGCACGCATCCTGCACAACACGCCAGACGCCATCACCGTGTCGCTGCACTGCGAAAAGAACTTCCCGGCACGCAAGGCCCAGAGCGACTGGGACATCCCGCTGCCCATGGGCATGGGCGATGCCGACTACCTCAAGGTGGTGGATGACGCGCTCAACTACCTACTGCCGCTCTACCAGCCGGACCTGGTGCTGTACGACGCCGGCGTGGATGTGCACAAGGACGACGCCCTTGGTTACCTCAAGCTGACAGACGAAGGCGTCGCCGCCCGTGATGAAAGCGTGATGCGCCACTGCCTGGGCCGCGACATACCGGTGATGGGCGTGATCGGTGGCGGCTATAGCAAGGACCGCCCTGCCCTCGCCCGCCGCCACGGCATCCTGCACCACAGCGCGCAGCGGGTATGGACGTCATCAGGCTGTCATTGAAGTGTGAGCGTTACCCACAATGCCTGTGGAACGGCCTGTGGATAACTTGAGCGTAAGCGGCTACAAGCGTTTGACCGCATGGCCTGTAGGAAAGTGTACGTTTTTTGATCAGGCAGCGGCGTCGTGGTCGGGTAGAATGCTCGGCCTATTCACATCACCGTAGCCCTGCCCATGCCTCAGACTTCTGCCCACCACGTCTCCATTATCGGCGGCGGCCCCGCCGGGCTGATGGCCGCCGAAGTCTTGAGCCAGGCTGGCGTGCGCGTGGACCTGTACGACGGCATGCCGTCGGTGGGGCGCAAGTTCCTGCTGGCAGGCGTGGGCGGCATGAACATCACCCACTCCGAGGCTTACCCGGCGTTCCTGTCGCGCTACGCCGAACGCGCGCCGCACATGGCGCCGCTGCTGCGCAGCTTTGGCGCCGAGGCGTTGTGCGAATGGATCCATGGCCTGGGTATCCAGACCTTTGTCGGCACCTCCGGCCGCGTATTTCCTACCGATATGAAAGCCGCGCCACTTTTGCGCGCCTGGCTCAAGCGTCTGCGGGAGCAAGGTGTGGTTATCCACACCCGGCATCGTTGGACGGGTTGGAATGACGAGGGCGATTTACTTATCCACAGCCCGGACGGCGAAAAAGTTGTCCACAGCGACGCTGTGCTGCTGGCCCTGGGCGGCGGCAGCTGGTCGCGATTGGGCTCCGACGGCGCATGGCTCAACCTGTTTGAAGGCAAAGGCCTGCCCTATGTGAGGCTGCAACCGAGCAACTGCGGGTTTGAAGTGTCGGCATGGAGCGAGTTGATGGTCAGCAAATTCGCTGGCGCGCCGTTGAAAAACGTCGCCATTGGCCTGGGGGATGACAAGCCTCGGCTGGGCGAATGCGTGATCACCGCCACCGGTATCGAAGGCAGCTTGATTTACGCCTTATCGGCGCCGATTCGCGAAGCGATCAACCGCGACGGTGCGGCCACGGTGCATATCGATTTGCTGCCCAGCAAGCCGCTGGACAAGGTGCAGGCCGCATTGGCCAAGCCCCGTGGCTCGCGGTCGATGAGCAAGCATTTGCACAGTCAGCTGGGGTTGGATGGCGTGAAAGCGGCGTTGTTGCGCGAGCTGACGCCTGCTGAACACTTCACCGACCCGGCGCAATTGGCGGTGGATATCAAGGCGTTGCCGCTGACGTTGGTGAAAACGCGGCCGATGGATGAGGCGATCAGCACGGCGGGTGGTGTGCCGTTTGAAGCGCTGGATGAGCGGTTGATGCTCAAGCCGTTGCCTGGGGTGTTTTGTGCGGGGGAAATGCTCGATTGGGAAGCGCCGACCGGTGGGTATTTGCTGACCGGGTGTTTTGCCAGTGGCCGGGCGGCTGGGCTGGGGATGTTGGAATGGCTCCAACGCTGATCGTTCCCACGCTCTGCGTGGGGATGCCGCCAGGGACGCTCTGCGTCCCGCTTTAGGTTCGTGACGCAGAGCGTCACAGGATGCGCTCCCACGCGGAGCGTGGGAACGATCAAATGCTCAAGCCATTGCCTGGGGTGTTTTGTGCAGTGGAAAGGCTCGATTGGGAAGCGCCGACCGGTGGGTATTTGCTGACCGGGTGTTTTGCCAGTGGCCGGGCGGCTGGGATGGGGATGTTGGAATGGCTCCAACGCTGATCGTTCCCACGCTCTGCGTGGGGATGCCGCCAGGGACGCTCTGCGTCCCGCTTTAGGTTCGTGACGCAGAGCGTCACAGGATGCGTTCCCACGCGCGTGGGAACGATCAATCACTTCTTCTTACGCGGCCCAGTATTAAACACCGGCACCTTGCGCACCGGCTTGATCGACGGCTCAGCCGGGGCTACTTCCCCACTGTCCACCCACTTGCCCAGGTTGCGCTTGCCGCCACCGCCGGACGCCTTCGGCTTCTTCGGCTTTTTCGGTTTCTTCACCACCTGCCCGCTGGCATCGGTGTCCGGCACGCGGTGCTCCGGCTCGAAATCCGGTTCCATCTTGCGGGTGAGGGTCTGACGGGTCAGCATCTCGATGGCCGAGAGCATGTTCACCTCATCGGCACACACCAGGGAAATCGCCTCACCGGTGTTGCCCGCACGCCCGGTACGGCCGATACGGTGGATGTAGTCCTCGGCCACGATCGGCAGGTCGAAGTTGACCACCAGCGGCAGGTCTTCGATATCCAGGCCACGGGCCGCCACATCGGTGGCCACCAGGATCTGCACTTCGCTGGCCTTGAAGCGGTCCAGTGCGCGTTGGCGGGTGGCTTGGGGTTTGTCGCCATGGATGCCGTCGGCGTTGATCCCCAGGCCCTGCAACTTGTCCACCAGCGCATCCACGCCGTTGCGGGTCTTGGCGAACACCAGCACTTGCTTCCAACGGCCCTTGCGCATCAGGTGCACAAACAGCTCCGGCTTGCGCTTCTTGTCCACCGGCACCACCCACTGCTTGACGGTGTTGGCGGCAACGTTGCGCGGGCTGACTTCGATGCTCAGCGGGTCGTTGAGCATCTGCCCGGCGAGCAGGCGAATGTCATCGGAGAAGGTCGCGGAAAAGAGCAGGGTCTGGCGCTTTTTCGGCAGCATGCGATAAATGTTGGCAAGCTCTTCGGAGAAGCCCAGGTCGAGCATGCGGTCGGCTTCATCCAGCACCAGGGTTTGCAACTGGTTGAGCTTCAGCGCGTTCTGGCGGAACAGGTCGATCAGGCGGCCAGGGGTGGCGACCAGAATGTCGACGCCTTTGCGCAGCTTCATCATCTGCGGGTTGATGCTCACGCCGCCGTACACCGCGTAAGTGGTCAGCGGCAGGTGTTGGGCGTACTCGGCAACGCTGGCATGAACCTGCTCGGCCAGTTCACGGGTGGGGCACAGGATCAGCGCACGCGCCGAGTTGGCGGCGACTTTCGGCCCTTCCATGGTCAGCAGTTGCAGCAGCGGCAAGGCGAAACCTGCGGTCTTGCCGGTGCCGGTCTGGGCCGCGGCCATCAGGTCGCGACCGGCCAGCACTGCCGGAATGGCTTGCGCCTGCACCGGCGTCGGGGTCTGGTAGCCAAGCGTCTCAAGGGCGCGCAGCAAGGGTTCGATCAGGCCAAGGGTGGCGAAAGTCATGTAGTTACCGTAGGAAAAATTCAGCGCAAGGGCGTAATGCGCGGCAGTTTACCTTATTTCGGGTTTGGGCTTGCGCCATTGGGGCAGGCTGATCAGCAACACCGCGCTGATGATCACCAGCATTGCCAAGGCTTCTTCCAGGCCGATGCTCTCACCCACGAACACAATCCCCAGCAACACGGCGACGGCCGGGTTCACATAGGCGTAGCTGGTCGCCGCCGCCGGGCGTACGTGCTTGAGCAGGTACATATAAGCGTTG
Source organism: Pseudomonas sp. MF6767 (assembly GCF_016405475.1). Classification (NCBI taxonomy): domain Bacteria; kingdom Pseudomonadati; phylum Pseudomonadota; class Gammaproteobacteria; order Pseudomonadales; family Pseudomonadaceae; genus Pseudomonas; species Pseudomonas sp. MF6767. The sequence goes on along the minus strand of NZ_JAEKCY010000027.1, from coordinate 2,729 downwards.
AAGGCGATGATCGAGCCGAACACCGTGAGGTACGCCAGGGCCAGCCAGCCTTCCAGCGGCGGCATGGCCTGCAGGTGCTCGCCGGACAGCGCGCTGACGATCAGCAGCGCCACACCGGCCACGAGCATTTCCGCGGCGCTGGCCATGGCGCCTTGGGGCAGCGGCAAATGGCGGCTCCACACCGAGCCGAAGGCCCAGGACGCCGCCGCCATCAACAGCAACACCGCGCCCAGTGGGCTCGACTGCAAGGTGCTGCCCATGTTGAGCATGGCGATGCCGATGATCCCCAGCAGCACCCCGGCCCATTCCAACCGCGTATTACGCGCGCCCCAGAAAAACCCACACAGCAAGGTAAACAGCGGCACCGTCGCCACCGCCAGCGCCGCGACGCCGGACGACACGCCCATATGTTCCGCCACGCTGACGCCACCATTGCCCACGGTGAGCAACAAAATGCCGATCATCCCGGCCGCCTTCCACTGCGGCCAGGTCGGCGCCGGCACCCCGCGCCATCTGAGGAAGCCATACATCAATACCCCCGCCGTGCAAAACCTAATCCCCGCCAGCAACAGCGGCGGCCAGTACTCCACGCCGATACGAATCACCAGATAGGTGGAACCCCAGATCACATACAACGCAAAAAAGGCGGCGATCAACGGTAAGGGAAAGCGACGTGGGCCAGGCATTGGGCGGCTCTATGGCAGGAAATGGGAGACTTATTCTAGAAACGAAGGTGGATAAACTTAAGTTACAAAACCTGTTTAAAACGCCAATACACTTCTCAAACCATGGTTATCAAGGCTATAAACCGTGTTTTCGAAAGCCATGCGCAACCGGAGCCTTATCATGGACAAATACGACCGCATGCTCCTCAGCGCCCTGCTTGAAGATGGCCGTGCTTCCTACGCGCAACTGGCGCGCACCGTGAACCTCTCCGCACCCGCCGTGGCCGAACGCGTGGCCAAGCTTGAGGCCAGCGGCGTGATCACCGGCTACCAGGCCAAGGTGGATTTATCCAAAGTGGGTTTGCCGATTCAATGCGTGATCGAGTTGCGGCTGACCAACCATGGCAGCCAAAAGGTGTACGACGCCCTGGCGGAGATACCCGAACTCACCGAATGCCACCGGGTCACGGGCGACCCATGCGTGATCATGCAAGCGGCGGTGGGCTCGATGCCCGAGTTGGAAAACCTGATTAATCGGGTAGCGAAGTTCGGCTTCAGCAAGACCTCGATTATTCTGTCCAGCGCCATAGAGCGGCGGGTGCCGTTGGGGCAGTTGGACACCAATGGCAAAAATGCTGGCTGAGCGATCGTTCCCACAGGGATCGCGTACTGCCCGAGCGACGCGGTCAACTGTGGGAGCTGGCTTGCCTGCGATGGCGTCAGTGGCCTCACCGAAGAGTCGAACGCTGGACGATCAAATCGACTATCTGCTCGATGGTCGTGATGTGATCCCAATCCTCCTGCGTCGCTTGCAGCTTGAACTGCCACTTGATCTACATGACAAAGCAGGTCACGTCGTCATCAATGATGTCGAAGTCATGGATGAAATCGGTGTGCTCCGTCACTTCGCTTCGGTCGATAAAACCGATGATATCGACGAATAGCTGGATCACTTTTTCGCTGATGTCGGCTCTTGCCAAGCTACCTTCCATTTCTCGCCTCATAGGCACACTTACCAATACTGACCAGGTCAAAGACTGCAAGCCCGGCAGCGACGAAGGGCATGCCCCGCCCGATGATGCCGAATACCCGCACCGTGCCAAACGTTGCCTTTGCCATTCTGTCCATGGTGGGTTGCCTGATCAACGTACGAGGGAAAAAGCGCATTCCGATCAGGCTAGCCAGGTTCGTGGTTTTGCTGGAGCCGACGTGAACCCAAGCACCCACCACAATTTTGCTTATGGGTATGCCCGCCGCGCCAGCGATCACTCTGGCTGCCGTGAGGCCGTAGTGTTGCTGTGTACATTTCCAGAGTTCATCAAACGTCGTATCGGGCACAGCTGGGTCAGCGTGAATCGGCTTGAGTAACTGGTAATGAGGGCCATGACTCCAACCTGGCAAACTCGGCAACACCATGACTGCCGGGCAGCTTGTCATCGTATTGCCCACATGAAACGCCATGCTTGAACTGGAACCCAGATCAATGCCATTTGATTCAAGTTCCAACTTGCTTCGCATGATCGCTGTATGAAGGTCGCTTTCCTGCATGTTCTTTGTCCCTGTGCGTGAATGACACACAGAATGGTAGGTCGCAGTAAAACGTGATGGATGAGTAAAGAAGAAAACCAGAAAGGTCCTAACTCATAGCCGGATTTGACCTACCGACCATTCAGCGCTCAGGTGCCTTGTTTGCGTCGGATTCGGTAGCCAGTCTCGCCCTGTCATCGAATGCTTGGTGACCGGACGTGCAAGTCCGACGCCCAGGCCCACGCATCGGACGGAGTGATGAGATGCGTTGGGTGGAGATGGCGAAGGGGATGGTGGGCCAGGCGTTGGAGTGCCCACAGCCTCGATAAACGACGCATAACCCAAGTGTGAGCCGGGCTTGCCCGCGATAGCGGAGGGTCAGGCAACAAATGGCTGGCTGATACGCCGCTATCGCAGGCAAGCCAGCGCCCACATGGGAACTCCAGTGTTCTTGAGGCAGTAGCCGGATCAGAACCCGCGCTGTTTGCTGATCGTTCCCACGCTCTGCGTGGGAATGCCGCCCTGGGCGCTCTGCGT
>NZ_JAEKCY010000026.1:0-79003 GCF_016405475.1 Pseudomonas sp. MF6767 | reverse complement strand
CGATTACATCGAGATGTTTTACAACCCAAAACGACGCCACAGTTTCAACAATCAGCTGTCACCGGTAGAGTTTGAAAAGCGTTACGCAGCGAGCCTGGAGAGTGTCTAGGAAACCCGGGGCGATTCATGGCTCAAGGGAGGCCCGACGATGCCGCTAGAATGTTCGAACGAACGGTGTCACTGGCCGGTCGCCGACCGGAGTTATTAGGCGAGTGGGCTAAAGCATTGTATTTCTCTAACAACAAAATGTGGTCTCCGCCAATCAAGGCGCTGACAGATGAAGCTTTAAATGGAAATCCGGGTGAGCTCCAGAGCTTGAGTCTCATAGGTCTGGCTGCGTTTGAAGAGCATCGTTACCAAGATGCTTTAAAATATTGGCATCACGCATTAGCAGAGATGGGTTCCGACCATCCGTCACACGCTGCTTTAGTACAGGCCATTGGAAAGGCAAGAAACGGTCTTTCAGCGGATGAAAAAAACAACAATTTGACGATTAACCATGTTGCTGGCTTGCCACCAACACCGCTCAAGGTACGGGTGGACATTTCCCCGGAAATTTTCGAAAAGGTCGCTTTGGATGACAGTGTGTTCGTTTTCGTACAGACGCTATCGGGCTCCAAGGTACCTCTCGCTACCATACGACTTAAGGTCTCAAGTCTGCCGGCCGAGGTGGAGTTTTCAGGCGCTGATGCAATAGTTACCAGCAACACCTTATCGCAGACAGCCGCGATTCAAGTGACTGCTAGGGTCTCTAGGGGAGGGAAGAGTAGGTCGGGGGAATGGTTGGGCCGAAGCTCGACGACATTAAATTCGAAGAGCGCTAGGCTGAAGCTTACGATCAACCTTCCGGATATCTGATCGACTGCACCGCAAAGTGCTGTTGCCAGGTACTGTAAAATAGAAGAGTGAGCACTTGATTTGCTGGTGCTTTCAAACAACGGTGTTGTTTTTTTAACAGCCGAACTGGAAAGGGAGGCTGAGCTGCTCAGTGATCACTTTATCCGTTGGCTGATTTACGCCGGCATGTTCGCTACAGGCACTGAACGACAACGCAGATGGTATGGTCTGTGCGTTCTGACTCGTCAAGGATCGGCCAATGGATCGTTTGTCTAATTTGCTCTCGCGGTTCGGCGTGCGGGCCAATCTGTTCTATGACGGCGACCTATGCGGCTCTGCATCTTACGATGGCGCCGAGCGGCGAGGTTATATCCATCTGCTTCAGGCCGGCAGCGTGACGTTGCTTGGTCCCGATCGCAAGGATTTGCAGCTCACTCGCCCTAGCTTGATTTTTATGCCACGCCCCGCCAAGCATCAATTGTTTGCGGGTGAGTCCGATGGCGCAAAGTTGTTGTGTGCTTCCATGGAGTTTGAGGGCGGAATTGATAATCCTTTGTCGGCTTCATTACCGGACTGTTTGGTGCTCGCACTCGATGATCTGCCCATGCTGGCAGACACGTTGGAGTGGATGTTTGCCGAGGCGGCAAATGTGCATTGTGGAAGGGAAGCCGCGCTTGAGCGCTTATTTGAGCTCCTAATCATTCTGTTGCTCCGTTACCTGCTCGATCATCACCAGTTGCGCACCGGAATGATGGCTGGACTGGCCGACATGCGGCTTGCCCGATCGCTTTTACAGATGCACAACTCCCCGGAACATGCCTGGTCAATAGCAGAGCTGGCCAGTGAGTCAAATATGTCACGCGCTGCGTATGCCGTGCATTTCAAGAGTGTCATCGGACAGACGCCTGCTGATTATTTGTTGAGTTGGCGAGTTAGCCTGGCTCAGAAGCTGATGCGAGAAGGGCGCTCGATTACGCTGATTGCAGCTCAAGTCGGCTACGAAAGTCCTTCGGCGCTGTCTCGCGCATTTAGACGCAAGACGGGGTTGAGCCCTCGTGACTGGTTGAAAGATCTGGCGGGGGAAAATGATGGCAAAAAGGCCTAAGGCATTACTGCCTTAAGCCATTGAAAAAATTATGCATTAATTTTACGTTTTTCCAGTTCAACCAGCGAATGGCCTGCCACAAATATCGAAACAGCAAGCAACCCTAAGTCTTTAAGCAGAAACTGACCTGGCGCAACGGAAATCGCCGGAAACCCTAAACTAGGCTCAATGACGCCCGGAGTGGAAAACATAAAGCTAAGGGTTGTGAAGAACAGGCCTGCAGACAGAGCGCCTCCTACCACGGATAGTTTGGGCGACAGCATGCGGCCTGCGATCAGAGTGCCGATCGAAATCTCTAGTATGCCGAGCAGGCTGGAGAACATGTCGACCGAAAAAATGCTATACACCCATCCCAAAAGCGGGCTGTTGCTCACCAGTGGAACCAGGCCCTCGGCCTCGTAGTGGGTAAATTTCATGCCGCCGAACCAGAAGTAAATAATAGCGAGAGCCAAGTACGCGCCATAGATACCTAGCCCCATAGTTTTGGTTCCAAGCGTTAAGTGGGCCTGTACGCTGGACTTCGAGTTTTCAATGCCTATGGTTTTCATGTCTGAGCTTCCAGTAGTGAGTGAGAGTGTGTTGGCTGCCGAACGCCGTATGCGTTGGCGATGAGATTATTATGGCTGGCATCTCTAATCAAGAGGCATCAGAAAGTATTGATTTCAGTGCAGATCGTCTTGGGCGGTGCAATTCGCGATGAAGGGATCGCCGTGGAGAGCGATGAGTGCACTATTTCGATAAAGGAGTCGTTTTACATAGGTCGATGAAGCGCGTTGCGGCATCGCCTACTGTCATTTCTCAAATCTGACTATGGGGCTTGGGGCGAAGGGCGGCACTGACTAGGCTTAGAACAGCTACCAACTAGCCGCGCGGCCGCGATGCACAAAGAATGGTAACTGAGCCGTGAGTGCGGTGGGCGCCCGCATTTATTTCCAAACCCTACAGATACATCGATCTTCGACTTCAACCGGGCAGATAGCTGTTGCAGCAAGCCTATCAATCGACTTTGACGTGTTAAAGAGGATAGGTTTTCCAGGGTTGGGGAACAGCATGCCCTGCAGAACGACACACGGCACTTTTGTTAAATTAATAAGCTAGCTACCTATTGGGCATAACCTTGCAATTTGCTTCAATTTACGCACATGCACTTGCGACCTCAAAATGCAACGTAAGCCCCGAATATCTCCATTATTGTCGCCGCCAGCCTTAGTTAGGGGTTTGGGGAGCAATGGAACCAAAAACCAACGTAAGCCCGACTAGCTCCGTTCAGAGCCCTCTTCCCAGGCATCCGACTCGATAAAACCATTGCGCAACTTGACCACCCATTGGCGCCGTTATTGACCAGCCGGCTGCATTCTTGACCAGTTATTTGCATTCGGAGTGACCAGGAGGGGGGCAATAGAGAAAACGGAAAAAATCGTACGCTAAGGCCAAGCGTGTTTTGCTAATGAACTGTGCTAGCAGACAAAACCAGCGGCTAGCACAACATCGATTACTTGCATTGCGACACCCAGTACGAATTGCACGGTACTCCAGTCGTTTTGGGCAGCTATAAAATCGAATTTCGTTATCGAAGTTCGATTATTATGGATTAATCTGTGGAAAATCAGGTAGGCCAACGCATGACTAATACCTCCACCGATGACCGCAGCCCATGGTCGGTTTTTCTTATTTTTCTACGACTTGGATTGACCTCCTTCGGCGGCCCCATCGTGCACTTAGGCTATTTCCGTGACGAGTTCGTCACACGACGGCGCTGGTTGTCTGAACGCAGCTATGCTGATTTAGTGGCGCTGTGCCAATTTCTTCCAGGCCCAGCAAGCAGCCAGGTCGGCATAGCGTTGGGGCTATCACGGGCTGGATATAGCGGGGCGCTGGCTGCTTGGACAGGCTTTACGCTGCCTTCGGCCGTAGCTTTAATCCTGTTCGCGCTGGGCATTTCCAACTATGGGGATTCCGTTTCGCCGGGCGCGTTGCATGGCCTAAAAGTGGTGGCCGTTGCCGTAGTCGCCCAAGCGGTATGGGGCATGGCGCGCAACCTGTGTACGGATGGGCTGAGAGTCACAATAATGGCGATTGCCGCCTGTGCTGTCCTGCTCGTACCGTCCGCGTGGGGGCAGCTTGGTGTGATTGCTGCCGCAGGCATCATAGGCCGACTATTGTTCAAGCCAGCACATACTGTTGAGCACGACCCACTACCTATCACGGTCAGTCACCGGGCCGGCGCACTTTGGCTATCGTTATTTTTTGCCCTGCTGATTGGCCTACCGATCTTGGCAAAATTGCTGCCAAGTCCAACGATGGTGGTAGTGGACGCCTTCTATCGTGTGGGGTCACTAGTGTTCGGTGGTGGCCACGTTGTGTTGCCGCTGCTGCAAGCCGAAGTGGTGTCCTCCGGCTGGGTCAGTAATGAATCCTTCCTCGCGGGGTACGGGGCGGCTCAAGCGGTGCCCGGCCCATTGTTCACATTCGCCGCGTTCCTTGGTGCTTCGATGAGCACCGCTCCCTCTGGCTGGGTCGGCGGTATTGTGTGCCTACTGGCTATCTTCGCACCCTCTTTTCTGCTGGTTGTGGGAGCCATGCCATTTTGGGAGCGCCTGCGTCGCAATACAGGCATGCAAGCCGCGCTGGCTGGGGTCAATGCGGCGGTGGTTGGCCTGCTGCTGGCCGCGTTCTATCACCCTGTATGGACTAGCGCCATATTTCAGCCGCAAGACTTTGTCTTGGCCCTGGTCGCCCTTGTCGCACTGATGTTCTGGAAGCTCCCGCCGTGGCTAGTTGTCGTCGGCAGCGGTGCAGCGGGTTGGCTGTTGAGTATCGCGCTGTGAGGCACGAAAAATGACAGATAAAGACCTGTACGGCGGGTTGATCCGCCTGCACATACTTCACCATGCAGCCGAGAAGCCCGTCTTCGGACTGGGAATCATCGAAGAACTGCAACGACACGGCTACGAGCTGAGCGCCGGGACGGTATACCCAATGCTGCACGGGCTGGAAAAGAAGGGCTATTTGACCTCACGCCACGAACGCACCGGGCGACGTGAACGGCGTGTCTATGAGATCACTGAGCAAGGCCAAGTTGCGCTGGTCGAGGCACGTGCAAAGGTTAAGGAACTGTTCGGCGAGTTGATCGAAGGTTGCTGAGTTTACGGCTTCAACTCGGCGTCAGGCGGTTCACTGGCACCGCGTCAGACTAGGGCCGCTTTCTGCATTTTCTGACGCCAAGGCGTCAATCTCTATGGCCTCAACCTGACAGGCCGAATGCTTAGCGTACGATTTTTTCCGATTTCTCTATCGACCCCAGGAGGATCTGAATTGATCTCTCCACCATGTGTACACTGCCTGACAGCGGAGTTCGTCGCGGTTTAATCTAGAAAGACTTGCCCTAGGGAGATCAGCACGGCTGGAAGAACTGACCCAAACGAGGCAGCAGGTCGCATTTGACGATATCTTCACTGTATACTTTATCGCTCAGCCATACCTCTTGAGCTACAGGAACACCAGCATGACTGTACTCCAAACGATCTACTGGCAGCCTACGCCGCCTTAGCGCTACGCCCCCTCGCAACATCTCGCTTCCGCTAGTTTCGCTCGCGGTCGCGTACTGCTGTATGCCCGGTTTTTACACCCAAGGCACACAGCCAAATAATCCTCACAACTTGAATTCGTATCGACGCGCTCGCCATCTGCCTGGTGTGCGTGTGGTGCATTGCCTTGGATATTCTGATGCTGCAATCGCTCAAACAAACGTGGTTTTCCAACGTCCGTGGAGACGTGCTCGCGGGGATCGTGGTCGCGCTCGCGCTGATCCCGGAGGCCATTGCTTTCTCTATCATTGCCGGCGTCGACCCCAAGGTCGGTCTCTACGCCTCCTTCTGTATCTGTGCTGTCATCGCCTTCGTCGGCGGTCGACCCGGCATGATCTCGGCAGCTACCGGTGCGATGGCACTGCTGATGGTCACCCTGGTAAAAGATCACGGGCTTCAGTATTTGCTGGCAGCCACCTTGCTCTGCGGGGCGCTTCAAATCCTCGCTGGATACCTGAAACTGGGCTCTCTGATGCGCTTTGTTTCGCGCTCGGTAGTCACAGGCTTTGTGAATGCATTGGCGATTCTGATTTTCATGGCGCAGTTACCTGAATTGACCAACGTGACCTGGCACGTTTACGCCATGACCGTAGTGGGCCTCGGAATAATCTATCTGTTTCCGTATGTACCGAAGATCGGCAAGCTGATTCCCTCGCCGCTGGTGTGCATCCTGGCCCTGACGGCCATTGCTATTTACCTCGGTCTGGATATCCGCACTGTGGGTGACATGGGCGAACTGCCGGACACGCTGCCGATTTTCCTGTGGCCTGAAGTCCCGCTGAACGTTGAAACTCTGCGCATCATCTTCCCGTACTCAGCCGCCTTGGCCGTAGTAGGTCTGCTTGAGTCCATGATGACCGCGACCATCGTCGACGATTTGACCGATACCACCAGCAACAAAAACCGTGAATGCAAGGGTCAAGGCATTGCCAACATCGCTGCCGGGATGCTCGGCGGTATGGCAGGCTGCGCCATGATCGGCCAGTCGATCATCAACGTGAAATCCGGTGGACGTACCCGTCTCTCCACATTGTGCGCGGGCATTTTCTTGCTGCTGATGGTCGTTTTCCTCGGCGAATGGCTCTCCAAGATCCCGATGGCTGCATTGGTTGCTGTGATGATCATGGTATCCATCGGCACCTTTAGCTGGGATTCCTTGCGCAATCTGAAAGAGCACCCACTGTCGACCAACCTCGTCATGGTCGCGACCGTTGTGGTGGTCGTGGCAACGCATAATCTGGCTTACGGCGTGTTGGTCGGCGTACTGCTGGCTTCGTTGTTCTTTGCGAACAAGGTCGGACATTACCTCGATATCAAGAGCAGTCTTGAAGAGACGGAGTCGCATCGGACTTACCGCGTGGTAGGCCAGGTGTTCTTCAGCTCGGCAGACAAGTTCACCGAAGTTTTTGACTTCAAGGAAGCGCTCAACAAGGTCACCATCGATCTGACACAGGCGCATTTCTGGGATATCACCGCCGTCGCCGCGCTGGATAAAGTGGTAATCAAGTTCCGTCGCGAGGGCGCCGAGGTTGAAGTGCTGGGTCTAAATGAGGCCAGCGCCACAATCGTTGACCGCTTTGGCGTGCATGACAAACCTGGCGCCATCGACAAGCTCATGAGCCACTAAGGAGATCGACAATGACCCACGTAATGGCATGTATTGATAACTCACAATCCTCATTGGCGGTCTGCGACTACGCAGCATGGGCGTCGCAGCGACTCAACGCGCCTCTTACCTTGCTTCACGTATTGGATGAAGAGAAATACCCAGCAGCAGCTGACCTAAGTGGAAATATTGGTCTCGGCAGTCGAGAGCATCTGCTGGAGGAGCTGGCTACATTGGATGCCCAACGCGCCAGACTCGCTCTGGAACAGGGCCAACACATGCTGGAAAAGGCCAGGGAGCGAACGGTCATTTCCGGCGCTGCGTTTCCTGAGCTGAAGCAGCGCCACGGACACTTGGTAGAAAGTCTGAGCGACCTTCAGGAGGATATTCGACTGTTGGTGATAGGAAGAGTGGGTGAAGACAACTCACGCAACGCGCACAGCCTTGGCAGCCAGATAGAAGCTGTAGTGCGAACAATTCACCGGCCTATCCTGATCACAGCCAACAGCTATAAAAAGCCCGAAAAGGTGATGCTCGCATTTGACGGCAGCTCCACAGCCTACAAAACCATCCAAATGTTTGCCGCCAGTTCGCTTTGCAAAGACTTGCCCATTCATCTTGTTACGGTCGGTGCAGATTCGGTGAGCAATCACGAGGCACTGGGAAAAGCACAAAGCATGCTTCTCTCGGCTGGCTTCCTAGTCCAAGCTGAAATCAGACAAGGTGAGGTGGAGTCGGCTCTGCACGATTATCAGACAGAGCACGGCATTGATCTGCTGGTCATGGGTGCCTATGGGCATTCACGCATCAGGCAGTTTTTGGTAGGAAGCACGACTACGACGATGCTTCGAACAGCCACCATGCCTGTATTGCTGCTGCGCTGAGATAACTCTCTAAGCCACAGTGTTTCTACTTATTGAGAAATGCTGTGGTCAATCCCATCTAAGCTATCTGACAACATAGCCCACTGAGTTCGACCTGCGCACCTAAATATCGTCGTCTGGATTACGCAGTGGCCGTAGCTCACCTCGGGCGACCTCTTCTGGTACCGCGAAGGAGTACCGTCCCAACATATTGATGTGCTCGAAGATCAGCGGCGACAAACGAGCCAGGTCTTCGTCCTGTACCGGGTAGCCGTGCTGCTTTAACCGCTCCACGGCAGCCGTCATGTAGAGGGTATTCCATAGCACAATGATATTTACCACCAGGCCCAGGGCACCGAGTTGATCCTCCTGGCCTTCTCGGTAGCGCTGGCGAAGCTCGCCTCGTTTGCCATGGAACACGGCGCGAGCCAGGCTGTGTCGGCCTTCGCCGCGATTCAGTTGGGTCAGGGTGGCGCGGCGCTTGGACTCATCATCAATGTAGGTCAACGTATGCAGGGTTTTCTCGATCCGTCCGAACTCTGCCAACGCCTGGGCCAGACGGGTCGGACGATCTCCCGTTTGTAGGGTGCGCATGATGCCTGTCGCCGGCACTCGGCCAAGTTTGAGTGAGCCAGCCAAACGCAACAGGTCATCCCAGTGCTCGGCGATCAGGTCGAGCTTGACTGACTGGCGAGCAAGTCCGTTGAGCTTGCCGTAATCCGCGTCCGGGCGGGTGCGCCAGAAGCGGGTACCGCCGACATCAGCCAGGCGCGGGCAGAAGTGATAACCGAGCAGACGGAATAACCCGAACACCACATCGCTGTAAGCACCGGTATCGGTCATGATTTGTGTGGGCTGCAATTCGGTCTGTTGTTCCAGCACAACCGCGAGCAATACTAGGCTGTCGCGCAGGGTGCCGGGCACCGTAATGGCGTTAAGACCGGAAAACTGGTCGGAGATCAGGTTGTACCAGGTGACGCCCCGGCCGGTACCGAAATACTTCGGGTTAGGGCCGGCATGTACGGTACGCACAGGTACGACAAAACGCATGCCATCGGCGGAGGCCACCTCGCCGCCGCCCCAGACCTGAGCCAGCTCCAGTTGACTCTGCGCAGCCACCAAAATGGCATTGGCTGCCGACAGGGTATCGTCACGGAGATAGTTCTGGCTCACCCAGGACAGCCGGTCACGGCGCAGCGCTTGGTTGTCGTTGCGAGTCAAGGGCTCCAGGCCGGTGTTACAGGCTCCTCCCAAGAGCACTGCGCACAAACTCGTCACCAAGTTGTCGGCCCGCGCATTGCGTTCGGACACATGGGTGAAGGCTTCAGTGAAGCCGGTACGAGCGGCGATTTCTAACAGGATTTCCGGCAAATCGACACGCGGCATCAAGTCGGCCACGGCTGCACGCAGTTGCAGCAACGAGTTGGGCTCTTCCAGCTTCTCCAGCGCTCCGAGGGACAGCTCGGTTTTGCCCTCTGTATTCTCACTCAACTGGATCGCAGGATTGTCGGGCAGGCGAGCGGCGACTGCGTACCAAGTCGCATCCAGCTCGGCAGACAAGGCGTCCAAGGTGGTTTTGGCGTCCACAGTCAGGCCCAGTGAGCGACAGATGATCGGTCGCGCCGACAGCCATTCTGCACCATCGAGCAGACCGATACGCGGGTCGGCATAGCGCCAACTGGGTGCAACAAAGACATCGCGGCGGCGTAGGGCCGTGCGTAGTGCATCAAGCGTGCAGAAGACATAGGCGCCCATGTCGAGGGAGCCATCTTCGCGAGTGATGTGGTTCTGCCAAGCCTTGGCCACGATCTCCTGCGGCACGTCATCCTCCGGCTTCCTGCGAGGCAAGTTCAGTTGCAACCAGTCCAAACTAGCCGCCACACCCTTACCCGCCGGGCTGAAGCCGAAGCGAATATGTTTCAATAAGTCAGGAAGGAAACGGCGCACGCTGCGGTAGCGCTCCTCCAGAGCGAGGTAAAACACATCGTTGGCCGGACGGATCAACGCATTGACCTCTTCCAGGGCTTTCTCCAGCGTGACACGTGGCAGGTCGTTGAACAGCCGGGCACGGACATTGTCATCGCTGATCGAGCTATCCAGCACGACCTTGCACGCAGCGGCGAGCATTGCCGCCGAGCGATCCAGGTCTTTTAGACTACGCAACCGAGCCTTCTTGTCAGCCTTCTCTGCGTTGTTGAAGATATCACGCAGTAGCGCTTCCAGAACTTCCAGAGCATCGTCGTGCGCACTGGCTTCCAAGGAAACCGCGAATGCCACCAACGTCGCCAACCGGCGCGACGCCGGCAGTCGATTGATGGCCGTGACCTTCGCGGTGTTGGCAAAGCGAGCCAGGGCGGCAATGCGGCTGGGAGGGATATGCGCAGCTGCCGGTAAGGCGATACCCAACCCGCGTACATCATCCAGCCGACGCAGCGCCCGAACCAGTGCAGGGCCACTGACCATCACCGGGCCGGAGCGTAGTTGATCCAGTCGGGAACTACGGTTGCCTTCGGCCACCAGAAGCAAGTCTTGTAGGTGCTGTCTTTGCTCCTCGGTCACGCTGCGGCCCAAGGTGTACCAGAGGCGTTCTTCAACCCGGCTACGCAGTTGGGCAATGAAGCGCTCTAACTGGGAAATTCCGGGCAATAGGACTTTCTGTGTGAGCAGCCATGAGGTAGCTCGTTCGAACAGCACGCCAGGACGATCAGTACCAGTCCAGCAAAGGGCATACAGCCATCGGCTCAAACGAAAGCCGATGCCTGGGTCAGTAAAGTGGCGATAGCCATAGCGCTCTTGAATATCGGCCGCATGTATCCAGCGACGATGATCGCTATAACGTACAAGACAGTCAGGGTCGGCGATTGCCAATTGCCGACAAAGCACAAGCAGGACTTCCACCGGCACAGCCGTGGGTTTGTCCGGCAAAACACCGACGAAGCGAACGGTAGTCAGCAGAACGGCATAGCCCAAGCGGTTATGGTTGCCCCGTAGTACCTGGACGGCTTCACGGTCTTCATCGCTCAGGTGGAAGTAGCGCTCCAGTTCATCACGGCTGGGCGCATCGATGTAGCGACCAAAGCCGTCGCGTTGCTCCTGAGTCAGAAAACCAACCGGCATCGATCACAGTACCTCGGCGCAGAACACGGCGGGGGTGACAATCCGCGTGCGTTCGATATGTCCGCGCTGCAAGAGGCCTGCGCGTCGATCACCGGTTACTAGGTAGTCCGCATTGCCCGCCAAAGCCATGGCCAGCAGAAAAGAGTCATCCGGATCATCGGCTTCAACCTCAATGGTCAACCGCTCCAATACCACGGCGCGTTGCAGGTTATTGATCATGGCCCCCACTTTGGCAGGCTGAAGGATGGCCTGAAGCTTGGGGTAACGACTGGCGCGACGAATTTCGTCGAGCTGTGCCCGTGAAGTCACCACCTCGAAGCGAGCTGAACGCCAGGCCCGATAGATCGCATCAGGAGACCCATGCGGTGAGATCAGCGCACTGAACAGAATGTTGGTATCCAATACAACCCGCATCAGCGCTTACGCGCCCAGTCGAGCGCTTCTTCAACCGCTTCGGTCAGTTCGGCCTCACTCAGATGGGCATTGGAAACCTTGGCCTGTTCGGCGCTCAGCTCCAGGATGTGTGCCCGCACCGCTTCTTCGATGAAGCGCGACAGGTCGCCCTTACGGCCACCGCCTTGGCTGGCCAGAAACATGCGAAGCGATTGGTCGGTGTCGGTGGAGACGGCGACGTTCCAGCGAGTGGTATTCATGACTTTTTCCAATGTTAGGTGTTTATGTGTTTATACACTCGATCCTCACTGCGCCGCAACGGTTCGATAAAACCCTCGTTTTATAGAACTTTAACGGAAGACCTGCCCAGCTCCGAGTTAGCCCATATTATGGTTTTAAATACTGGTATCGTTAATCAAGGTTCTATTTTCAATTTCTCTGTTGAGTAAACGGTACTTTTGATGAAAATTGGCTATGCGCGGGTGAGTACTCGGGATCAGAACGCCGACCTCCAGATCGATGCTCTGACAAAGGCAGGGTGCGAGCGGATCTATCAAGACGTTGCCAGCGGCTCAAAAAGCGCACGTCCGGAACTGGACAAATTATTGGTTCATGTACGGGCCGGTGATGCTGTGGTGATTTGGAAGCTGGATCGTCTAGGGCGCTCGCTCAAGCACCTGGTCGAACTGGTCGGTGAATTGGCCGCTCGTAACGTTGGCCTGCAAAGTCTGAATGACCCCATCGATACCACCCACGCGCAAGGCCGCTTTGTGTTCAACCTGTTCGCTTCATTGGCAGAGTTCGAACGTGAGTTGATTCGTGAGCGCACACAGGCAGGCTTGTCCGCTGCACGGTCACGTGGTCGAGTCGGTGGCCGCCCGAAGGGGCTGCCCGCTCAGGCGGAAGCGACCGCTATGGCCGCAGAAACGCTGTACCGAGAGGGTCGGTTAAGTGTGAGCGCCATTGGCAAGAAACTGCACATTTCCAAAAGCACGCTTTACCGCTACCTCCGGCATCGCGGCATAACGATCGGCGTACCCGCAAAAATCACCCAGCATCTCAACATCACGGTCCCACCGGCAGTGGACAATGCCGAACGGATCGCGACGGTCATATTGCGCCTGGCCGTCGAGAACAACAGCAAGTTCGTGCGTGGTAAAAAACGGGCACTGGAGAATATCGAGCGTTACTGCCTGGAACCTTACGGCATGAAGCTGCTTGAGTCGGGCAACTACGCGCTGAGCATTCCCTATCGCAACGATGAGGCACTGGATAAGACGGTACATGATCTGCTGACCGAGATCAGCCAAGAGGCCGAGATGCGTAATTGCTTTATCGAGGCAGATGCCTGGGAAGAGGGCTCTGAGCGGAGGTGGTAGGGCTTATGTTGGTTTTTGGTTCCATTGCTCCCCAAACCCCAGTTACAGCTGCTATGATGAATGAGATCGAAAACTGAAATCCCCCACTAGAATTGTTGACTGGAGTCAAAATGAATAAAAAGCGGCCGGTTAATCTTGATATTCGAACCATTCAGCTTCCTCTCACGGCGCTTACATCGATTCTGCACCGGATTTCAGGAATTATGCTCTTTATTTTTCTGGGACTGATACTGTATATGCTGAGCAAATCGTTGGAGTCAGAAAAGGGTTTTAATGAAGTCAAGGAGATTTTTTCTTCACCTTTCGGCAAAGTTAGTTTCTGGTTGGTATACTCTTCATTTATTTATCATCTCGTAGCCGGAATTCGACACCTAGTTATGGATGTGGGTGTTGGTCATACTTTGAAAGGCAGCAATCGCGCCTCTACTATTGTTTTAGTAGTGTCGGGTGTTTTAATGGTTGCTGGCGCCGTATGGATTTGGTAGCTGTGGAGTCGTAATGCGTATTTACAAGGACTAAAAGCGTCCTTTAAAGCTAACTTACGAAAGTATTTATAATCGACGGTTCACGCTTAAACGGTTGAATCCTTTCGGGCTTCCGAATAGCTGTTAGCTGAAAGCTATCATGAGCTAAGTTTTCTGTGCATCATCAAATGTGTTAATGGGAGCGCCATAGTACTAGGTACAAATATGGCTCTAGGACAATGTTAGATGTTTTGGATTTTGAGGCGGATCGCTCTTATCGAAGATCGTCTAATTCGCTCTGAAGCGCAGGTTTTTTGAAACTATCACCTGGTTGGCACACTGTGCGAATCAACATCAGATATGAGAAAGCCAATCAGGTGAACACTACCCTCGAGGGCTCATCTGTCCAGTTAAAGCCTCGAGTCTTTCTGGGTGCGCAAAAGACAAGAAGGTTATATGGGAAAATTATGAGGCCTGGATACCATGCGTCATGGGCGTGCCGATGCTGTGAGTGACAGAGCGAGAAGCAAGTGAAAGTCCCTGAAGTAGGGGCGGGATGCGCCCGAGTGGCATTTTTTGTCTTAAGGTAGATCGCGTAGCTGTTCTTCAGAATAATCTTCAGAGCGTTGACGACAGCCATCGCTGTGCATTCCTCAAGAATAGAATGTGTCGGAAGGGTGGCGTCATTGGTGTTAGTCATCGCTTAGGATTTCTCAATCTGGCTTACACGGGCGCCTGTACCGATATCCCCGCGGATGGCGACGTATCGATGTTGAATTCCTCGCCAGACGAAGTGCAATGAGCTGCGGCTATAGGCTTGCGCAGCCTTAGATAGCCGGCCGTCGCAGGCGCGCCGGTTGGCCGGGATCTTCTTCTGCCCGTCAGGTGTCCGGTCGGAACTCCAGCACGAACGCTACGACCTTTTCGGCGGACATTTCGCACGGCTTCAACAATGTCCTATCTGATGTAACGCGGAAGAGGTTGAAGCTGACAATGTCAGTCCCGTCCAACTCCCTGGCGAACAGACTGTTGCGACGTCCGTCCCCAGATCGCCGGACGATCAAGCTGAAACGCCGGCCTTCATAAGTCCCTTCTCTGTATCCCTCCGCAAGCTTCGCGAAAGCGGCATCGAACTCGGAATGCTCCATGTCATCCATCCTTATTGATAGAACAGAGGCGCGGCGGGTGCGAGACCGCCAGTGCCGGGTCGCGCTAAGGTGCCGGGCAGATTCCTGCAGCCGACGAGGCCCGGGGTGGGCAGGATAATTGAGATGTCGGCGCCCGCATGGCTATCAGCGAAGTCGTCCGTCCAGTCTGCTAGGCAACGTCCACGCCTTTCCAGAAAGCGATGTAATCCCGGATACCCTCGGCATCCGGAGTGGGGGCGGGATAGGTCCAAGCGGCGTTCACGTTGAGCGCGTCACCCGCGCGAACATGAAAGAAGCGCGCGGCGCCTTTGATCGGACAGACAGATGTGTGCGGGCTCATCTCAAGCAGGCTCAGGTCGACTCCTGACGGTGGGAAGTAGTGATTTCCCTCGACGATGACTGTTTCGTCGCTTGTGGCGATAGTAGTGTCTTTCCAGATGGCTGAGACCAACGGACTCTCCTTTTGTATTCATCAACCGGCGAAGGCTCGCGGGCTGGCTGCCCCAAGCCGCACCTCCTCAGGTGGCAGGCGGGTTGCGCCCGAGAAGTTTGTCGAGCTCGCCTCTGACATCGAGCGCGAATAGCTCATCGGAGCCACCGATAAGGGTGCCATTGATGAAGATCTGCGGCACGGAGCTTCGCCCCGACGCTTCCGCCATGGCCTGCCGGTGAGCCGGATCCGCCTCAATATCGAGCTCCTTCCATCGCACGCCCTTTTCCTTGAGGAGCGCCTTCGCTCGGCGGCAGAACGGGCACCAATTCGTGGTGTACAGCAATACATCAGTTGTCATATTGCATCTCCGGCAGTTGCACGCGGATCGCTGTCATGGCGTTGATCTCCAATTCGCGGCGTTCAAAGATGGCGACTGCACCTTGGCCGACATCGGAGCAGATGCTGACGATTGGCCGCTATCCAGGCGACATGGCCCAAAGTGCTTTCACCGCCAGGCAGAGGCCGCACGCGCCTCCTGTAGCGCCGAGCCGATGCTCTAAGGTAACCGAGCCTCGATTGGGACGGAAGCGGTCCCGCTCGAATCGCCCATCATGCTGGTCGAGCATATCAGGACGACGGATAGTGCAGGAACTTTCAAATTGAGCTTGATGTCGAGCCAGGTATCGCGAGCGAAGGCGTTCTAGAGGCCGGGGGGTACGAAGACTGTGTTCGGCAAAACGGTTCACGTTGATCGCCAAAGCTTCCCAGGGCGCACGTCTACGATCGGCGCGACGTGAGATAGCTCGCGCCGCTAGCCCCCGTAGCGCTCCGTCTTGATGATGGAGGCGTCCAAGCCCGCCAGCAGCGCGCTATCGGTTGCGATGTTGACGAATCCGTTAGACCCGCAGACGAACACTTGCGTCGGCTTTCCCTGAAGCCTGGTTAGAATTTCTTGGACCATCATGCCGTCGATCCGTCGCGCAAAGTCCGATGCGCGAACCGGTTTCTCGCGCGTAATCGCGAGCGCCAGGACGAACGCCGGATCGCTGATTTCGATGCAATGAAGTTCTTCTGAGAAGAGAACGTCCTCGGCGGTTCGTGCGGACAGGAGCAACGCTGTCGGAACGGCTTGGGCCAATGCGCGGCGCTGCCGGATCATTGCCATCAACGGCACGAGGCCGGAGCCTCCCCCGATCAACAGAACCGGATCTATGGCAGGCTCAGGCCAAAGGAAATGGCCACCGAGCGGACCGCGAACTTCGATTTCGTCACCAATCGCCGCGATGTCGTGAAAAAACGGCGAAACTTCGGCATCCGGCATGCGCTCGATAGCTATCTCGACGATCGGGGTCGAAACTGCCGATGACGCGATCGAGTAGCTGCGCATTGCACTGTAGCCGTCGGGCGCGGTCAGCCGGATATCGACGTGCTGACCTGCGGTGTGCGCGAACGGCTTGCTCAACCGAAGGAAGAAGCTCTTGATACTCGGTGTTTGCTGGATGATGTCGTCGATCACGCATGATTGCCACGAACGGACTTGCGCTTCGTTTTCAGTCATGGGTGTATCGTTGTTCGCGCCACGGATCGCCGTAGATGTGATAGCCGTGCAGCTCCCAAAAGCCGGCCTCGTCACGCGTCGTGAATTGCAGCGCATTCACCCATTTGGCGGATTTCCAGAAGTAAAGGTGCGGCACTAGAAGACGCGCCGGCCCCCCATGATCGCGGGAAAGTGGCTTGCCCGCATAACTGAGGGCGACCATCGCTTTCCCGGAAAGCAGATCCGTCAGAGGGACGTTTGTCGAATAATTATCGTAGCAGTGCGCCAAGACGAAATCGGTAGGCCGATCAAGCTCTGCATCTGCAAGGATGTCTTCAATGAGTACACCCTCCCAAACGGTATCCAGTTTGGACCAAGAGGTGACGCAGTGAATATCCTTTGTCACCTGGGTCTTTGGTAGAGTGTTGAATTCGCCCCAATTCCACGTTTTGACGGGCTTCGGACCAATTTTGACTGTGAATTTCCAGTCGGAGGGCTCTACCCTCGGCGTAGGGCCGGCCGACAGAACAGGGAAATCCTCCACCAGATGCTGACCTGGCGGAATCCGATCGGACTGGTCGCCTGAACCGCGACCGGTGAAACCTCTGGTGACCATAGTGACCCCTCTTGCTCGATACGGCAGACCGAAGCCGGCCTTCATTTCAGTACTCTGCGTAAAGCATTTGCCCGCACATCCGCCGAATAAGCCAATCGACTAAAAATCAGATACAGATGCTCTATCATCGTAAAAAATCGCGTATCGAACATAGCGTCAGGCCAGCATGATTCCCAATACCCAATGGCTATAGGGTAGATAACCCCAAGGCTGCGTACGCTGATCTGCGGTATGCGGAGCGGAAGTTGCAGGTTCGCTCTCAAACGGATGGGCAGCGTGCAAAGCTCAAGGCTCACCAGCGCATGGTTGCCCAGTTCGCGCTCGCCGGCAGCTTGAGTATATTAAGGACGAAATGTCGATCTGATCTATTCTGGCTTCAGGAAATAGGGAAAATAAGGTCGGACGTTCGCGCACCGTCGCGACGCGCGATCATCCACTAAGCTTCTGTATCGGGGTTGGAGGATCAGATGAACGAGATCGAACGACAAGCGCCTGAGCTGCGGGTGCAAAAATGGATTGGCAAAGATGGGGAAAGTATCGCGCCGTTCAAACTGTCAGATATCGGGCCCGGCCCGAAAATCTTGTTTGCCTTCCAGCATTGGTGCCAAGGTTGCCATTTGCATGGGTTTCCGACGCTACAAAAGTTGCATGCAGCGTTGAGCTCAAAAGACGTGGGGTTCGCAGTGATCCAGACCGTCTTCGAAGGAACGCATGAGAATACCTTCGAGAAGTTGCGCGTGAACCAGCTCAAGTATGAGCTTCCTATCGTTTTCGGTCACGACGAGCAACCGACCGGCTCGCCGTTTCCAACCTTCATGGAAGACTACCGCACACGAGGAACTCCGTGGTTTACGGTTATCGACGCTGGCGGTAGCATTGTTTTCTCGGACTTCCATCTCGACGCGGAGCGACTAGTGAAGCAACTTGAGCAAGGTTAATCGTTGGAAGGTGGGCAATCATCCTGATTGCCACCCATCCCCTGATGCCCACTACAGGCGTTGCGCGCTGTAACTCTGTTGATCAGCGTGCGAAAACCCGGATCCGGATAGGAGGAGCGTCAACGATTGAATCAATCCGTTGGGAGAGGGCGGCTCCGCTCCGTCAGCTCGGCAATAGATAACCCATTCTCGCCGAGCAACTCTCTGATCCGATCGACGATATGAGCCCCTAGCGCCGCTGTCTTGGTCCCCCCCACAGATTCCCAAGATGCGAGTTCACACGCCGATACCTCGTGGTCAGCGCCGAAGTGCTTCTGTCGGTATGTCACCGCCGCCCTTCAATGATAAAGGCGCGGTAACGGGAACCGGCAAAGCGTTGAGCAGCGATGGTTTGGTAGGCGGGACTGTCATACCAGTCGCGAGCGGCCTGCATCGTCGGGAAACGCAAGATTACGGCCCCTTCGATGGGCGGCCCCTCCAAATGCTGGATCGCGCCATAAGCGGCGAGAAAGGTAACGTCGTGACCATCGAACGATGGTCCGACGCCTGCAGAATAGGTTGCGAGTGCATGTGGGTCGCTGGTTTCTTCCCGCGTAAAGACGACGAACGCTTCCATCATTAGGCCTCTCAAAGGTTGGATCTGTTGGCCATTACCACCGGTGATGGCCTCACAGTCGTCAGGCTGGCAACTGGAACCCGATTTTCATGAGTGCCTCGACGCACGCATCCTGATCCTGCTGATAGTTGCCTCCGGAGATGCCTATGCCGCCGATCAACTTCCCATCCTCCAGAATCGGATAACCGCCGCCGACAGCGACCATCCGAGGGCGATAGGCTAGCGGCGCCACTTTTGGATCGTTGGTCACATAGTCGTTCCAGACATGGGTCGGGAACCCAAACGAGGCGGAACTCCAGGCCTTGTCGATGGCAACATCGACGGTAAGGAACGGCGCATCGTCGGTGCGCTCGAACGCGCGCAGGTTACCGGTGGCGTCGACGACGGCGACGGCAGCCGGGATGCCGATGGCACGGGCCGCAGCGAGCGCCGCGTCGATGAGGGCGACTGCGGTTTCGCGGTTGATCGAGGCGGTGGCAATAGATTTGGTCATGGGATTCTCATCGCTGGGGCATAACCCGTTCGGCTTTTTGAGGTTGGACAAGATGTTTGGCGATCGCGGTCGTTAGAAGCCTTCGAGGACGATCTTGCCTTTAGCCGCGCCACTTTCGATCAGTGCATGCACCGTCTTCAGATTGGCGGCATTGATCGGCGACAGTCGCCGGGTCAGCGTCGTGCGGATTTTGCCGTCGTCAACCAGCGCTGCCATCGCATCCAGAATCTCGCCCTGCTCATTCATGTCGGGCGTGCCGTAGATCGACCGCGTGAACATCAGCTCGTGGTGGATCGACACCGCCTTGCGCTTGAAAACCATGATATCGAATGCCTTGGGATCGTCGATCAGTCCGAACCGTCCTTGTGGGGCGATCAGTTCGGCGATGTCGGCGACATGTTGCTCGGTATGTGTGGTCGAAAAGACGAAAGCGGGAGCACCGATGCCGAGTTCGGCGATCTGTGGCGCGAGCGGACGAGAATGGTCGATGACGTGGTGAGCTCCAAGCCCTCTTACCCACTCTTGGGTTTCCGGTCGAGAGGCTGTGGCGATGACGGTGAGGTCCGTGCGCTGTCGCGCGATCTGGACGGCGATCGACCCAACCCCGCCCGCGCCACCGATGATGAGGATCGCCTCCGCCGCACCGGGTACGGGCTTCGCCACGTCCAGGCGGTCGAACATCGCCTCCCAGGCCGTCAACGTCGTCAGCGGCAGCGCCGCCGCTTCCGCCCAGGAGAGCGACGCAGGTTTGTGACCGACAATCCGGGCGTCGACGAGATGGAACTCCGCATTGGTACCGGGCCGTGTGATCGATCCGGCATAATAGACCTCGTCGCCTAACTCGAACTGCGTGACGTCGGGGCCGACCTCGCGCACAATCCCGGCGGCATCCCATCCCAGCACCTTCCAATCGCCATCTGCCGGCGGCGTGCTGTTGCGGACCTTGTAGTCGACCGGGTTGACCGAGACGGCCTTCACCTCAACCAGGATATCGTATCCTGCAGCGACAGGCCGAGGCAGATTGATGTCGACCAGCGCGGCATCCGCGGCGATGGGTCCCGGAACCTTGTAACCAATGGCTTTCATAAATGTCTCCAGCTTGCTTGATCGGATGACGCGAATGCTCGTTAGTCAACTTCTTCTACATTGAGGTCCCGACTCTTGAACTGGGTCGCGGTAGCAGATTTCATCGAACACGTCGATCAACAGGCCCTTATGCTCGGTCGCCGGATCGGTGATCGCGTAGAGGGTGGAGGCGTTATCGCCATCATCACCGCTTCCGAGGCGAAACGCCGCGTCGACGCAGATGCCGCACGGACCGATGGTTGATCCTGGCTCGAGATCGACGAGATTGCTGTCCTTGACGCGCTATTCGCGGTCTTAGCCCTTGGCGATGAAGGACTGAACTGCTTGTAGAGCGTCGGTCAGCTGCTATGTCATGGACGCACCTTCATCTTGAGTTGGATTGGACAAGCTTCCGTATAAGGCCCGCTGTAACCGTCAGATGACGGCGAAGAAAACGATGGGCAGTATTCACAGCCACTTAGCCTTCTTGAAGCGCACAAATAGGAAAACGCACGATATCGCTATCACTCCGAGCACGACAAAGTATCCGTAGGCCGTGTCCAGCTCCGGCATGTGCTTAAAGTTCATGCCGTATATTCCAGCGATCGCCGTCGGGACTGCCAGTATTGCCGCCCAAGCCGCCAGCTGGCGGGTGATCACCCCCGTCCTTTGCGCTTCAAGAAGGCTGCTGGCTTCAAAGACCGTGGACAGGACAAGCAGGAGGCCGTCGACCATGGACTGCACGCGGTGGACATGGTCCGCGACGTCGTGGAAATATGGTGTCATTTCGGCGCTGATGCAGGGAAAGTGGCCGCGAACGAGCTTTCGCACCAGCTCGGCCATAGCCCCGAGCGTGCGCTGGAACCGCGTGAGTTCGGACCTTAGTTCGAAGATTCGCGCCACCTCTTCTGGCCCGAGGAAATCGTGCAGCGACCGTCGCTCCATCGCCAGGACGTCGTCCTCGATCATTTCGAAGATGGGCAGATACTGGTCGACCACGCGATGCAAGATCGCGTGCAGCACATAGTCGACACCCTTGCCGAACTGCGTCGGCGATGCCTCGAGTTGCTCCCGAAGTTTGCCCAGCGCTCCGGCATTGCCGTGCCGCACGGTGATAAGGTGATTGTGACCGGTGAAGATCGCCATCTTGCCGTAGCTGATCCGGTCGCCGACCAGCTCGGCGGTCTGCGCGACGACGTACAACTCATCGTTGTAGACCTCGAGCTTGGGCGGGCACAGCGGGTGCATCGCGTTATCGATTGCCAGCGGATGAAGGTAATAGGTCGCTTGGAGCGCATGAAGTTCGTTGGTGGAGGGCTCGCTAAGCGCGATCCAGCAGAAGTTCGAGCGACCCTTGTCCATCTGGACGCGCTCATCGAGCGAAATTTCCCGGATTCGCTTGCCTTCGTCGTAATAGTAGGCGGCGATGATGCTCATGCCGGCCTCGCAGGGGTGTGCAGGCCACGCCGTACTGCCGGTCGAGCCAGCCCACGTCCGAGCCATGCCTGGATGTTCGAATAGTTACTGAGGCCAAGGATGTCGCCAGCAGCATACGACTCAACCAGCGCATTCACCCAGCCGAGCGTCGCGATGTCCGCAATCGAATAATCGTCGACGATCCAGTCGCGGCCTTCCAGCTGGCGATCCAGGACTCCCAGGAGGCGTATAGCTTCATCGGTAAAGCGCTGCCGAGGCCGCTTGTCTTCATAGTCTTTACCGCCCCATCGTAGGAAAAAGCCAAGCTGACCGAAGATCGGCCCAATTGCCGACATCTGGAAGAACACCCAGGTCAGGGTTTCGTAGCGTCGGACGGGCGAGCTTGGAATGAGCTGGCCCGTCTTTTCGGCCAGGTAGAGGAGGATCGCACCGGATTCCCAGACGGCAGTGGGGTTGCCGTCCGGGCCCGCCGGATCGATGATCGCCGGTATGCGGCCGTTCGGGTTTAACGAGACGAACGCCGCTTCCTTCGACTCGTTGTTCGAGATGTCGATCAGGTGGGGCTCGTACGCCAGGCCAGTCTCCTCCAGCATGATTGAGACCTTGACGCCATTGGGAGTAGGCGCGGCGTACAGTTGCAGGCGGTCGGGATGAGAGGCCGGCCAGCGCTGCGTGATTGGAAAGGATGAGAGGTCTGGCATGATTCTGCGATCCTAGTACTGCGGCGGCGGACGGGAATGACCCACTTCATCAAGGCTGGGTTCGATGACCGCATAGTTGGTCGACGCAGCCACGAAGATTGCAAACCGGACCGGCGCTAGGGTAAGGTCCATGAAACCTACTCCGCGACAGCCCCGCCTGCGGGCTACGCATCGCCAGCATTTTGGCGCTTCGGAAGTACCCAGCCGGGTCGGGGGAAGTGACAGGTATAGCCGCCGGGACGCTTCTCCAGATAATTCTGGTGCTCCGGTTCGGCCTCCCAGAAATCGCTGACCGGCTCGACCTCGGTGACAACTTTGCCACCCCACAGCCCGGAGGCATCCAAATCGGCGATCGTATCTTCGGCGACGCGCTTCTGCTCCTCGTCGACGTAATAGATGCCCGACCTGTAGGAGAGCCCACGATCATTGCCTTGGCGGTTCGTTGTCGTCGGATCGTGGATTTGGAAGAAGTATTCCAGGATGTTTCGGTAGCTCGTCACCGCCGGGTCGAAGACGATCTCGATCCCCTCGGCATGCGTGCCGTGATTGCGATAAGTGGCGTTCGGAACATCGCCGCCCGTGTAACCGACACGAGTGGAAACGATGCCGGGCTGCTTGCGGATTAGGTCCTGCATGCCCCAGAAACACCCGCCTGCGAGAACAGCGCGCTGATGCATGTTAAGCCTCCTCTTCCTGATCGAGATATTCGCCGTATCCCTCGGCCTCCATTTTGTCGCGCGGGATGAAGCGAAGGGACGCTGAGTTGATGCAGTACCGCAGACCGCCGCGGTCGGAAGGACCATCGGGGAACACATGGCCGAGATGACTGTCTGCGTGTACTGACCTGACCTCCGTCCGGACCATGCCGTGTGCGCTGTCCCGCACCTCGTTCACGTTTGCCGAAACGATCGGCTTGGTGAAGCTGGGCCAGCCAGTACCCGAATCGAACTTGTCCGTCGAAGCGAACAGTGGCTCTCCCGACACTATGTCGACGTAGATGCCAGGCTCCTTGTTGTCGTTGTACTCGCCCGTGAAGGGCCTTTCGGTGCCCGCCTCCTGGGTAATTCGGTGTTGCTCGGGAGTCAGGTGGTCGATTGCTGTCTGTGACTTTTCAAACTTCATTACAGTCTCCAATACTTATCTAGAGGGCCAGGCACGCTACCGCTAATTTTTTATGTCTCCTGATTTGCTCCTACAATGGTAGTGGGATGGCAAACGAGGTTTTACTAAGTGTTGGAAAATTAGAGATTTAAATTTCGCGTCTATTAATTCTAGCGCAACTGAGTGGTTAAGCAAGTACGTAATCAGTAAATATTAAAAAAATAACACAAAAGCACGATTATATAATACAGTGTCAGTGTTTTATGATAATCAACAACGCCTGTTTAGATGCTGGTAGATGCGAATTTTTTGGCGTACAGTCAAAATTTTCTGATGGTTGCTTAGTGTGTTGGCGCTGATGGAAAATTGACCCACCCTGCCGATTGAAATTTGACCCAGGGCGGATTGCTGATTTTGTTACCAGCAACTGTGGATAAGTCTACCAGCGCAGCTGCTGTTGCCCCCACTCCTTCGCTAGCCCAGTTCAGTTGTTTAAGACCTGCCACACGCAGCCATGTAGCAGGCCGTCGTCGCCATGAAATCAGAACGGCTCATCGTCCTCCGGTTCCTGGCCGCCCTTACGCTTTCGCTCCCGTGATTTGATCTTGGCCTGGGCCGCCAAGCTACTGTGTTGCAGGCGATAGGACTCGTTACCGGTTTCGACGATGTGGCAGTGGTGGGTCAGCCGATCCAGCAGGGCGGTGGTCATCTTGGCGTCGCCGAACACGCTCGACCATTCGGCGAAGCTCAGGTTGGTGGTGATCACCACGCTGGTGTGTTCGTACAGCTTGGATAGCAGGTGAAACAGCAACGCACCGCCGGCCTGGCTGAAGGGCAGATAACCCAGTTCGTCGAGGATGACCAGATCCATGCGCAGCAGAGCTTGGGCGATCCGCCCGGCTTTGCCGTCGTGCTTTTCGCGCTCCAGCAGATTGACCAGATCGACCGTGGAGTAGAAGCGCACGCGCTTACCGTGCCGGGTGATGCCGGACACGGCCAGCGCGGTGGCTAGGTGGGTTTTACCGGTGCCTGGCCCACCGATCAGCACCACGTTCTGCGCGGTGTCGGTAAAGGCCAGGCTGGCCAGCTCGCTGATCAGGCGTGCGTCGGCGCTAGAGGCGTTGAAATCGAAGCTGGCCAGATCGCGGTGCATCGGCAGCTTGGCCATGTTCATCTGGTGGCTCACCGAGCGCATGGCGCGATCTGTGTGCTCTTGTTCCAGCAGGTGTTCGAGCAGCCACTTGGACGAGGCTGTGTTCGACTCACCCTGTGCAGTTAACTCCGCCCAGGCCGTGGCCATGCCGTGCAGGCGCAGCTCCTTGAGTTCCGCCATCAAATCACGCATGACCGACCTCCTCGGCCTGGCCACGCAGGCGGTCGTAGCGCGCCGTGTTAGCGACGGGGGCTTCCTTGAGCGACAAGTGGGTTTCGACGCTGGGTGGTGGTTCGGTCGCGGCCAGGCGCGCCACGACATTGAGGATGTGTTCGGCGCTCAGGCTGCCGCTCTCCAGTACCAGCTCAACGGCTACCAGCACGGCATCGAGCCCGGCGACCGGTACGGCAGCCAGAACTTGCGCCATGATCCGGTCACCGCCGGCATGACGCCCCAGACCGTGCTTAAGCTGACGCAGCGGCGCCGGCAGATCAGCAAAGGGCGCGCCGTTGCGCAGCGCACCGGGCTTGCGTTCGATCAGCGGGAGGTAGTGCTGCCAGTCATAGCTGACCTGGTCGCGATCCAGCAAGCGGACATGGCTGGCGATCAGCGCGTCGTCAGCCACCACCTCGATTCGCGTCGGATACAAACGGCTGCTGACCCACTTACCCGCGTACTCACACGGCACCGAGTAGCGGTTGCGCCCGACGCTGACCAGGCAGGTGCTGGAGACCCGCGCAGGCCGCTCGACGTAACCGTCGAATGGCGCTGGCACAGGCATCAGTTCAGCGCGCTCCAACTCCAGCACTTCGGCCACACTCAGACCGCTGTATTGAGGGTGCGTCAGCTCGTTCCAAAGCGCGCGGCAGCGCTGGCCCAGCCAGGCATTGAGTTCCTCGACGGAGTGAAACTGGCAGTCCTGGGCGTCTAGCCAGATACGCCTGCGGCTGTCTTGCACGTTCTTTTCAACGATGCCCTTTTCCCAACCAGCGGCGACGTTGCAGAAGTCCGGATCGAACAGGTAATGCGCGCACATCACCGCAAAGCGCGCATTCACCGCCCGGCCTTTGCCCTTATTGACCTTGTCGACGGCGGTCTTCATGTTGTCGTAGATGCCCCGGCGCGGCACGCCGCCCAAGGCGCCGAACGAGCGTGTATGGGCGTCAAATAACATCTCATGGCCCTGGCTCGGATACGCCACAAGCCAGAACGCACGGCTGGCACACAGCTTCAGATGTGCCACCTGCATACGCCGGTAAATGCCGCCGACCAGCAAACCTTCCTCGCTCCAGTCAAACTGAAACGCCTCGCCAAGAGCAAAGGTCAGCGGCACAAAGGCCTGCGACGCCTTGCCCTGTCCCTCTCGCCAGGCACGGATAAACGCGGTGAGCTGGCTGTAGCCACCGTCATAACCTTCGGCTTTGATTTGCGCCAACAGCGCCTTGGCACTGCGCCGCTGTTGCTTGGGGCGCAGCGAATCGGCCTTTAGCGCCTGCTCCAGCGTGGTGTGAAAAGGGCTGAGTTTGTTGAAGATCGCGCGGCGTTGGTAGACCGGCGGCTTGGCCTCAGGTGCTCTGACCCACTTGCGAATCGTGTTGCGCGCCAACCCGGTGCGCTTGGCTATCTCATGCAGCGACAGCTTGTCGCGGAAATACATCCGGCGGATTTTGCCCATCATTTCCATACTGATCACCCTGTGTTCTCCTGCTCAAAAATTGAGCAGAAGCAGTTGAACACCTGGGTCAGTTTTCAGTCGGCAGAACAGCCTCTACTGGGTCAGTTTTCGGTCAGCGGCAACAGCCCAGTGGTAACCACCCTAGAGAGGTTAGCTGAATTTTTCGAGGCTGAGGAGTATCACCAAGACTTCTTCACAAAGAATCCAAGCAACAGATACTGCCAGATATCAATCTCACCAAAGCTCGCAAAACTGGAAAAAATAATCAAAAAATAATCAAACATGTGGCACCACTAGTACCACATAAACTTAGCGATCTGATTCTTCGAAATGGCCTGACTAGAGGTCTCTCTTACAACGTCTGCGATGGAGGCACCGGGTTCAGAACACTCCTGAATGACCTGGGCCTTAAAAGATTTGCTGTAGGTACGGCGCTGAGGGGGCATGGAAAATCCGCTTGATGGGCCATGGCCTTCGGCGGCGGTGTCGGGAAGGTGTGTTGGCAGGACGGATACTGTTGAACTACGTTGTCTGGGGCAACGGAAGTGTTTCGGCCCGACTCTGGAACGCGATCCGCAGCGACGACTGGGCAATTCCGCACGTTGGCCTGAGCAGCCTCGGGGAAATCGTCGGCTGGGCGCGCCCAGACGAGTTTCCGCCAAGGAACATGCAGACGAGCAAGGGGCTGCGGGCACTCGGCTACAACGTGAGGATCGGTGTTTGATCGAGGCGCCTGTGGCACACGCAGGCTGACGAGCCATGCGCTGTCCATGGCCTGATCAGGCCGCCCCGCTGCGCCTTGCCTGAGCAGTTGACCTGCATCAATGGGGCGGGAGATCGCTGTACATTGACTCTTGAAGTTTGTCCTGGTAAGCGCAATACCTTGCAAAGTCTTGCAAGAACTTCCTCAGGCGAGGCCGCGTGACGACGGAACTTGTGGGGGTGGTATGACAGCGCGCCAGCAGGCGATCTTCACACTCGACGAGTTGGCTGCCTACTTGAAAGTCGGCAAGCGGACGCTTTACCGGCTCGCCTCGCACGGGGAGATTCCGGTCTTCAAGGTCGGCGGGACGTGGCGGTTTCGTCAAAGTGAAATCGAACGATGGATCAATGATCAGATCCAAGCAGGCAGAAAGAAGGAGGTGATACGCACAGATGAGCAGCCAAAGTCAGCGGAACACTCCGTGTCGTCTGGGCGCGCTGTCCGTCGCCGCAGGCAAACGGAGCGAGCGAGAGTCTTCAATTTTTCTTCTGGAGGTATGACATGGACATTGATTTCAAGAAGTTGGCTCCCTGGAACTGGTTCAAGAAGGAGCAGGAAGAACAACAGAGCACTGCCTCGCTGCCCGTGCAGCGCAATGACCTGCCGGTGGCGGGTGGGCCCGTCAGTCCCATCCTGCAATTGCACCGCGAGATCGACCGCCTCTTCGACGACACGTTTCGAGGCTTCGGTTTCCCGGCGCTGGCCATGCCACGCTGGCCGTCGGACTGGCCGGGCCTGCTGAAGCCGGCGCTGGACATCCAGGAGACCGACAAGCAGTACAAGATCGCCCTGGAAGTGCCCGGCGTCGAGGAAAAAGACATCCAGATCACGCTCGACAACGACGTGCTGCTGGTGCGCGGTGAAAAGCGTCAGGAGCAGGAAACGAAAGACGGCGGTTTCCACCGGGTGGAGCGCTGCTACGGCAGCTTTCAGCGCGCTCTGAACCTGCCGACCGATGCCAACCAAGACACGATCAAGGCCGCTTTCAAGAACGGCGTACTCACGATCACGATGGAAAAGCGCGAGGCCAGTGCTCCCAAGCAGGGCCGCTCGATCCCGATCAACGGCTGACGCCGATCGGCTCGTCCTCCGAAAAAACCAGGTGAAGGTCGAGGCGCCGTGATCGGTGGCGCCTCGTCAAATCAATCTTTACAGGAGCATCAGCATGGCCAGAAAACAATGCCAAGTCTGCGACCAGTCCGCCACGGTGCGGGTGGAAGCCAATCTCAATGGTCGCCACAGCACCATGCTGTTGTGTGACGATCACTATCGCCAACTGGCGCGCCAGCAAAAGCGCACCGTCTCGCCGCTGGAGGCTCTGTTTGGCTCGCGCAGCGGTTTGTTCGAAGACTTCCTCGGCAGCGACTTCTTCCGCATCGGTGACGATGCACCGTCCGTGGCGGCTGATGCCGACGAAGTGGTCGATGCGTCTTTCGGCGAATCCGCTCCCGCAACGGCGGGCACGGCGCGCCGCCGCGGCAGTGGGCTGGCCAGCCGTATCAGCGAACAGTCCGAGGCCCTATTGCAGGAGGCCGCCCGACACGCTGCAGAGTTCGGGCGCGCCGAAGTTGATACCGAACACCTGCTGCTGGCGCTATCCGACAGCGATGTGGTCAAGACCATCCTGGGGCAGTTCAAGATCAAGGTCGATGACCTCAAGCAACAGATCGAATCCGAAGCCAAGCGCGGCGAGAAGCCGTTCGAGGGCGAGATCGGCGTGTCGCCCCGGGTCAAGGACGCGCTCAGCCGTGCTTTCGTGGCCTCCAATGAACTCGGCCACTCTTATGTCGGGCCGGAGCATTTCCTGATCGGGCTCGCCGAGGAAGGCGAAGGTTTGGCGGCCAACCTGCTACGTCGTTACGGTCTCACGCCGCAAGCGCTGCGCCAGCAGGTAAGCAAGGTGGTCGGCAAAGGGGCCGAGGATGGCCGCGCCGAGACGCCGACCAACACGCCCGAGCTGGATAAATACTCGCGCGACCTCACCAAGATGGCGCGCGAGGGCAAGCTCGATCCGGTCATCGGCCGTGCGCAGGAGATCGAGACCACCATCGAGGTGCTGGCCCGGCGCAAGAAAAACAACCCGGTGTTGATCGGTGAGCCCGGCGTCGGCAAGACCGCCATCGTCGAAGGGCTGGCGCAGCGCATGGTCGCCGGTGAAGTGCCCGAGACGCTGCGCGACAAGCGTCTGGTCGAACTCAACATCAACGCCATGGTGGCCGGCGCCAAGTACCGCGGCGAGTTCGAGGAGCGCGTGCAGAAGGTGCTCAAGGAAGTGACCGAGCACCAGGGCGAGATGATTCTCTTCATCGATGAAGTGCACACCATCGTCGGTGCCGGCCAGGGTGGCGGCGAAGGCGGGCTGGACGTGGCCAACGTGTTCAAGCCGATGATGGCGCGCGGCGAGCTGAACCTGATCGGCGCCACCACGCTCAACGAGTATCAGAAGTACATCGAGAAGGACGCCGCGCTGGAGCGTCGTTTCCAGCCGGTGATGGTGCCCGAGCCGACGGTAGCGCAGACCATGATGATCCTGCGCGGCCTGCGCGACACCTTCGAGGCGCACCACAAGGTCAGCATCACCGAGGATGCGATCATCGCCGCCGCCGAGTTGTCGGACCGCTACATCACCGCGCGCTTTTTGCCTGACAAGGCCATCGACCTGCTTGACCAGGCGGCCGCACGCGTGAAGCTGTCGGCCACGGCTCGCCCAGTGGCCGTACAAGAGCTGGAGTCCGAACTGCACCAGTTGCGGCGTGAGCAGGACTACATGGCCTCGCGCAAGCAGTACGACAAGGCCGCCGAGCTGGGCAAGCGCATCGAGGCAAAAGAGGCCGAACTCAAGAAGCTCATCGAAGATTGGGAGCGCGAGCGCGCCTCGGGCAGCGCCGAAGTCAAGGCCGAGCATGTCGCGCAGATCGTCTCGCGCCTGACCGGCATTCCGGTCAACGAGCTGACGGTGGAAGAACGCGAGAAGCTGTTGCATCTGGAACAGCGGCTGCACGAGCGCCTGGTGGGCCAGGACGAAGCGGTGCGCGCGGTGGCCGATGCCGTGCGGTTGTCGCGCGCGGGGCTGCGCGAAGGCGGCAAGCCGGTGGCGACTTTTCTGTTCCTCGGGCCGACCGGCGTGGGCAAGACCGAGCTCGCCAAGGCGCTGGCCGAGTCCATCTATGGCGATGAAGGTGCGCTGCTGCGCATCGACATGTCCGAGTACGGGGAACGCCATACCGTGGCACGCCTGGTGGGCGCGCCTCCGGGTTATGTGGGCTATGACGAGGGCGGCCAGCTCACCGAGAAGGTGCGTCGCAAGCCCTACAGCGTGTTGCTGCTGGACGAGATCGAGAAGGCTCACCCCGACGTCTACAACATCCTGCTGCAGGTGTTCGACGACGGGCGGCTCACCGACGGCAAGGGCCGGGTGGTGGATTTCACCAATACCATCATCATCGCCACCTCGAACTTGGGCTCGGACATCATCCAGCGTCGGCTGAAGGCCCGTAGCGCCGCCGGCGAGGAATACGAGAAGACCAAGTCCGAGGTGATGGACGTGCTGCGCGGACACTTCCGCCCCGAGTTCATCAACCGCATCGACGAGATCATCGTCTTCCATGCGCTGGGCAAGGAGGAGATCCGCCATATCGTCGGCCTGCAGCTCGATCGTGTGGCCCGCAACGCCGCCAGCCAGGGCGTGACGCTGACCTTCGATCAGACCTTGATCGACCACTTCGCGGAGGAAGGCTACAAGCCCGAGTTCGGTGCGCGTGAACTCAAGCGCCTGATCCGCAGCGAGCTGGAAACCGCGCTGGCACGCGAGATGCTCGGCGGCGGAATCGGCAAGGGCGATCACGCCAGCGCACGCTGGGACGACAAGGCCGAACGGGTGGTCTTCGAGCGCCAGGAGCCACCCGCAAAGCCGGCCGAGCCTGAGAAGCCCGATGCCGCGAACGTGGCCGAGACGCCGCCGAGCGACGCGAGCAAGCCTGCGCGCAAGAAAAAGTCAGCGGGCGGCGAATCTTGAGTCATGGGGAGGCTGTCGTGATCCTTCAATTGA
Organism: Pseudomonas sp. MF6767; assembly: GCF_016405475.1. Classification (NCBI taxonomy): domain Bacteria; kingdom Pseudomonadati; phylum Pseudomonadota; class Gammaproteobacteria; order Pseudomonadales; family Pseudomonadaceae; genus Pseudomonas; species Pseudomonas sp. MF6767. Next base: position 47,928 of record NZ_JAEKCY010000026.1, on the reverse strand, counting down.
CCCAAGGACTTGTTCTTGATGGAAACGAAAAGTAGTAGGCGCTATTCAGAGTGCGCCGGCGGCTCTGTTCGGTGCGTCATCCAATTCGCCGGCATTGTTCAAGGAGAACCGATATGTCTGCATTGACTCCGTGGGACCCCTTCCGGGAACTGGATGAATTGCAAAACCGCCTGGCGACGATGTTGGGACGGCCCCCCCAGCGACAGGGCGCCCGTACCGGCAACGAAGCCATGACCACGGCGGACTGGGCACCAATGGTGGACATCAGCGAGGATGAGAACGCATTCCTCCTCAAGCTGGATCTGCCGGAGGTCCCCAAGGATGCCGTGCGCGTCAGCGCGGAAAACGGCGTACTCACCATCAGCGGCGAGCGCAAACTGGAAAAAGAGGAGCAGGGCAAGAAATTCCACCGCATCGAACGTGCGTATGGCCGCTTTGTGCGCAGCTTTGTCTTACCTGACAACGTTGATCCGACCAAGGTGACGGCTTCGATGAAAGACGGCGTGCTGGAAGTGCGGCTTGTCAAGGCCGAGCAAGCCAAGCCGAAGCAGATTGAAATTTCAGTCAATTAACTTCAATTGGAGTCCAACATCATGAATATCAAACAGCCCCAATACATCCGTTCCGCACTTGCCCTGGCGGTCTGCATCGGACTGAGTGGACCGGTTTTGGCCCAATCGGCGGCAAGTCCAAGCGCTGCAGCGCCCTCTGTCGCACCCAAGGCGGCGCAGCCACAAGTAGACGACAAGGCCGCCCAGGAAGCCGAAAAAAAGCGTTCCGAGCTCACTCAGGACGCCATCACGGCGCTCACCAAGACCCAGGAGGCTTTGACCCTCCTTGATGCAAATAAGACCAAGGAGGCGCTCGCTGCGCTGGAACTGGCCACCGGAAAGCTGGAACTGGTATTGGCACGCGACGCCAAACTTGCTTTGGCGCCGGTCGATGTACGCGTCATCACCCATGATATCCACGCCAACGTGGAATCGGTAAAGAAAGCGGTCAAGTTGTCTCGGGAGTTGTTGGGTGATGGCGAGGTGCAAAAGGCCCGGCCCATCGTTGCCAATCTGGCCAGCGAAATCGTGATCGAAACCGACAACCTGCCCATGGCAACGTACCCGGCAGCGATCAAGTCGGCTGCACGGCTCGTCGACAGCGGCAAGATCGACGAAGCCAAAGCAGAGCTCGCCCGAGCACTGAACATGCTGGTGGTCACCCAAGTTGTACTCCCTCTGCCCGTGCTACGGGCCGAAGCCGCGATAGCAAAAGCTGAAAAGCTGGCCGAGACTGACAAGCGCGATGCCAAGCAGAACGAGGAGCTCAGCACCTTGCTGTCGTCCGTGCGCACGGAGATCGAGCTGGCGCAAATCCTGGGTTATGGCAAGAAGGAGGACTTCAAACCCATCTTCGATCAGGTGAAGTCCATTGAGCAAAAGTCGGCTGGTGGCAAAAGCGGCAATGGATGGTTCGACGAGTTGAAGACGCGCATCCAAAAGCTGTTTTGAGGTGATGAAGGGGCCGACTGCTCCATCGGTCAGTCTCGCGATATTCGCAGTCGGCCCCAATAGATTCCCCTATTTTCACTATCTCATACGAGGCATATCACCATGAATGAGCAAACATCGAATCCCAACGCGATCAACGAAGGCACGAACGAACAGGCCGCGGTAAGCAGCCTTCCTGCCAGACCAGAGCCCAAGCCTGAAGTCGTCACGGAGGTACAGCCTGAGGTTCAGAAGGAAACGGACTCGCAAGCGGCAGACAAACGTAAACAAGTCCTCGATGAGGCCGTCTCGGCCTTGGCGCTGACCAAATCAGCGCTGGCGGCCCTGGACGAAAAAGAATCCGCGCGAGCACTGGCAACGCTGGCCGAAGTGACGGGAAAGCTGGAGCTGATCGTTGCACGCGAACCCACGCTCGCCCTGGCCCCCGTTGATGTGCGCACCATCGTGCACGACTTGTTCGCCAACACGGAAACCGTTGAGGCGATGACTGACGAGGCGCTGGATGCCCTCAAACATGGCGAGGTGCAACGCGCTCGTCGCGTGTTGGCATTGCTGGCCAGCGAAATCGTGATTGCGGTCACCAACATCCCTCTGGCGACTTACCCGGCAGCCGTGAAATCCGTCGTGCCGCTGATCGATCAGGGCAAGATCGAAGAGGCCAAGGCCGCGCTGCAGTTGGCGCTCGGCACGCTCGTCGAGACACTCAGCGTCATCCCGCTGCCCATCCTGCGCGCCAAACTGCTCGTCAAGCGCGCCGAGACCTTGACAGAAGATGGCCAGCGCAGCGAGGCGTCCGGTGAACGCCTGCAGGACTTGTTAAACGAAGCCCGGCAGCAGTTGGAAATGGCAGAACTGCTGGGCTATGGCAAAAAGAAGGACTTTGAGCCCCTGTACTCTGAACTCAAGAAAGTCAAGGAAAAGACGGCCGGAGGCGGGAGCGGAAAAGGCTGGCTCGATGAAATCAAGGCGAGACTGTCAAAGCTGTTCTAAAACCGCAAGAGAGGGGCGAATAGCCCCTCTCTTCGCCATGAAGGCTTGATTTTCCTGATCTCATGATCCATCAAGGAGATATCGCATGAATGCAAATACCATCGCCGATTCGAATGCGGATAACCCTGCCGATGCCGTGTGTTCACTGACCCAAAATTGGTGGTTGTTTGCGCTGCGCGGCATATTCGCGTTGATTTTTGCAGTCCTCGCATTCTGGATGCCACACTCGGCTTTGTTCGCCATGACGATAGTGTTCGGCGCATTTTCTTTGGTCAATGGTGCGTTCAACCTGGTTGCAGCGGTGCGGCAAATGCGACAAAAGCAGCGCTGGGGCTGGCTGTTGTTCAGCGGCATCGTCGGCATACTCACCGGTGTCGTTGTGGTAGTTGCCCCTCTGGCTGCCACTTTGGCGTTGGCCTATTTCTTGTGGGTAAGCGTGGCATTCTGGGCAATTTTCACCGGTATGCTGGAGATATCCGCCGCCGTTCGTCTGCGCCGGGAAATCAAGGGCGAGATCTGGCTTGCCCTCAGCGGGCTGCTTTCCGTGCTCCTCGGTGCGATCATCCTATGGATGTTTTTTACCCGCCCGATCGAATCATTTCTGGCCGCGGGCTGGGTATTGGGTTTCCATGCTGCGATCTTCGGTATGACTCTTTTGCTTCTTAGTTGGCGTTTGCGCAAAGCGCGTCAGCGGTAAGGGCGTGAAAAACCAAACCGTAAGATCATCTTTGAAAATCAACATATCCAATCACCCGGGTCCACTCACCTGGGCGGACAACCCTAAAGGGCTTGAGCATGCGTATACAATATAGCTATCGACTCGTCGAAAAAGAATTTCATGAACCTTGGCGAATGTCTGTAGAAAAAGCGGTTGAACCCGCTCTCAAGCCGCTGATCGAAAAGCGCTCCGAAGATTCGGTACGTCTTCAAATCGTCCTCGAACGCGCGAAAAAAGGATCTCGCTTAACGGCCAGTGGCCACATGCACTTGCCGGGCAAAAAAATCGTCAGCGTCACTGCATCGCATAACGATCTGACGCCTCTCGCGCACATGCTAGCGCAGGCGTTGTTCCGGCAGGCCAAGAAGCACTTTGATCGGCTGAGCGCTCAGGATCAAATCAAGCGTAAGGCGCGTCGTGAACGCTTGCGCGAGCTCAAGGCGCGGATCGACACTCAACCTGCCTCTGTCGTCCAGCAAGCACGCGGGATAATCGAGACGCTGCTGCCGAAGGTTGAGGCCGTTGCGCAACGCGAGTTGGCTTATCTGCATGCCGCCGGTGATTTGCCTCGCGATTATCCGACGCTGCACGACGTGGTGGACGAAGCGATTGCTCTGGCTGAATCGGTATGGACATCCGTTCCAGAAGAAAATGCCGCTTACCTCGATCTTTTGAAGCATCTTTTTGCCGTCATTGATCGCGAAGTGGCAAACAGCCGGCAATATGGCGAGGCCGTTTCGCTGGATGCGCCGGTCGAAGCGGATGCGCAGGACATGGCGGAGGCCATGGTAGAGGAAGAGTTCTACGAGTTTTATCAGCCTGATGACGCACTCAGCCTGGCCGACGTCATGGCTGATAGTCGGCTTCCCGACCCAGCAGCAATCGCCGAACAGGAGGAAATTGGTGACAGATCGAGCGAATTCGCATTTGCATTCGACCTGATGAAGGGTATGCCGCACTTGTGGCGCCGCATTTTTCTGCTTATCCGGGTGGATGGGCTGGATGCAGGCTGCGCTGCTGAAATCCTGCGGATGCCTAATAAGATAGATGCTGTCAGAGCGGGGCTCATTCAAGCCGAAGCCTTCATTGCGGCTCACGTGGAAGATGCCGGCGTGAGCGAAGACGGGAACGATTGGATCAAAGGCGTAAATTGGTCGGCGATGTCGGTGATCCGAAGCGAGGCAACCTCACCGCAGTCCAAGGAAGCGAACCATGAAAAATGAACTCCACATCGTCTGCCCACATTGCCAGTCCATCAACAGCGTGCCGGCCGCCAAGCTCGCGGATCGTCCCAACTGCGGCCGCTGCCAGCAGCCCTTGTTCACCGGCGAGCCCATCGAGTTGACGACGGCGACGTTCTCGCGCCACGTGGAGCGCAGCGATCTGCCGCTGCTGGTCGATTTCTGGGCGCCCTGGTGCGGGCCGTGCAAGATGATGGCGCCGCAGTTTCAACAAGCCGCGCGCCAGCTCGAACCCGGGATCAGGCTGGCAAAGGTGAACACCGAGGCTGAGCCCCACCTGGCCGCGCAGTTCGGTATCCGCAGCATTCCGACGCTCGCCCTGTTCCAGGGCGGACGTGAGATCGCCCGCCAGGCAGGCGCCATGGGCTCGCAGGACATCGTGCGCTGGGCCTCTGCACAGGTGGGACGCTGACCGATGCAGGATTTGCTCGGCACTACCCTGATCCTGCTGGCGGCGTGCAGCCTCGCGGTGGTGGCGACGGCGGCGTTCAGAGTACCCGCCTTGCTGGGTTACCTCGCCGTCGGCGCCTTGCTGGGCCCCTCGGTCAGCGGTGTGATCGCGCCGGGAGAGGCGTTGACTTTCATATCCGAACTGGGTGTGGCCCTGCTGCTGTTCATGGTCGGACTGGAATTCTCGCTGGGGCACTTCTGGCTCACTCGCAAGACCGTACTGGCGTCCGGCAGCTTGCAGATGGTCGTCGTGGCCGCGCCACTGACCCTGGTGCTGATCGGGTTGGGTCAGCCAGCTCAGAGCGCTGCACTGCTCGGCGCCGCAGCGGCCATGTCGTCCACGGCGCTGGTCAGCCGACAGCTGGCCGACCAAGGCGAGCTCACCACCCGCCACGGCCGCAGTGCCATCGCCGTGCTGGTCTTTCAGGACCTGGCCAGCGTGCCCCTGCTGGCCCTGCTGGCGATCTGGGCGCGCGGCGACTCGCCGAAGATCGAGAGCGTGCTGCTCGAAGTGTTGGGCGTGCTGGTGTTGTTCGCGGCAGCGGCGGTTGCCTCGCGTCGTCTGTTGCATGGCCTGCTGGGCTGGGTGGCGCGGCAGGGCCACGAAGAATCCTTCGTGCTGGTCTCCTTGTGCGTGGTCGTGGCGGCAGCCGCTGCTGCTCACGCCGTCGGCGTATCCGCCGCCCTGGGGGCCTTTCTCGCCGGCATGGTCCTGGGCGAGAGCGACTTCCGGCACCACATGGAAAGCCACCTCAAGCCCTTTCGTGATGTGCTGTCGGGCCTGTTCTTCGTGACCATTGGCCTGCAGCTGGACACCGCGCAGATCGTGGCCGCACCGCTGGCGGTACTGGGTTGGCTGTTGGCCTTGGTGCCTCTCAAGATGGGGCTGAACTTTCTGGCGCTGCGCGCAACCCGCCTGTCGGCGCTCGACGCCTGGCGCGCAGGCATCGTGCTGGGTCATGGCGGCGAGTTTGCGCTGCTGCTCCTGGGCATGGTCATGCAGCAGCACCTGATCGCCGCCACCATGGTGCAACCGATGCTGGTGGCGCTGGTGTTGAGCATGGGGTTGGCACCGCTCCTGATCCGACACCATGACCGATGGGCGCGGGCTTTCAGCCGCTCGGGCGCACTCGGTCAGCCACCGCAGGCCGAAGAAGGCGAAGTCGCCGAGCGGGCGCGGTCGTTACGCGACCATGTGATCATCTGTGGGGCGGATGACGTCGGGCTGCTGCTGAGCCGAACGCTGCGCCTGGCAGGCATACCGCATTTGCTGCTGGAATCGGACCGCCAACGGGTCGAAGCGGGGCGTGCGATGGGGGCGCCGGTGTCGTATGGCGATGCCAGTCGGCTCGACACCCTGGCCGCCGCCGGATTGGCCCATGCCCGCCTGGTGGTGCTGACGTTTGCCCGTCCGCAGACGGCCCTGCGTATCGCTCAGGCGGTTCTCGACCGCCGCCTGAGCTTGTCCGTGGTGGTGGCCACTGAGCGCGTAACGGATGCCCAGCTTTTGCGTAATCTGCCCAATGTCAGACTGTACCCGTTGTACCTGGCTGCGGGACTGGGACTGGCCGAGCAGGTACTGTTGATGTTGGGCATCAACGCCGACCAAGTCGACCACCGGATCGAGGAATTACGGCAGACACTCAGTGAGTCAGGTGGGGATAGACCATGAACGGGCCGACCATTTGGCTGATGGTGTCGCTACTTGCCAATATTGGCATGGCGGTTGCGCTATGGCGTTTTGTTCGTACCAATCGCCAGAGGCGTGACGAGCTGAAGCATCGCCAACAAGCGCAAATCGATGACAAGGAACGGATCGCCATCGCCCTGGAGGGCGCAGGGCTGGGATTCTGGGAGTGGGATATCGCTACCGACAGCTTCAGGCTTTCTGCCCGCAGTCTGGCGATGTTCGGCTTGACCTCCGACGAGGAGGTTGGCGCCACCCATGCCGCATGGCAAGCGCGTACTCACCCGGAGGATTTGCCGGTCGCTCTGGCAAAGGTGCGCGCTTACCAAGAAAACCCGTCGGAGCGATTGGAGTGCGAGTACCGCGTTCGTCATCGATCTGGCGTTTGGATTTGGGTGCTGGATCGCGGCCGTTGGCTGGGTGGCGCGGGCAGGCAACTGATAGTCGGCACTCTGCTCGACATCTCTTCTCGCAAGGAAATGGAGCAGCAGTTGCTGCGTATGGCGATCACCGACCCCTTGACCGGCTTGTCGAACCGGCGGGCTTTTAACGAACGATTACAGCTGGAATGGGAGCGCCTCAAACGCAGCCCCGAGATACAAGCAGCACTTGTGCTCTGCGACATCGATCACTTCAAGCGTATCAATGACACCTATGGACACGGATGCAGCGATGAGGTGCTCAAGCACTTTGCTTCACGGTTGAGGGAACATGTTCGCGCAACCGACATGGCTGCCCGGATTGGGGGGGAGGAATTCGCTGTGTTGTTGGAAGCGGCATCGATAGAAGACGCCCAAGTATGGGCGGAGCGATTTCGTCAGGACACTGCGGCGACAGCGGTGGTGTGTGGAGAGGTGTCGATCAGCTATAGCGCCAGCATGGGGGGAGGCTCTCCTTGACCCCCGTTTGCACTCTGTCGAGCAGGTGATGCAGCAGGCGGACAGCGCGCTCTACCAGGCAAAAAGACAAGGGCGCAACCAAGTTGTGGGTGCACAAGTATTTCAGAATTGAGAGGAGTGGCGATGAAGGAAAAGCAAGCAGACCCGATCAAAACATTTCGCGCCCAATGGGCAGTGATGACGTTCTACGAGCGCTTCGAACAGGTGATCGCGCTCGCGCTGTCCGCAATCATTGCCGTGATTATCGTGGTCTCGCTGCTGCAGCTGATCTCGATCGTCTTCAGCCTGCTGATCATTGATGCGTTCAATCCGCTCGATCACAAGGTCTTCCAGACCGTGTTCGGCATGATCATGACGCTGCTCATCGCCATGGAGTTCAAGCATTCCATCGTGCGGGTGGCCTTGCGGCGCGACAGCATCATCCAGGTCAAGACGGTGATCCTGATCGGGCTGATCGCCCTGGCGCGTAAATTCGTGATCCTCGACCCGGAGACCGGCCCCGCCAAGGTCGCGGCGCTCGCAGGCGCGACACTGGCCCTCGGGGCGACTTACTGGCTGCTGCGCGAGCGCGATGACCGGACAGCCGGGGAAAGCTCAGATGATCAGTCGTGATCTGCGCCACGCGCAGAATGTCGGCGCGCGGCATCGCTGGCTCAATCGCCTGCAAACCGCGCTGTTGGTGCTGACCCTGCTCGGGCTCGTCGGCGTCGAGGTCACCGCAGGCGGCATCGTGCCCGGCGATCGCGTTATCAGCATCGACGGTATCGCCGTCGACGACGTCACCACATTACAGGCCCGGCTAGACGACAAGAACGTTGGAGATGTTGTGGTCTTGTTAGTGGAGCGGGCCGGCAAGACTCGCGAGATGCTTGTGGAACTACAACCGGGAGTTTGATGGAAAGTGGGTCATGGATCTGCACAGCGAAGCAGCCAAGCGACTTCAGCCTTGCGCCGAACTACGAGCCCTAGCTAGTGCAGTGGGGGGAAGGCTGTTTAGGTTAAATGGATATAAGGGTGTCATTTTTGATTGTGTTTTTAAAAGAAGGTGTTGATTTTTTTGGGTAAGCATTTAGGGCGTCCAAGGGTTGGAGCAGTTGGCACGGATGAGAGAGCTCAATGCTCGCTAGGGATTGGATCTATGTGTTTTTTCTGACTGACTGCTTACGTGTTGGAACGGGCAACATCGGAAAAGGATGAATCTTTATTTTCACCATTTACCGTATTTTTCGAGCCTGGGCGAAAATTAGGATGATACTTTAGCGCCCTTAATCATTCTCCCATGAAAGGCAAAACGATCCAGTCTCGGGTGTAAGTGCTCACAACATACTGATATAAAAGGGATTTTTTATGAATAGGAGAGCGCGCGACGTTTCTCTCTGTTTTTAGGGTTAGGATGAAACTTTATTTGCATCCCACAGCCGCGGCGCAGCGCGCATCCATAGCCCTGGTGGACGAGGTGGAATATGGCCTGGAACCGCACCGGCTTGTCAGGCTGCTCGACTCCCTCGGTGCGAAGGAAAATCCGCCACCGCTACAGGCTTTCCTGACGACACACTCGCCGGTTGCCGTACGAGAACTCAGTGGAGACCAGATATTCGTGGTCCGAAAAAGATTGGACGGTGCGCATCTAGTCCAACTGGTAGGTATCGCCGATGACGTGCAAAGTACTATCCGACTTGACCCCGAGGCATTTCTCGCCCGCAGCGTGATCGTCTGTGAAGGTGCAAGCGAGGTAGGGCTTATTCGTGGGCTAGACCAATGTTGGACTCTTGCCAACGGGCGCTCGATGTTGGCTGCGGGGACTGCCTATGTCAACGTAGGTGGAGGCGAGCCTGACAGATGCTTTGTTCGCGGAATCGCGCTCCGAAAACTGGGCTACCGCGTCCTGGTGCTGGTAGATGCAGACAAGCCGCCAACGCCCGCGACCGTACAAGAGTACGAAGCCCTAGGCGGAGAGTTCATCACCTGGAGGCAGGGCCGCGCTTTGGAGGACGAGCTGTTCCTCAGCCTGCCCGATACCGCGGTGGACTTGCTGCTTCAACGCGCTGTCGATCTGCTCGATGAAGAACTGGTTTCGGCACACCTCCAGACCCAGTCGAACGGCCAGGTCACGCTCGCGGGCATTCGGCTGCAGCGGCAACAGGGGATTGCGTATCCCCCAGAGATTCGGCAAATCCTTGCCGTGACCTCACGCTATCGGAAGAACGGTTGGTTCAAGTCGGTGACTAAGTTTGAGGCCTTGGCGCGAGATATTGTTGGCCCTCATCTGCATGTTTCGGATGCCGGATTCATCGGCCTTATCGAGCGGCTTTACAGGTGGGCCCATGCCGCTTGAGTACGATCTGTTTGCTTTTCGTCGTGGCACCATCACGGCCCCGGCGGGCTGTGGCAAGACTCAAATCATCGCTGATACGCTGATCCAGCATGCTGGCGCCAAGCCTGTTCTAATCCTTACCCACACCAACGCGGGCGTGTCCACACTGCGGCTGCGTATGCAGCGCGGTAACGTTCCTTCTTCCGCTTACCGCATCACAACCCTAGACGGGTTCGCCATGCGTTTGGTAGGCACCTTCCCTGAGCGGAGCGGGATTTCTCCTGGCATCCTCCAGCTCAGGAGTCCGGGCACCGACTATCCCGCAATTAGGCAGGCCGCTTGCCAACTGGTACAGGGAGGACATCTGAACGAGACCCTGGCGGCGTCGTACGTGCATCTCATCGTCGATGAATACCAGGATTGCAACCTGGTTCAGCACGCCCTAGTCACAGCGATCGCCGCTACGCTGCCCACCTGTGTGCTCGGCGACCCGATGCAGGCCATCTTTGGCTTTGGCGGCAACCAGCTGGTGGACTGGAATGCGCACGTGTTACCTCAGTTTCCACTTATCGGGGAACTCAGCCACCCATGGCGCTGGATTAATGCCGGCACCGCAGCCCTTGGCCAGTGGCTTCTGCATTGTCGGCATGTCCTGTCCGCAGGTGGCAATATAGACCTGCGTCAGGCTCCCGCTGAGGTCACTTGGGTTCAGTTACTCGTCGGTACGGTCGACCATCAACGGCTGGTAGCCGCGAGGACCGCGGCGGTGACCGCATGGGGGCAGGTGTTGGTGATTGGCGACAGCCGTAACCCGCGGGGGCGTCGGCAGATGGCCAGCCAGACACCAGGCGCTACCGCCGTAGAGCCGGTGGACTGGGCCGACCTTACTACCTTCGGTCTGCTCTTCAACCTGGGCGCGGCGGATGCATTAACACGGCTGGTCCATTTCGCGGGCGAACTAATGACCCAGGTCGGTGTGGCTGCCTTGTTGGCGCGGCTTGAAAGCCTCTTGCGTGGCACCGCACGCAATCCCCCAACACTTGCGGAGGCAGCGCTATTGGCTTTCGCGGCGGGCCCGAGTTTCCCTCTGGCCGAGAACGCACTCCGCGCCTTGACGCGTCAGGATAATGCACGCGTCTTTCGGCCTGAAATCCTGCGTGGCTGCATCCGCGCGATGCAGATTGCGGCGGGCGGTGGTTGTTCCTTTGCCGAAGCCACCATTCGAGAGCGCGAACGCAACCGGCATGAAAGCCGACCTCTGGCGCGTCGTTCTATCGGTAGTACTTTGTTGCTGAAGGGATTGGAGGCTGAAGTAGCGGTCATACCGACTCCAGAGACAATGGACGCCAAACACCTTTACGTCGCCATGACACGTGGTTCAGCGCGGCTGGTAGTCTGCTCGGCCACGCCAGAGCTCGTCCCTTTACCGCCCGGCCGATGATTCAGCTTGAGCATTTGACTATCAGAAACATAATAACGTGCAGAGTTGCCCCGATGGCGTACAGCGACAATGGAGGCCTTGGGTGCCGCTGGTTGGTGGGGGCTGGGCCGCCGCAAAAGGTTCGCTGACGAACTGCCGCAAAGATGATCCAGCATTGGCGGTCAGCCTATACAGTATGGGTGTTGTCGAACGTGTATTGGCCAAGTCCTTGGCGCGCTGGGCAGTTGGGCTACGTCTTGCACTATCGAACTGCCGTGCAGGTTAGTGTGATGCTCCCGACAGTGGTCGGCCGGGAAGTAGAGATGGCTACACGACGGCAGCACTGAAAAGCTGGATCCTGTGTTGCGCCTCCTCCCTCGCATCGATAAAAAGGGATTCCGCGTAGCAATTCAATGGAAGGTTGGCGTCAAGGTCTGAGTAAAAACTCGGCACATAGTCAGGCATCTGTGCCCACTGCAAGGGAGCGCCGTGAGGTTGTCCGCTTGTCAGTATGCTGACATGAGCTGACACCATCTTGGTCTTTAAACTAGGATTAAAAGTCACGCAATGCGAGCCTATTCAAGATCCGCTGTGACAGGGACAAGTGAGGACGACGGCGATGGCAGAGCAGTTTCACTATCCTCCAGAGATATTCAATCTGTTGGTCGACACGATACCGTTGCTGTGTCGCAGTAAACGGGACGTTATAGGCTTCTTCCAAGGAGCAGGCGTTGCACCTGAAGACCTTGCTGAGGTTGATCGGATGGTGCGCACCGCCAGAGATTCGATCAGTAAATTTGAAATCGCCCGGAATATTCTTACAAGGATCAACGCACGTTGTGACAGCGGTTTACGAGCCCGTCGTGAACTAATCAAGAGAGTTACAGAGTTCGACAGTTTTGAGAGCTGCTGGGATGCGGATCGGCTCAAGGCAAAAGGTCTAGTATCTGAGCTCTCTAAAACGGTCAACGTCAAAGATTCGTTCACCCGAATGAAACAGGAACGAGAGGCACAGCGCGATCAGGTGCTTGTTCGTCAGCGTACTGAAATGGCTGCTGTTACTGCTCGCCGCACAAAGGTCGACGAGATCAGTAGTCGACTCGGAGCGCTGTTTTCTATGGACGATAAGCCCCACGAGCGCGGAAAACTTCTTGAAGGTGTGCTCAATGACTTGTTCAGAGCCTACGGCATTTTGCTGCATGAAGATTTTCGTCGTAAATCCCCGGAAACGGGGACAACTGTAGAGCAGATTGACGGGGTCATAGACCTAAACGGTGTGATCCATCTTGTCGAGATGAAATGGCTGAATGCACCTATAGGTAAGGGGGATTTCGCTCAGCACATCTGCCGTATTTTTACGAGATCAGATGTTCACGGTGCGGATTCCACGGCCATCCGGCCACCTATTCCATGAACATCCGGCCACTGATTCCACGGTGATCCGGCCACTCATTCCACGCTCATCCGGCCACCCTTAAGGCAGGCAGCAACGCAGGATTAATTCACTACCATCGACCTCTTTTATCGAAGCAGAGAGGTCGTCGTGGAGCGGTTATCCATGCGTAAAATTAAGGAAGTGCTACGTCTCAAGTTTGAGGTCGGCCTATCTGCTCGCCAGATCGCTGTCAGCTTGCAGGTGGGTCGCGCAACTATCGGTGAGTACCTCAATCGCTTTGCTGCCAGCGGGCTGACTTGGCCGTGTGCGGCGAGCGAGGCGCAGTTGCAGCAGCGTCTTTTTCCGCCACCACCCGACGTCCCCAGCGATCAACGTCCGATGCCGGACTGGACTCATGTCCACGCAGAGTTGCGCCGCCCCGGCGTAACCCTGGCCCTGCTTTGGCAAGAATATCGACTCGCCCATCCGCAGGGCTTCCAATACAGCTGGTTCTGCGAGCACTACCGGCTCTGGGCCGCCAAGGTCGACGTGGTCATGCGCCAGGAACATCGTGCAGGTGAAAAGCTGTTCGTCGACTATGCCGGCCAAACGGTGCCAGTCATCGACCGGCAGACCGGCGAAATTCGCCAAACACAGATCTTCGTCGCCGTGCTGGGCGCCTCCAGCTACACCTTCGCCGAAGCCACCTGGTCGCAGAAACTGCCCGACTGGCTGGGCTCACACGCCCGCTGTTTTGCTTTTTTCGGCGGCACCGCACAGATCCTGGTGCCCGACAATCTGCGCAGTGGCGTGACCAAGGCGCATCGCTACGAGCCGGATATCAACCCCAGTTACCGCGATCTCGCCGAGCATTACGGCGTAGCCGTGCTGCCCGCGCGCTCGCGTAAACCCAAGGACAAAGCCAAGGTTGAAGTCGGCGTACAGGTCGTCGAGCGGTGGATACTGGCGGTGCTGCGCAACCGCCAGTTCTTCTCCTTGGGCGAACTCAACACAGCCATCGCGTTGCTGCTGGATCGCCTCAATCAGAAGCCCTTCAAGAAACTGCCCGGCTCACGCCGCTCGGCCTTCGAGACCATCGACCAACCCGCGCTGCAACCGCTACCAGAACATCCGTATGTCTACGCCGAATGGAAAAAGGTGCGAGTCCACATCGACTACCACGTCGAAGTCGACGGCCATTTTTACTCCGTGCCGTACCAACTGGTGAAACACCAACTCGAAGTACGCCTGACCGCGCAGACCGTCGAGTGCTTCCACGCCAACCAGCGCGTGGCCAGCCATCTGCGCTCGCCGCACAAAGGCCGCCACACCACCCACACCGAGCACATGCCCAAAAGTCACCGCGAACACGCCGAGTGGACGCCCCAGCGGCTGATCCGCTGGGCTGAGCAGACCGGGCCGAACACCGCTGGCGTTATCGCCCACATCCTCGAACGCCGAATCCACCCGCAGCATGGCTTCCGCGCCTGCCTGGGCATCCTGCGCCTGAGCAAGCAGCACGGCGAAGCGCGGCTGGAAGCTGCTTGCCAGCGTGCGCTGGCACTGGGCGCATGTAGCTATAAAAGCCTCGAATCGATCCTGCGCCAAGGCCTGGAGCGACTACCGCTGGCCCAGCAAAACCTGCCGTTACTGCCCGACGAACACATCAACCTGCGCGGCCCTGGCTACTACCACTGACCTGAAGAAGGAGCACGAACATGCTGCCCAATCCGACACTCGACAAGCTACAAACCCTGCGCCTGCACGGCATGATCAAGGCGCTTGGCGAACAACACGCAACGCCTGACATCAACGATCTCAGCTTCGACGAACGCCTCGGCCTGATGGTCGACCGCGAGCTGACCGAGCGTGAAGATGCGCGCCTGAGTACGCGTCTCAAAGCCACACGACTACGCCATAACGCCTGCCTGGAAGACATCGATTACCGCAGCCCTCGTGGCCTGGACAAGGCGCTGATCCTGCAACTGGGCAGCGGCCAGTGGCTGCGCGACGGCCTGAACCTGATCATCGGCGGCCCGACTGGCGTAGGCAAAACCTGGCTCGCCTGCGCGCTGGCGCACAAGGCCTGCCGCGACGGTTACAGCGTGCGTTATCTGCGCCTGCCGCGCTTGATGGAAGAACTGGGCCTGGCACACGGCGACGGCCGCTTCGCCAAGCTAATGGCCGGATACGCCAAGACTGACCTGCTGATCCTGGATGACTGGGGACTGGCACCGTTTACCGCTGTGCAACGCCGCGACATGCTCGAACTGCTGGACGACCGATACGGCAACCGCTCGACGCTGGTGACCAGCCAGATGCCGGTGGACAAATGGCATGCACTGATCGGCGATCCGACCTTGGGCGATGCGATCCTCGACCGGCTGGTGCATAACGCTTATCGGATCGAACTGAAGGGCGAATCGATGCGCAGGCGCGCAACGAAATTGACGACGGCAGGGACTTCAGACTAACAATGCAAACCTGCGTCGCCGCGCTCCGACTGCCCGGCCGGATGAGCGTGGAATAGGTGGCCGGATGTTGGTGGGCTGGGTGGCCGGATGGCGTGGAATGCGCAGTTCACGGAGTTTTCATCGCTGCCAATGGGTACACGGATGCAGTGATTTCTGAATGCAGGGACGTACTAAACCTTAAGACTGTCTTCCTATGCTCCTTGCGAGAATTTGTGTTACTGCTCCAACGTCAGGGCGATCTTACGGTAATGCTGAGGAGAAAATCGCAGGCCGCGATCGTTGACAAGAATCCCTTTGTTGAAATTTTGAGTTGAGCCTCGGGCTCATTCGATTCCCGGAGCCGTAGAGCATGGCGCTCTCAGCGATAGGTGCTAACTGGCCAAGGTCTTTGCCCTGATTAAATAAGACTTGAGGGACGTAGGGATGCAACCTAAACCAATGATCAATATGTTGATCCGCAATTGTGGATGATGCCGGACTGGGCAGCGCGGATGAAGTTTTGAAGTCGTGGGTTGTCCTAGTAACCGTGGTCGAGAGTGTGTTGCATCAGGGGAGGGTGGCGGTGAAGTATCTTTCTCTGAAAGATAGCTCTCTGTCGACTGCTATGTGATCCGAAGGTACTGCGATGAGGACGGTAGGCGCACTGCTTCCATTGCTACTGGCTTGCAGCTCTCTTTCTAGGTTTGGTCGTCTTCAGGGACATCGACGAAGGTGATTTGAGATTTCCTGGCACTCTGAAAACAACAAGGTGACGCACAATGCTGCTGTTTGTGGGGAGGACGGAATCGTACCAGATACACTCCTCCAGGCTGGGCGGTGGACCCTTGCGATCCACAATCTCCAAGACGCCCAGAAAGCCAAGTTTCACGTTCGTATTTTGGTAGCTAGCGGCTTGATCGCAGTAGGTTCTCGCAGCCGCTCGGTCCAGATGTCCATGATGGCGCTTCATCTCGATGACGAGCCTATGGCCACCGAATCCGGCATAGAGATCCGCCCGCCCTGTTGCAACACCTTCTACTTCGTCCAGGATTTCACAGCTTCGATAGTTGCCAGACAGCCACTGCCAAAGATCTTGCTGCAGCTGGAACTCTGTTGCCGCTGGATCACGTAGATACTTACCTCGATCACGTAGCTCCTTGGTTCCCCCATCCTGACGGGTTTTGCAGAAGAGGACAATTTGAGCAAGGAGTTCGTTGAAATGGATCCGGACCTCCCCTGAATAGTCTTGACAGGCCTCTAGGTGGGATGTGAGCCCCTTGAGTAGTCGCTGGACCACCGGGTTGCTGAAATCATTCGATACGTCGTACCGATCATTCAGCGCTGTTTCGATGCGATGCAATGCGTCGGAAGACCACTCGGGCGGAAGTTCAGGGCTTCTGAGCAACTGCTGAAGCATCGGATAGCTTTCGTTAGGCGACGGCTTTCCCAATTCGACATTATTGACCTCCAGTTGCGCAATGCGAGCACGAAGGATGCGTGCGGTATCCTTGTGTCCTGGCTCCCAGTCGGGCTCAGCGAGAAGATCGTCAAGAAGGGCTAGCTGCCCGCGCTCCCGTACGAAGCTGGCTTCTATCCGGGGGCGCAAAAGCTGGCCTAGTCCACCTTTGGTTTCGAAGGTGCGGTCAGCATCAAAGACCGCTAGCAGGTTTTCGATGATGGCACTCGCCTTTAGCCAGCTTGGACGTGTTAAGTCTCTGCATGCTTGCTGCACTGATCTCATCAATCGTACCCATTGGATTTCTCGATCCGCTCGAGGCATGAGCCAATCTGGAAGGTGCTGATTACCTAGAGCGAGTCTCCGGTCTTGAACGGCTCTGGTTAGGGACTCAGCGCGCTCATTCATGAACTCCGCTGGTGCACCTGTAGAGAATCCTCGAATGATGTCTACGACTGCCGCATATGCCGCAGCATCAGCTCGGTCCTCGTCCACTGCCTGGGCGTCTCGCAAAAGAGCCTTAGTGATTTCTAGATGCTGGTTGATCTCCTCAAGGGAGCCAGCATCCAGAGCCTTGGATAGGCTCACCAGTGCAAGTTCAAAGGCTGCCTCACCCTCTGCATCCTCGATCTTGCGCAACTCGTTCAAGGTGACTACTAGCTCTGGCTCTTGCCAGGCGTACAGGGCGACGCCAGCTAGTTTTGCCGCATGCTGCGCATACAGGTTGTTCGCGTTGGATTTGATGCAGGCCAGGATCTTGAGCGGTATGAACTTTGAGATGCTGGATGCCAGAGCCAGGCGGAACAATGCTTCAAGCGCGTAAGCGGCTATCAGCTCCTGTTTTTTTGTGGTCTGAGATTCGATGCGTTGTTCCAGTACGCTAGCAAGTCGGGTGCTGATACGCTGGCGGAGGGGGGGGCTGCAGATGACGATGTCTGCCGCTGAACGTATGGCGCAAGGATCCTGACACTCCGCGAATCCTTGAAGCAGCAGCTTGTCAATGTCAGCCGACTCATCTGGGAGCGCGCTGTTTGCAAACTCTGCGAGCACATCAAGATACGGCGACTCCACCAACGACTGCGCTTGTGCCATCAAGGCTGCCATCCCTCCCAGCGACGCAATCGTCAGTGGCGTCGCGGATTGCAGGTGCTGCTCTATGGCACCCAGCAAGCAAGGCTGCTGGTTACCAGACATAGCCGCCTTCCGGAGCCACACGACACTGCTTTTCCCCAAGCGCCTTGAGTACGGCAGGCGCGTTCGCACTCGCAATGAAAATCTGCAGGCCCTGCGTTTCGTTGGCTACTCGCCGAAGTTCGGTCAGAAGCTTTGCCAGATCATTCTCACTGGTTTCCTCGGAGCCGGGTGAGTCGATGATCAGCAGGCCAGGGTGGCGCCCGACGCCCAGATTCTGGCCGACGCGTAACAACGCGATGGCTGTAGCAATGCGCAGCCTGAGACGTTCACCGGGAGTCAGCCTGCTGAACGCTGATTTCTGATTGCCTTTGCGTACTGCCATCTTCGCGTCGGAGCCAAGCTCAATAGATTCAAGCCCGAGCGCACCGAATTCGTTTGCCAGGCGAAGTATCTCCTGATTGAGTTTATCCATTAGATCGACCTTGCCTTCATCAAAGGCTTTCTTCGCCTCTTTCAGGGCAACATCAATCAACCCTGCATCCTCGGGTGGTTGTGGCGACGGGGTCGGGTCGCTGTGTGCGTGCATTTCCCCCTCTAGCCGTGCGACGAGAAGTTCAGCCTCCCGCTGTTGCTGATAACTTTTGCTCGTACTTGCACTTGCTAGCGTTTCTTGGGCAAGGGAAAAATTTCGCGACGCAGTCTTGGTCTTGGCTTCGAGATCCCGATGTATTGCCTTCGCCGCTTGATAAGCGGCTTGCGAAGCGACTGTACGGGCCTCTGCTTCGTCCAGCAGC
This sequence comes from Pseudomonas sp. MF6767, assembly GCF_016405475.1. NCBI lineage: Bacteria > Pseudomonadati > Pseudomonadota > Gammaproteobacteria > Pseudomonadales > Pseudomonadaceae > Pseudomonas > Pseudomonas sp. MF6767. The sequence goes on along the minus strand of NZ_JAEKCY010000026.1, from coordinate 29,495 downwards.
TCTGAACTGTCGTCTTGTCCGTCTTGGCTGATGGGCTCTGAGCACAACGAGCAACTCTGCTCAACGCTCTCCCGCTTGATCCGTGCCTTGGGCACGGCTTTCTCGCAGCGAGGACAGCTGCTCGGCTGCAGGCCGGTGAAGAAAGCTGCAGTCACTAGATTTTCTCGCAGGTCGCGGAGTGCTCGCTGGTCGCCATCTGCTACCCCCCTGAGTGCCGCTAGCTCAACTGCTGCGCCGAGCGTTGCCTGCTCCAGTTGGAGTGTCTGGTTGGAAAGCTCCCTGGCATTTACAGTCAACCTGTCAAGGGACTCTGCAGTTATGCCTGTACTATTGAGCAACGCTAGGTCACGGCGGGCTTGCTCAAGTTGGACCGTGATTCGACCTCTCGATTCTTTACCCTGTTCGTTTCGGGCGGAGTGAGTGCGACTTGCATATGCCAACTGCTGCTCTATTTCCTTCTTGGCAGTGCCTGCTTGCATGACAGTGCTTGCCCATGGCAAGCCAATGTAGAGTTGGAGCATGCGTGCCGGCAGCCCTGCCATCAGGACGTCACCCAGCAGTGCCTTGTGATCCCCTCCAAAGTAGAGTGCCCCAGACAAGGCTGGCCATCCATGAGAGACGGTGCTGCCGCCTTCATCGTTATTCTTGCGGGATGGAATTGACTGAAGATCAAAAGCGCTCATCATGAATCGTGACATGGCAGCAGCAAATCCTTCATCGCTGCTAAATCGGTCAATGACTTCGGGCATGCCATTGGGGCGAATAACCTTGAGCACTCCATTGGGTCTTTTATCATTGACGTCAAACTCGACGATGTGATGACGATCATCAAGGTTGAAGCTGAGCTGGACCCATGAAAGCCAACTGCGCACGTCCTCCTGTAGGTCCTTGGCATCACCGCGCAAGCACCATAGGATGACCTCGAGGACACTCGATTTACCCACCAGATTGGACTTTCCTAAGCTGCCATGGCTGGTGACGGCCCAGACACCCGAGCTCAAGTCTGCCCAGGTGAAGTCGATGGGGCCGCTGACCTTTCCCACCTTCTGGCCCTTGAATGCAATTCCGGATACGGTCATCTTGGGCGTGGGCCTTACAGGCCGATCTACATAAACACCGCGCCGCTGAAGGCGGGATTCTGCCTCTGTTACCGACAATCCGGTGTCATTGGCGACCGTTTCAAGCCAACTCATGGTCATGCGGCATTTCCTTGCAAAAGAGCTTCCAAACGTTGTCGTACGCGATCTGTGATAGGCGCGATGATGTGCTTGAGTGCGGTGTCGGCGTACTCGGCCTGAAGGTACTGGCGGTCTTTCAGTGCCTTACCTCCCGCGCCACCGGCTATCCGGGCTACCACGCAGGCCCTATCTCTGTACCAGGCGATCTCCTCAGCCATTTCCGACAGCTCGTTCATGGCATATCTACCTTTAAGCGTCAGCAGGTAGATATGCTCTTGTACCTTGCCGGGAGAGCCTTGACGTTTGATCCTGATAAACTCGGCAGCGCGCAGAATCGATAGTGCGTTGTCTAACGGTTCAAAAGCACCAAAGCGATAGCGGATCATCGGGACACGACGCAGATCGGGCTCTCGGGAATCAAGTATTTTTTGCGCCAGAACTAATGATGCCGGATCGCCTCCAGCTTCAAACTCCGTGAGCAATTCGTTGGCAAGATAGTCGGGATTTCGCATCCAGAAATCCAAGGCCTGAAGACGAGACTGAGCACGCAACGTTGCGACGACATCGGTTCCCCAAGATTGATTGATGACGTCTGTGGAGCCAGCATCAATGCAAGCGAGAAGTCGTACAGCGCTCTGACGATCGCTGGCTATGGGAATAGAACTCAACGGACGGTGCCCCCCATTACGTCGTGCGCTTCAATGCGCAGATGAATTCTTAATTAAGCAGTGCTGATGAATGGCACATTAGCATCATTTTGTAAGAGTCTGTCAGAATGGCAGGACTGAATTGCATTTTCTGAGTGGGCGCCCCTATAGCTGCAACTACGGGGCATTCCGAGCGATCTCTTGAGTTATGGTAACTATTGAGGCGAAAAAATGGATGTTCATTGGAGCGCAAAACATACGTGCCCACGCTGTGGTCAGGAGTTCCCATTTCCCGCCCTAAAAGCTTGGGGACAGCACAAATCAGAGTGTATGGCGTCATCGAAGCCTGCGGTCCCCAAGAGGAAGCCCACGAAAGCGAAGTACTAGTTCCTAATAAGCCCATTGCTCATGGCTTTAGGGTGCATCATGTGTGGCGTGTTGCGTGTAGACGCAACCAATGTGGTCTATGAACGAACTCACAGATTGATTGGGGCAGTAAAGGAGCAAGAACGCCCCATCATCGTTCTGACGGGGCTATTCCAGTTAGCAGGTTATCGCTCGACTCGGCTCAGGTAGCTTTCGGCAGGTTTATCACCGTCCACTGAGCGACAAGCGTGTACCCAGATATCAAGAGGACCTGCAACGTCTTCTAGAGCTTTGCGACCCTTCGACGTAACGACGAGCGCGACTCCTTCTCCCCAGAATTGATCTTGATCAACATCCAGCGAGGCGCCATCACGCCACCAGATTAGTTTCGCAACGCATTCGCCGACCTGATCAATGTAGTTCATCCAATTGTCTGGATCATGTTGCCACTCCAGACGCTGCAGCCACTCAGGGCACAGCACCAAGAAATGCTCTGGATAACTAGGTATGCGACTGATCGACACCCTACGGACAATAGTCGGAGATGGCTCTTCAGGCGCCCACACTCCTTCAATCCACAGGGCGCCGGGAAGTGAGTAGCCCGTACTCGCCCTGCGTTCCTTGTCGGCAAAGAACGGCGCTCTTGCCCTTGTCATTTCAAGGTTGCGTCTCACAAAACGGCAGTAAAAATGAGATATCTCGGCAATGACAGAGTCGCCGTTATCCATCAGCGGCGAAAGGTCGAGTTCAGTCTCATCCAGCCACTGCATCTCCCCCGAATGCCATCCTGCGTCATGGTGCGCGAAAGGACGTGGCATGAAGGCTGGTCGCACCGTCGGACCAATGAGCGGTGGCGTGTCGGCTTGATAGTTCATGCCATAGAGCAAATTGGGGATGGCGGGAGCCCCCACTTGTCCTGCCAGACGAAGCTCTCCCGCAACATGGCGAAGCGCTCTGAGCGCTGCGAGCATATGCGGTCTAAAGAAGGTGATCTTCATGTCCACTTTAGACAGCCCGGATTGCAAGCGTGTTGTCTCGGATTGGCCAAATGCCTCCAGCCCACCCCATGACTCGATCAGGAAGTAGCAGCGATGGCGGATGGTTGCCATTGAGATGCCGGTTCGGGCCAGGTCATCGACTTGAGAGGTGAGTGCAGCTGTCCATCCGAGTGGGTCGTTCACACGCATCGCCCCGGACGAGGGGTCGGTCAGAAACGAGGGTTCGAGTTCACCCTTGCTGGCAGGCATCTGCAAACGATAGAAAAATGGTAGCTCCTGTCGTGTCATTGCCCAGGCATTTCCCCAACGATCCAGAAGACAACCTGCAAAGACCGCCACTACGTAGTCCGGATCATTTACCAACGGCGAAATCCGCTCGGCCCAATCCGTCGCAGTAGCGTGCGTGTCGCGCAGAAGTAGCTGAAGCGCCTCCGCTGGCTCATCCGCGTTGCCTTCCAATAGGGCGTCTACCAGTAAATGAAAGGCCGCCCTGCCTTGAGGTGCCCTCGATAGCTGCAGGGCACCAGCGCGGGCAAGATTTGTCAGTTCAATGGCAGAAAGGGAAAAGGACCATTGGAACAGCGCCGCAATCAGTGCTTCATCAGATTCAGGGGCCTGCGTTGGAAGGTTAATCTGAGCGAGCGAATGCTCTCTGGTCGTTGCAAGTTGTTCGGCAAGAAGCTCCCACACTGCTGCCCAATTTGGCGTTGCGCAGATAGTCGACAGCACATCCTTACTGTCAAACAGGATCGGGGATGAATTGTCCGGCGCGGTAATGAGTTCCTCGAGCAAGTCTGCGTAGGCTTCTTTATGCACCTTTGATCCATCAAGCTCAATGAGTGCTCGAAAGTACTTTAGCTTCGCTGCGCCTCTCCAGTAGCTCCAGCCAGGGCGACCATCGTCATGGCTCTGGCTATCATTCACCAGACGCCTAGCCAGTGTCTTGTCATCTTCGGCAAGCGCTCGTTCGATCAGTGAGAAGCGGGCATGACTGTCGCGTTGGATGGAGGGCCAGCGTTCAAAAATAGCAGTCGCTTCTTCCAGTGTTGCGGTATCCAAGAGGCGCGAGAATGCGCGGGCAGAGTCGTAGCTCGGAGCTTTGTCGCGGCTAAGCTCATCATCAAGGAGGCTCAATGAGCCAATGTCATCGTACTTTCCTGGCGTGCCCCTATCATGAGGTATGGGTGTCTCAGCTTGCCAACGACGCAGTGCATCATGGGCACGCTCGTTGTTGATTCCCCTTTGCTTCAGCGCCGCGACAAGGCGCTGAAGCAACCTGACTCGTGCTGCGCTCGTGCTGTGAATCTCAACACCATCCAGCAGGGTTCCAACAACCGCGGAAAGGTCTGTTTCTGGAGCAATGGCAACGACTTGGCTGACGAACTCGCCAGTTTGATCCTCCCGGTAGTACGGTTCAGTGTAGAAAGGAAGGGCAAGTGATCGCCAAGTGACCGCGCATGACGCGGCCAATTCTGGATTTCGTCGGACTACTCCGATCATCAGCGCATTGATAGCGCGATCCCAGCTCAAAAGCCCCTCTGAGGTGAGTACTTTGGCGGCGCGATACCCGAGTGCAGAATCGCACAACGCCGCCTCTGACAGCGCTCTGGAGGCCAAACGATGAGCGGCATCACGGCCCTCCGTCAGGGTCATGCCAGCAAGCTGTTTTAGCATAAGGACTACACGCTGCGCGCGACCAGCAGGATCCTGATGGTTGGCGCATTCTAGAAGATCTCCCCACAAAGAGTATTGTGGATCTTTTTTGGCCGGCAGGGCATAGCCAAGCGTGTTGGTATGCAGCTGTTGCAACAGTTCGCGGGCGCGTTCGGTGTTGCCCATCTCAGCGAACAGTTTTGCCAGGCCTGCGATCAGATCGATGTGTTCTTCAGGGGTATTACCGTGGATCACACCCAAAAGGTCTTCCAGTCGATCGAAGGCTGCTTGCATATCGCCATTGCTGTGAAAAATCTCTTCAATCGCCGCTCTTCGGGAAGGAATGTTCTGCTTGGCGGTCCCCTTTCTATTGGCAAATGACGAGTCAAACAGTTGCACCACTGCTTTGAATTCTTGCTCGCCACACATTGAGGCGATCCGAATCATCATCCGGCTCAAGATCGGATCAATGTTGTTCAGTTGATGGGTCGCATAGAATTCACTAGAACTCGCCGCGCGAGCATTGTCGAGAAAGCCAAGCAGAGCTTGAGTCGCCTGAATGACTTCACCTGGCGTGATTTCATGACCTGTAAGTGCTCGACCCAGCAGCATGCCAATTGTGTTGGCATGGTGCTGCAGTGGTCTCAGTACCGGACTCTTCGACTTTGCGGTATTGGTAACGGGTAGCCTAAGTGCTGAGGCGAGTGCTGCGTGCTGTATGACTGCATGGGTGATGTTCTCCGCATTATGCTCCCCGATGGCGTCATCCATTAATGCGATGGATGGAGTTTCCAGTCCTTCAAAAATCGTGGTGGACACTGTTTCGTTACCGAGGCGTAGGGCGAGGGTCGCCAATTGCCTACGCATGCCACTAGCAATGCCTGGGAAGCTTGGATGTGTATGCGCTGCGTCGACAAATGTGTGTGCTCTATCAAGTTCTCGGTGATCGTATGCGCGTAGGCCGGCTTCGATCAACAGGTAGGGCAGTTCAGAGTCACTGACACCAAGCTGCCTTGCCGTGAGCGATGGGTCGCTATCAGGATCGGCGAGCATGGCCGAACGGGCGACGTTGCAGCGAAGTGTGGTGATGTCCTCAACGTCCAGCCCGTGTCCGCCTTCGGTGGCGGTCAACTTCGCCAAACATGTCTCTATCTGTTCCGCGTCCCGAAAGTGGAAGACCCGCTGTGCCCACTCTTCCAAATCTGAGTGAATAGGGGACGGCTGTGAATCCTTGGAGAAGGGGTCAATCTTATTGAATAGAGCCTTGGCACTATCGATTTCGCCCGCTACAAGAAGCACATCAATAGCCTTGTAGTGGTCGCCGATTTGTCCCTCTGCCATCGTTCGGACTCCATCAATATCGCCGAGCGCCTGCAGCGCATCGACAACTGCAGGGGCGTACTCAATTGCGGAGCAGCGGCGTTCCATTTCATCTCGTGCGAGCAGCAGACGAAAGACCGCAGATGCGTCTGGCTCGTGCTTGGCACAAATCAATGCCAGGCGAATGTCACCTTGGATCTCAGTCGCTGGGCGTGAATCTGCCAGTTGATGCCTGAATCGGCGCGGCTGTGCCAGCCTGAGTACGTCCTGGTGTAGCTCGGCGCGTGCCAGGTACCTCAACTCGAGCCAGCGTTGCGGGTTATCGGATTCTGCAAAGCGGGCGAGCTCCGCCAGCTTGCAATAGATGGATGGTGCATAGTCTGGGTCAAGTTTCCCAAAGCGAAGTTTGGGTTGTTCCAGTACAAACAGGCGGAAGCTATTGTGGAACACACTCCAGCCGTGAGTGGTCTGGCTGAGTAGATGGCTCGTCGATCTCAATGCCGTTTCTACAGCGTGCTCTGACGTGGCTACTGCCAGCAATTCGGGTGGGATTGGACCTTCAGCACGTGCAATAAAATCGATGACCTTTCTCGCGTCTGCATCATCGGAAATTTCGCGCCATGCCGCCTTGTAGACACGCTCAATGTCGCCTTCAAAGCTGAAGGCCCCGTTTAACAGTGCTTCCCGACGAGCTACGTCTGCTTGACGCAGAGCTTCTATCAAGTACCGCGCTACTAGAGGGTGTCCCTGGCAAAGCTCATAGATGCTAGGTCGGGGCACGGCTTTGTCCAACCCAAGCTTCAGTGCCATCTCGCTGACGGCTTCTGGTGAGAGCGGTGCGATCTGAATATTACGATCCGCCAGGGAGGCTTGTTCCCGAACCTGATGCTTCAGGCTAGTCAGTTCCAGTCGCTGGGTTCCGAGTAGGATCAATACGCCAGCTGGCAACGCCTCTGGGAGTGGCAGCTCTGCCAGCAGTGAGCGAGCAGGGTGCTCTTCTCGGGGGATGTGATCCAATCCATCGACGATGATCAGTGTGCGGATGCCTTCATCGCGATAACGGTCTCCAGCTTGGCGCAGCAGTTGCTCAAGCTCTAGCTGTCGCTCTTGAAGGGTGTTGTTGCGGGCCAAGCGTCCCGCCAAGCCACTTTGCCTAAGCTGAGTGTTGAGATCGTCGAGGAAGTTATCGGCTTCGGCGCGGCCAATGCCTTGGCCTTCGCCAGGCATGTAGGCAAGGTATCGCACCAGCTGCAGCGTCGGCCCGCCACTGAGTGCCGATTGGAGTAGGGTGGACTTACCAGCTCCTGGAGGGCCGACAAGGGCCAGGTATCCGTGGTCCAGTCGGTCAATGCATTCGAGAAGTTGTTGTTCGGTTTTGCGATTACGCTGAACGTGCTCGCCAATAGGGAACTGGTGGGGGCGGTGCACGATGAAGCGATCCTTCCAGCCAAGTTCTGCAAGCAGCTCGGCGCGGCTCCAACGATCCTTATTGCGCCGATCGGCGACCAAGTCGGGGAGCTTTGAGGCAATTTGCTGGACTAGCTTTAACGACTCTGACGACAGGCGATGGCGCAAGATGAAGTCAGCGGCTGATCCCGTTAGAAAATGGACTGCATGTAGGAACGTCTCGAAATCCGCGACAGGGAGTTTCGACGCCGCCGCAAGCTTGTCAATGAAGGGCTGCCAGCGGGTGGCTTTCCATTCGGATAAGGTGCGGCTGTGGTAAAGCTCGAACTCTCGCAAGAAAGCAGCGCTGTGATCGTCCTTGTCGCTTAACAAGTGATCATTGGTGGTGGGTATGTCGTTGGTAACGAAGCGAACTTCTGTCAAGGCCTCACCATGGGATTGGCGCAGACTCGTCCATGCGGTCACCAGCTTCAGCAACATGCCTTCTGCGCCAAGCAGCAGGGCTTCAATCTGGAAAGCTTTGGGGAACGTGGAGGTCTTGAATTGGCGACCAACTGCCTTTCCCGGAAGGCCTAGTACGAGATCGTCAGCAATACCTGCGCTACGATCAGCTAGACCAACCCAATTCAACTGGTCTTTATCTAACGCGGCATAGATGGCTGCTGCGCCGGATTGATACTGTTGAACGAATCCGCGTTGCGCGTTGCGTTCGCCCTCTCCTGAGGTCATGGTGTTGGTTGACTCTCTCATTATGCCTCTCAACTATCCGTACTGTCCGTGATGACGGACGTTGTTCAATCCATGAGGTAAAGCAATCCGGGGTCTTGAGTGCGCGGGCACACTGTGGGGACAGTGTGACGACCTAGGAGTGATCATATCAACTCGGCTTCATATGAAAACGCGTTACCCTGACAGCCCACTGGATCGTTACCAATCGGTGGTAGTAGTTGTTTCAATAAGAGGGTCTGCGCGTTATCGCGGGGTTTGCTGCATCGGTTTGCGACGTGCTTAGAGATAATGGCGGGACTTCAGTCGAGCTGCAGGGAATCTTGCGAAACAACAGTCTGCACGTAGCAAGCTGGTTATGAACCGTTCAGGTGTGCTCCAGCTTGAGGTCGCACGCTATGCAGGCGCTTCTGTCCCAAACGTCCCGGACGAATACAGTCCGAGTGGAGCGGAAAGGTCTGACAGGGTGGGGTTTTCGGTGTTCACTGCATCCAATCCATCATCGAACGCTATGAGCCGCCGGGGAGCGGCAAGAGAGCGGTTCAGTGGCGAGTGCACCCCAGAGTCGATTCTGCGTGTCGAGCTCCAATGGGATGCTACGGAAATTTAAGCTTTTTCGACCTTAAGAAAAGGATTGTCGGCAGGCATCGTTTCGAACAGCAGTTCCGGCTTTTCTAGCAAATAACCTTTGAGTCTTGCTTTCTTCCGAGGACCTTCGACCTGACAGATCCAGATGTTCAAGCCATCGTCCCGTTTCCTGTGGACCTTCAGTTTTTCGAACTGCTTCTGCACCCAACGCCATTCTTCAATCTCTTGATCGGATTCCTGTGAGATACCAGGAAACTCCCGCGCGTAGCGTTGGAAGAGACCTGGTGTGACCAATAGCACGGTGCCGCTCACCGTGTGGATTTTAGCCTTGCTGTCGTTGATGATCAGCTTGTGGTTCTGGATGCCTTCCTTGACCCAATTCAGGAAAGCCTGACCTGGGTTGTCCAAAGGGGGGGCTGAGACTTCGAGAGCATTTTCTGACGGCGTATCACGCACCTCGGCTTCTCCCATTTCGAACATATCCAGCAACGTTCCGAGGTAGTCGGCATCTTCCATCGCCATTGGATCTTCCATCGATTGTTTTTGATGCGATCCTGTTCCGCCTGCCTTGGGTGCTGGTGATGATACTGGTGCGTCAGTCGGGTGCTCATCGACTGCAACGCTCACCATTCCGCGGAAAGCCTCAGGCCGCTCTTCGCTCCCCCAAATCAACGCCGGTTGAAGGCGCAGAAAGGTAAAGCTCTGCTGCCAGTTTCCCTGCGCGACAATAGCGGTCCAGATGGCTTTGCCTTCCGGGGTCGACTCGACCAGCCCATGCGATTGCAGCTCGTCGAACACAGCGATGTTGGATGAGGGAATGCCCTCAATCGATTGCGACAGCAGATAGGCTCGCAGCTTGTCCGTGACCGTCTTGCTGACCAGCCACAGTGTGTCTTGAGTCAACCAACCCGCGGCACCCGGCTGGTTGAGTTTCAGCTCGTGCTGAACCAGATGACGCAGTCCGCTGATCAAGTGATGTTGCAGCGAATGAATCGGCGCTTGTAGCGCCTTGCTTGGGTTGCCGCCAATGTTCTGTGTGGTGGAGACTCGGTCGGCTTGAATCACCAGTTCGCCCAGCACACCAGCATGTTCATACTGACCGGCCAGGACATACAGCAGACTGGCCCACAGCGACGGAAATCCACTGAGCCAGTCCAGGATCGGGCGGTCGAGAATTTGGGTATAGAGCAAGCCTGCGGCGGCACCGTGCAGGTGGTAGTCACGACCTTTGATGTAACGAAAACGGTAGGGCTGATCCAGGGGACCCTGCCAAGGATGCCAAAGCCGGCCATCCTGGCATTCGACCTGCAGGTCCACGGCGATCTTGCCGATGTCATGGAGCAGGGCGCCATAGGCGATGCCAGCGGACCAAGCGTCGGTCTGAGCGGCCTGGTCTTCGGGCGCGGCGCCAGTGGGAAGCAGATACGACTGACGCAGTTTCAAACTGCAAGCGACCAGCTCCAGGCCATGGTCGAGCATGCCGCCGAGATACGCATGGTGGTGCGTCTCGCTGGCCGGGAGTTGCTGGACCTGTTCGGCGTAGCGACGGATCGGATTTAAGTAGAGCTGGGTGAATTGGGCGTGGGAGAGGGCGGTGTACTGCCAGATGCGATCGAGCAACTGGCGGCGGTGCTCCGCGGCTAACAAGCTGTGGACCGACTCGATGGGCAGGTAACCGTCGGCGACGTTGACGGTCGGTGGTGGAGGAGGCTTCTGCTTTTTGTGGCGAAACAGACTGAGCATCGTGACCTCCGGGAAGTGACAGGGTCAGTGGCCCTTTAGCCTTTTCGGATAGGGCTCTTACCCTTGAATCCCCATTCCCTTCCAACCCTTACCTGTCCTTTTGGCTCGTGTCCCTTTGTGCCGCAATCGGAATATTGATACGGCTGGGCATCATTTTGTTGGAGGGCTGGTACGGAAAAGACAAGAGTCGGTACACTGCGGTGCGAATTTTCTCGGGGCTTGCCATGAATCTGACTGACGCCACGCTGGTGCTGCTCCTTGCGGCACGTATCCATGGGACAGACGAAGCCGTCAGGGCCTCGGCGAGGAGCGTGGTCAAGAAGTTGCCACGCAGTAAGCGCGATCTGATCTACAAGGTGATCGACAGCCGGAGACCACTCGAGCTGGTGGATTTTCTGGCGCAGAACCTGGATGCGGAATGACAGGCTGCTGGTGTGCGCGCCTCTCTTGTTCTTTGCGCCAGAGTCCCGCGGCATGGAGCCTTTCTTCTGAGCATAAAAAAGGGCCCAACTCGTGTCAGGCCCTTTGAAGCGTTTGCAACGGTGAGGTATCGATTAAGCTCCATCGTTCATGCAAGGCGAGTCATCCATGACCGCTTGCTTCAGTTGCTGCTCCAAGTCGAGTACATACTCCGATGCGCTTCGGGCGTGACCACTGGCGCGAAAGATCGCGCGCTTGTCTGCCTTGAGCAGACCGAGCCAGGAGTCGATGTAGCCCTCGTGCCGAAGCTCTCCCTGTATACCGGAGTAGGCACATAAAAACGCCGCGCCCATTTCCGCGATCAACTCCTCAAACGCGTAGCCTGGCGAGCCAAACGGACAGACTGACGTCACGCCTTCGCGCTGCAACCGAGTGCGATGCCCGGTCCAGTGCGTCAGCTCGTGAAGTGCGGTGGCGTAATACCCACCTTCATCGTGAAATTGCGCTTTTGTCGGCAGTTGGATGAGATCCCTGATCGGGTGGTAAAAGGCTTCGTCGGCAGATCGATGAACGATTTTCGCCCCGGAACTGAGCAGCAGATTTTCCGCAACGCTGTTGGCCAGGAAGGGATCGGTCGGTTCTGTCTCGAGCAGGGTTTCATTGAGCGTTTCGAGCCCCTCTGTTTGCTCGATGTTGAATAGAAAATGCGTCCTGAGAATGCCAAAGTTAGCGACCTTGGGCTGACCGTGTTCATCGAGTACGGGTTGGCCTGACTCGGTCTGTTCCTCGCGCTCCATCGGCTTGTAGAGTACCGCCAGGGTGCTGTGCTCACCCTTACGGATGTGCCCACCGGCCTTTCTGGCTTGGTTGAAGGTCAGCCAACGATCTTGAGTGAATCCCTGCAACCTGGCTTCGGCCCAGAGCAGTGGCAAGTTGATACCCGAATAGGGACGAAGCGTGATGGCGTTGATGGGGTAGGGTTGATGATTGCCGACGTAAGCTGAGCCACTTGAGGACCAGGGTTTGATCCAGGGAGCAACGCCTTGGTCTAACGCGGTAACGATTTTGTCAGTCACGTCTTGGTAGATATCGCGCATGGCATGTTCCTCAACAACGGAGGAACGCCTTGCCCGTCGGGGAGGGTTCCCCGGTGGGTGATGGGTTGGATTGATGCAGGTCTTGCAAGCGCTCCGACTGTGGATGTGGGTGCCGAGTACGGCCATATGCACTTAGCGCTGATGCTCTTCTGCGAGCGCTATCAGTAAGGCGTTAGGCTGGTCTGGCTCGAGGAGCAGGCTAAGGTTTAGTTGCAGCAACGGGTTTTGGCGTGGATGACCGGTTGACGCGATGTGGGCTACCTCGAACAGCACATAGGGCTCGTGTGGATGGGCCAGGTGAGCCTCGAAGGCTGCGCGCAATACGTTGCTCAGGCGATCGACCTGCAGCTTCTCAGGATGACCTGAGCGCTCGAGCAGTACTGCGCGTTGCCACGCGCCAGGCGTGAACACAATGGGTAACTGTAGGGTGTTCAGTGCTTCCGGCGTAAGTGGGTCGGACATGGTGTGCCTCCGTTGAAAACGCGAAGAAACCTGCCCGTGCGGGAGAGAATTTCCCCGCGGTGGGTTGAAGAAAAACAAGAAGGTTTGCCTGGCGAGCGGAGCTCGGAAGACGCTCAAAAGAGCAGTAGGCGTTCATCACCGTAGAAACGGTGACCGTGCGAGCCACCGAACGCTCATCGCACTTGGGGAAGAACCATCACCGAAGTGACGTAGCCTTGAAGGTTCTGGCTGCCTGGGAAGGTGCTGTCGATAACAGCGATCCGTACCTTGTATTTAGCGTAGCGATTTATACGGGTCAACCTCCGAAGAAAAGCTGTGCCCTGATGTTCGTCTTCTATCTTCCAGTGAAGATTTTTTGGCTGGGCAAGCTGATAAACGGTCAAGCACGGACAGTTTTCAGTAGTAGGCTGTTACTCCTGTCTCAATCATGAAAACGCTCAGAAGAGGGCGAGAACATGCCGACTCAGAACCCTGTTCAGAATTCACGTGCCCTCCGCTGGGCGTACGCCTGTGGCATGTCGGTAAAGCGTGGTTATCGCAAATTGAAAGCGTTTGAGTCCCACCTGGCGGAGCGTGCGGTGACGGCAGGTATGCCTGCGGGTAAATTACTCGTTCGCGGGAGCTTTCTGATTGCCAAGCTGGCATTGATCGGAGGTTTGCTCCTTGTCAGCGTTTGGCTGGTTACTTTTTTTATGATGATGTTGGCTGTCATCACTTTGATATGGTTCAGGGCTTTTGTTGGTTCCGATCATCAAGAGGAAAGTCCAGGGCCAGACTACTTGGGTGCTGATCTCTACATTGGTGACTTCGATGACAATGGGCATTATATAGGCGACAGCAAGTCATCTAATTGAGCGCTTAGTAGCCCCCAATATTTGATCCGTACCTTTGCTCGCTGAATCACTTGCGGCTTTGCTACCGTTCGCCAACATGCCTTGAATCCCGTTGCCGACTGAATATCCTGCCCAGCTCATGGCCCCTAGAAACAGCATCGGTAGCACGATGAACATCGCCCCCATCACATACTCGATCACCTGTGCCGTGACGGTTCCCTCCATGAAGCCGGATGTGGGCAGCGATAACAGCACTTGATTGGAAGCCGAAACTTGGTTGTACAAGGTGTCGAGCATGCTGGAGTCGACCCAGCGGGCTAGTTCCCACCAGAAGCTCAGCATGTGCAAGGTGAACAGCGCAAACGTCACCGTCATGACGGTCTTCAACTGGTAGGTACTGACCAACAGAATCAGCGGCAAGCTGATGATGACACCCATGATCAGGAAAGCCTGCACCATCGGTAGAGCGGCGCGTAACGCATTCATCGCCGGGAAGTTGCTGAAGGAGCCAAGGGCTAGCCCGGTATTGGTGGCGAGATTATTGAGCCCCTGATTGATCGACCCGCCGCGAGCACTGGAGCCATAGTCCTGGTAGACCTGTCCGGGCGACATGGACATCGATTGCTGGCGCGGGCTGACCAGTTCGCGCAGGGTGGCATCCTCGATCTCGTTGCTCGAACGGCCAGTCAACCAACCTTTCAGCTGAGTCAGCAGCGAAGGATCGACTTGCTGGATCAAACGTTCGCGCAAGCCAACACCGCTATCGCTCCACCACTGCTTGCAGGTGGGATAGCCCGCGCCATTCTCCAGCCGAGGTAAGGAAACATCTCGGCTTTCGTCATACGGCCAGCTGACTCGCGGTGTGCGTGAACGATCCGTATCGTAGTAACCGGGTGTGTCAAAAAAATAGTTTGAGCCGATCCAGGACGCGTCATAACTTTGTGCCTTGTCCAACTGCGGACGGTTGGTGAATAGCCGAGAACGGGAATAACCATAGCAATCGCGAGTGAAGTCGGCAACTTCCTGCAGCAGTACCTGACTGTCGATGCGCGAGCTGTCGATCTCCATGCGCATTTGTCGGATATCCGGTGCGCAGGGGATGGAGGCGGTGGCCGCCGCGGTTACCCCTTTGCTCAAGGCATGCACCAGAAACCACCAGATCGGTACGTTGGCGGAGCGTTCGCCGATAGTATTGAAGGTGGTCCCCCAGGCGGTTTCCGTCGGTTTGGCGACACTCACGCCGCAGCGCTGACTCGCCGCATCATCGAACGCCATTGAGGCGAGGCTCAGCGGAAAGACGGGCGCGCAACCGAACAAGACGACGATATAGGCCAGCCACAACCGGTTCTCGATCCGCGGCACCGAGAGCAGTCCCTTGTTGCCTTCATCCGCGCCTTGCTGACGGGCAGACAACCATTCCTGCAAGATAATTGCGCCAAAGGGCGCGGCGAATAGCCCGGTGTCGGACAGGACACTCCAGAGGCCGTTGTTGATGATCCAGGCCAGCAGAGAGAGGTAAAACTCCAGGTAGCTGTTGGTGCTCATGAGCATGGTGGTGACCTCACAGTCGGGTGAGTTCGACGCAGGTAAAGAGCACGAGCCCTAACGCTCCAATGCGTTTCACGCGCAGTCGATGCTGTGGTCGATGTCGGTAGCGCCGAAGCAGATCCCACCAGAGCGCAAAGAGGGCGGCGTAGAGCAGGGCGCGCCACCACCGCAGATAAGGTCGTGCCGATTCGAATGCCTGCTGCCAGACCTCGAAACTACCCAGCGCAGTGCGGCCGATCCAGGCGACCAGTGCGGCGGTCAGGATCATCACCGCGGCAATCCTCAGACCTGAAAGCAGAGTGAATAGCGGTGAGCGTTTCATGGCTCACTTGCGCCTAGCGTCAGCATCATTGAGTCGGCCCGGCTCAGGGTCGCCTTGCTCGACGGTACGCGAAGCATCGGCACCACCCGCATGTCGATCGAGCACCAGGCTGGCGGTATTGGTTGCGAGCATCTGCCGGACCTGCAGCTCGGTTTGTAGCAGACGTATTTCGCGCTCCAGGGCGTCGATATTTTTCGTCAAGGCGGTCTGGGCCGGCTCGGCTGAAGCGATGTTCGGTTCGTGACTGCCTGCCAGCAGGGTGCGCAGTAGCAGCAACGCTTTGTCGAGCACGCTGGACAAGGCCGTTTCACTGGCCAGGCGTCGCGCCAGCAGATCCTGGTCGGGATCGTCGCGCAAGGCTTCGATCACGCCACGGGTCACTGGAAGTATTGGGCTTGAGGCTTTAGCCAGATTGTCAGGGGTAGGCGACAGTGAACCGGACAGCAGCCCTTGCAGGGCCTTGAGGCGTTCGCTGTAGGCCTCCTGGATCAGCGGCGTCAATCCGCTGCCAGCGGCAGCACGCAGGGTTTCGCAGCTGTCGCAGGTCGCGACTTCGCTCTCGCCCAACACCCGAACGGCCCATTCGGATTCCTCCTGGGGCGAAGCCCATGTCTGGCAAATGGCTCCACCCAAACAGTCGCTGCTACTGATCGACGTACTGTCAGCCACCGTCCGGTTATGCAGCAAGTTGTAGCCCGCGCGCACTACGTCGGAGGTCACCCGAATGGGTGTCTGCCCATTCCCACCAGCCTTCGAACCGCCGACCCAGGACACCCCATTGTTGCCGTTTTGGGACTCGGTATTTTTCACCGTGGCCACTGCATCACCGCCGGTTTGCTCCAGATTACTCTGCATCTCCTGGTTCTTGGCCAGCGCACCCCAGCCGGCTTGGCCGACCTTGTCCGCCATTTTCTCGGCCATGGCTTGGCAGGTCAGTTTGGAGCGATCGAAGTCGATACGGCCCTGCATCACCCCGTTGCTCAACAACTCATAAAGGCCGGGGTTGGCGCGCTGGATGATCAACGCTGGCAGCGACATCACCGCTTGGGTCGCGTTCTGCACAACGCTGCCCATGATCTGCTGGAAACCCTCAGTGGCACCGTTCAGCTGGTTTTGCAGGGTATTGGTGAGGCTCATGTTTCCGCACATCATGTTCGCTCGCCAGGACCCGCCGACACCGAGACCACTGGGTCGGTAGAGCGAGCTCGGTGAGCCGACTGCCGAGCCGCCACCAATGGTGTACATCACCCGGTCGTCGAGCACTTCGCCGTGAGTACCCAGGCGGTAATCGCCCTCGGCGGCGTGGGCATGCGTGGCAATGGAGAGCAGTCCGCAGAGCAACAGACTCATCGGGCCCAGCCATGGTCGTGCGAGAAGCCGACTCATGAAACACCACCTTCGAAGTCGATGCTGAACAGGAAGGTCTGTCCCTCACGTTTGCAACAGCTATAGGGGCGCCACAGCGCCCAGGCGTAGCCGCCATCAGCGCTCTGCACCGGATCGCTGGGGAAGATGGCACACGTGGGCTGAATCTGGGGGGAGAGCAACTGCCATTTGTGGGTTGAAGCATCGTTTTCAACGATCGGACCCGGCGGCCAGTAGCCGTCGCGTGGTGCGGGTGTGAGCGGCAAGTACACATGTGGTTGCCCGTTACGGGTGATGACATCGCCGGCCCGTTGCGCCATCACCGCGGCCGCCTTGAAATCGTCGGGCTGTACCAGAAAACCCTGCCGGGGATAGACGTTGCCCCACATGTTTCCCAAGGCCTGCCGACCGATTTCACGGATCCCCGGCATGAGCGACTCGGGGTAAAGACTTTCCGGTATGCCATGGCGCCAGGCCAGCGAGTCCAGGGTGCTCAGGTAGTAGGGCATGAACGCAGTAGCGCCGCTGGCGCAGGCGTAGCCGGAATGCGAGGCCAGTTGAGTGGCGGCCCAGCCACCTGGATGACCGATGCCATCAACGTTTTTGAAGCGAGGCAGGTTGTCGCGGTGGCTGTTCGGCGTGATCAGGTTGCCGCCACCTTCCGCACCGCCAATGGGAGAGGAGAGGGTGGCCATCTCGGACCATGGATTATTGCCCGTAGTGGCGTAGCTCGAGACCACCAGCTCAGGAATGAAATGACGCACCTTGGTCGAGGTTTTGACTTTGCAGCCGAAGGGCGTGCAGAGCAGCCAGAAACAAATGCCGACGACCCTGTAGGCGAGGCAATTTGGCGACAACACCGAGGACGTGATGCTGCCGGTATCCAGCGCCACGCTTGGCCCGCACGCCAGCAGGAGGCTCAGTGCCAAAGGTCGTAACTTCTGGGGCGCAATTGATGGGCATACGACAGGCATGATCCAGGCTCTTTGGGCTAATGGCCTGGACACGTTCGATGATTGAACGTACACCGTCAGTGATAAAGCTGAAGCTGGCGTTGTCGGTTTACAAGGATTTGCAGGGCGACGAGGTAGCTATTCGATGCTCAATGCACGGCGAAGGGTGTCTGACTCAGTGAGGAGCTGATCCGTCGTGATTTCGAGAATATTGGCGAGTTTGCACAGGACCATCAGCGACGGATTGCCCGTGCATCGTTCGATTTGACTGACGTAGGTGCGATCCACCTCGGCCATGAGCGCAAGTTGCTCTTGGGTAAGGTTTTTCACGCGTCGCATCAAGCGGATGTTTTCCGCCAGATGCAGACGAAGCTGTTCGTAGTCTTGAGTCATGCGCGCAAATTGCGCCTTGAGGGACTCTCAATCCACGGGATATAGTCTACATTGGCATATCTAGGCTATTTGATGCTCATGCCTGTTATCGAGCTTTCATTTGGCTTCGTTAGGATTTTCGAGGCTGTACTCCGCGTCTAACAATAAATCAGAAATCTAGGGTGTGTATGGACGAAAACTACATTTCAATTCCTGCGGCGGATGGTTGCCCAAGTCTTCTGACACCATGGAGCAACGAGTTTGCCTCGATGATCGAACGTGGCGTGCAATGTGCTCAGGCTTGGCTTGATACGCCCGGCGAGATTCCCCTGTGGTGGGAGCTGGCGCAAACCCGCAAGACCTTTCCTGTCGGTGACTGCCAGGATGCCTTCGAAGCCGGATTCTTGTTGAGGATTCAGCAGCGGCTCCGGGGCGTACCGCAATAACCGATCACTCGCTTTAGAGCGAGAGGCCTGAATAGATTCCCCTATGCGAGTTCTATTCCTCGCGCTCTATCGATCAGTTCCGCTACCCGATACGCCGCTTCCAACTCAGAGCAGCCGTTCTCCTGCATCAGTGTCCAGCGCTCGGCTTTTTCCTCGGGCTCCGTCATGGCCAGGGCGAGATAAAGACTTGGCGGCACGGCCCGAAACAGCGTTTCGAGCTTCTTCGATAGCACGACCCCCTCAGTGTATTTTCCCGGCTCCTTGCTGGCGGAGAGCAACAAGGCTTTCTGTGCCGGCGTGAGTTTCTTGAACCGTGCGATTTCTTCGATTTCCGCGGGCGGCATGTTCAAACAAATCCACCATTCGATCATGTTGAGCATGGTCTGCGCGGCCGTGGGGAAGTCGGCCAGGTTCTGTGTGGCGAGCCAGAACCAGGCACCGAGTTTGCGCCACATCTTCGTGCCCTTGACCACGAATGGCGCCAGCAGCGGGTTCTTGGTGATGATATGGCCCTCGTCGGTGACCATGACGATCGGTCGACCCAGGTACTGGTCGCGCTCGGCAAGGTTGTTCACGGTGTTCATCAGGCTGATGTAGCTAATGGACATCTGGGCTTCGTAGCCTTCGCGAGCATAGGTGGCCAGGTCGACAATGGTCACATCGCTCTCGGGCCAAGGCGTGCCCTCGCGATCGAACAGTTCCCCTTCGAAACCCTGGCAAAACAGGTCGATGGACTCGCCCATTTCCTGGGCACGCTCACGACGCTTCTCCGGCAAGTGCGTGTCAGCGGCGACGTGCAGCAAGGCGTCGCGCACGTCACGGGTCAGTACCTGGCGACCCGCCGCGACACACGTTTGCGCCGCATCCAGGATGCATTCGCGGATCAAGCTACGATCGGCTCGACTCAGGCGGGCTTCTTCCTTGGCCTCGCCACCGGTGATCATCAGGCGAGCGGTGATTTCCAATTCGCCGAGAACATCGCGCTGGTCTTCGCGACTGGCTACCGCCTCATCGTCCAGCTCATCGATCGACAGACTCGCCACCTGATCCGGCTGCTCGACCAGGCGCCAGGCATCGGCGAACGGGGCGAGACTGACCGAGGCGCCAGGTTTCAATTGGACCTTGTTGACCGACAGGCCCTGTGTCGCGAAGTAGTCGCCCTGCAAACCGAATGAGTTGCCGGCCTCGACGATATACAGGCGAGGGCGGTACACGGCCATGACCTGCATCAACAGGGTGACCAGGGTGGCCGACTTGCCGGCACCGGTGGGGCCGAACAACAGCAGATGACCGTTCATGGCCCGGTCCAGACGTGACAACGGATCAAAACTCAACGGCGAGCCACCACGATTGAACAGGGTTATGCCCGGGTGGCCGGTGCCCGTGCTGCGGCCCCACACCGGAACCAGATTCGCCAGGTGCTGGGCGAACATCAGGCGGGTGTACCAGTTGCGCGTGTCGCAGGCCGGGTTGTACGCCATTGGCAACCAGCGCAGGTAGCTGTTGCAGGCGGCGACCTCGTCGCCTTCACGTACTGGTTGCAGCCCCGCACCCAGCAGCGCGCTGGCCAGGCTGACCGAGCGCTGGTGCAACTGCTGTTCATCGTGACCGCGCACGTAGAACGCCAGGGTGCCACGGTACAGCTTGTGCTGGCGGCCGATGATCGCGCGAGCCTCTTCGACATCCTGGCGGGTTTGGGTCGAGGCCAGGTTTTCACCGATGGCTTTGCGCGCTAGGCGGTTCAACTGCTCTTCGAGCACATCCTGCGGTTTGACCACCAGGGTCAGGCTCATCACCGTACCTTCGGGTAACTGGTCGAACAGCGCATTCACCGCGTCACCCTTGCGGGTTTCGCCAGTGAGTTGGCCAATCAGTGGCGCCCGCCGCAGTTTGTCCACCACCATCACCCGATGGGGTTGATCGTCGAAAAACCAGAATCCGTGCGGCACATCCGAACGCGGCTCATTGAAGAACAACCGCTCGGCGAAATCGTGATCGAAGGGCAGTTCCAGCGACTCATCGTTGCCCGACTCCGGGTAGGCCACGCGGCGATAGAACTCCTCGGGCGATTCATCGGTGAGCTTGGGGGTTGGATTGAACCAGGGCACTAACCAGGCATATAGGCCTCGGCCATCGACTCGTGTCGATTGCACCCCGCACGCCTGCAACGAAGCACCGATACGTTCGCAAGCCTGTTGCAGGGATTGCACCGGGCTGAGTCCCGTCTCCTCATCGCCAGACCCGAGCCAGCGATAAACCACCAGGCGCACCCGGCGGTTGTTGCCACGCCAGGGCAGGCGCGTCACCACCTTGTCCTCAAACAGCCCACCCGGCTTGGCGATGGCCTTCAGATGACGGCGGCTGAGTTGCAAATACGCCTCGGTGAAGACGGTGCCTCGCGCGCTGTCCTGAATATAGCTAGTGAGCCGATTGAGGTAGGGGGAGAAGTCGTTGTCGTCCTGACAGAAAAACTGCGCCACCCACGGCGCTTGGTCCAGCTCGTCAAAGCTATCCTGCAGGGCATCCTCGAGGGCATCGCGGGCGGCCATCAACCAATCGGGTTCGCGCCCTTCAGTGCCAATGGGCAGCAACTCGAACACGGCACCCACCGAGCGGTTGTCATCCAGTAGAAAACACTGCTCGGTGTCGAGGTATTCGACCCATGGCAGGTGATCGGTGAAGCTGGGGTTATGCGCATAGAGTGCAGCTTCATCGGCCAAGGTGGCGCGAGGGCGCAATGGGTGGCGCCAGGCTTTCCATGCAGAAGTGCGGTTGCCCGCATCGCCGGCACGCACTACAAGTCTTCCTGACGTTCACCGGGTAATGCGTACTGCACCCGTTGGTAGAACGGAAAGACGGTCGAGTAACCCGGAACCGGTGCCTGCTCGGTACCACTCAAATGCGGATACACGTACAGCACCAGATCGGGATTGGGCAGGCGCGGGAACAGGTTGCGGATCTCGTTCGCCGCTGTGCGCGTGTACGGTTCCTGGAGAGCCGCGGAGACATCTGCCTGAGCCAGCGGGCGGCGTAACTGCTGTCGAGCATCCAGCAGTTGCTGCTGAGTGCCTTGCGAACCGGCGCCGTTCCAGATATCCATCATGGTTTGCTCGCCATGGGGCAGCAGCGTGTCTTTGTCGGTGGAACACCCCGTCAGGACCCAGCAGAGCGAGCTAATCCAGGTCAGGCAGAGAAGCATGGTCTTTTTCATGGCGAACGCTCCGGCCCTTGGGCTCGTAGTCGATGGTGATCTCATGGTCGAGGTGCAGTGCGACCTGTGCTGCAGGTGGTACGTACACGGCAGCAAAGGCTTCGCCATACAGTTTGTTCACCCACTCGCGGATGTCGCTGACCCCACCACTGAGAATTGAATTCAGTGCGCTATTGCCACTGCTGCTGGTGACTCCGAGCGTACTGCCGCCCGAACTGATCACACTACTGTTGTTCCGCTCATCCTCGAGCAGCGCTGCGACACCGGCACCGGCGGCAGTGATCAGGCTCTGGCTGCCGAGGTATTGCTGGGCGTTCGAGCGGCGCTCGCCAGCGATGCAAGGAATGCCGTACGGATCGGACAGGTAACCGAGCCCGCCACGTATCTTGTCGGTGTTCGAGTTCTTGTTGGTGGAGGCATTGCGGCTGGCTACTGCTTTCGGCTGCGGCACTGTGCGGATGGTGCCATCGGTAAACACAAAGGTGATTGACTCGACCTGTCCGCGTACGCAAGACAGGGTCCAGTCACCGGACGCCGTGCCGCTCATTACGGCACCCGCAACGTCCGGCAGGTCGATGCCGTTGGCTGTTAGGTTCTCGGGGCCGACCAGCACCTTGAAGGGATAGGGATCATTCACGGTGCCGTCTACCGGGACTCGGCCGATCAACGCGGTCATGGCGACCGAGCCCATCAGCGTGGCGTTTTCGGGAATGGTGTAGACCGGTTTCGCGTCTTCGGAACGATCAACGGATCGCGTGAGGTCACGCTCACCCTGGGTGACTGCACGTAGCTGTTTCTGGCTGCGATCATTCGCGTTATCGTTCAAGCCTTCCAGTGAGTTGAAGGCGGTAGGCAGACTCAGTGCGGAAGAGATCTTGGTTTTGCCTCGGGCGTTGGTGGGCGGAGCATCCGAGGGCTCAATCCACTGCAGCGCATCATTGGCAGAATGCTGCCCGTCGAACTGAGCTCCGTCGCCCGGCTCAAGCCCCAATCCTATTGGCATATCCTTGCCTTTGCCGGTCAGCCCCGACAACTGGTCCTGCAATTGCGTCAGCAGACCGCGAGCCTGACGACTGTCTTGTTCCGCTTTGAGCCGGGCCTCGTTGGCTTGTCGGCGACCTTCGTCGACCTGCTGGGTCACGCTGCCAAGCGCCGTCTGGATACGCGAATCGACACTGTTTTCCCGCTCGCGCAGGCGGTTGTTCTCCGTCAACAGCGACTCGTTGTGTTTCTTCAACCCGAGCATGTCGCTACGCATGGCCTTCACCTGGCCGACCAGGGTGGCGACCGTGTCGCGCGGGGTATCGCCCGCAATGCCGAGCGACTTGGCTTGCTCGGCGGATAACTGAATATTGCCCTGATCAACCGGGTGCTCTGGAGAGGGCGTGCTGCCACCCGCGACCCAGCTTTTCAGGATGATCACCACCACGGCCAGCAGCGCAGCCGGTACCAGCCATTTGAGCAAGGCGTTAGCCTTCATCATCAGCACCTCGCGCAACGGGCGGAAGCAGCACGGCGTGTTCGAGGCCAGCACCACGGGTGACGAGGTAGGCAATCGTGGTGTCTTCCGCACTGCCGACCGGCCCGAGAAAAGCATGCTGGAAGGCTGCGGCGAACAGCTTGGCCTGAAGCCGGCGCGGATCGAGTTGCACCGTCTCTGAACCACGATTGCGCAACTTCACCGCTGTCACCCAGTAATCACCGAGTCGCCAGGTGGCGATGGGTGTGCTGGAAACGTTTTCGCTCGGCAGCAGGGTTGGCAGTTCGCTGCGCAGCTTGAGCGGTAGGCGGCGTACGCCGGGCAGGGATTCTACGGTGCGCAGCGGCGCGTACAGGCTCTGTGCGGCATAGCGCGTTAAAGCGACCGGGATCGGCGTGCGTGCTGGAACAGGGACAGTGCTAGATTCTGCCTCGGCAGCCTGCGCCGGAGCATTCTTAAGAATACGCACGGGCTCCAGCGGTTGATCGCCAGGTGTGGCCGCGATGTCCAGGAGGATGACCTCGCCCGTCGCGACCGATTGCAGTTGCAGGCGGGTCGGTGCAATGGCGTCCGACGCGCGCAGGTACAACGTGCCGCCGGTTGATTGCACGCGCAGCTTGCCCGTCAGGGTTGAGGGCACACCGACTCGAACATCTTCATCGATAAAGACCACCCGCTCTTGATTGATCACCAGAGGGACCGCGAGGGGAAGGCGTTCCCAGTGCATCAGCTCGACGGCCTGCACTGCAGCTTCCCATAATATTAGTGCGACGGTGAGCCCCAGGGTAGAAATCCGCTTCATGGCTCACCTCCAGGCAGGGCGATTTTTTGCGGCGTGCCCTGATAACAATCCAGTGCCAGCCCCCACTTATTGCGTTCGGGATCCAGGTCAAAACGCACCACGCGTAATGGATAACGCACCACCACTCGTTTCACCGGTTCGGCGGCGTAATACTCATCGGCGTTGAGGTCGAGCTTGACCAGCCAGCTGTCGCGATCGAGTTGCTTGACCCTGAGTTCCGGATCTTCGCTGTAGCCTCGGCCCAGAATTTCGTAGACGCCACGCACCCGCTGGCGCAACTCGCCAGCGGCCTTGCGGTACTCGTAGTCGCCATCGAGGAAGGCTTTGCAGGAGGGTGTCAGGTAGGACTGCAAGCCATAGATGGCGCGGCGATAGTCCTGCTCGCCATCTGAGGGCCAGCGGTTGAGCTGGCCAAAGATGTACAGGGCAAAGGCATAGACATTCTCTGAGGGGATATCCCACCACTTGCGCGTGCTGCCCGAGCGCAGATCTGGGGGGACATGCACGGTCAGATCGGTCGGTGCCGAACGCCAGCCGTACCAGAGCCCGGCACAGACCAGGGCAAGGATCATTACCGCCAGACGCAGGCTGAAGATATGCGCCTGTTGGGCATCGACCTTGTTTCGAAATCGGCTCATGGCTGCCACCGGGACAGGGCAGGGCGCAGTCGACGCGAACGGCGAACCGTCCAGGCGCCGGAGTGGAGAATCAAACTTCCGCGCCCCAGGCGCCAACGGCTGGCGAGTACCCATTCGAGTTTGCGGTACAACCAGGTATCGGGGCGGGCCCGTTTGGCCCGACGCAGTAGCGTGCCACCGGCCAATAACACCACGGCCATGCCTGCGATCATGCTGGTCGGCGCCACGGCAATGGAAGCGGTGGCGATCGTCAGAGGAACGCCCAGCAGCAGGCCAATGATTGCGCCGGTGCCAAGCGCTACCCACATCTCATCATTGGTCAAACCGCGTAATACGGCAGGATCGCGATTGAGCCGCTCCGGCAGAAAGACCAAGGTGCCGTCGGCAAGATGTTCGATTGTGTCGTTCATGCCGTCCTCACAGAATCGCGGCAGCCTTGGTCAGGAACCAGATGATGATCACCACCAACAGAGCACCGATACCGACCACCGCACCTAAGTCTTTCCAGGTCTTGCGTTGGTTCTGCACGTCGGCATAGACAGTCAGGGAATGCCAGGCCACACCTAGAAAAGCGAGTAGGGCGATTAGCAGACCGAGCAAGATGCCGCCGTCGTAGGCGTAGTTTTTGATCGTCTCGATCAATCCGGATCCTTCACCGCGCGAAGGGGCTTCCATGGTGGGGAGCTCGGCGAAAGCTAGGCTTGGGCCGAGTACCAGCAGCAGACCGATCAAGCGTTGGCTGGCACGATCTCGCAGATTTTTTTTCAGAGGGGTAAAGCACTTGAGCATGGTGGCGATCTCCTGGGTTAGGACAGGGTGAAGAACATCAGGACCAACAAGGTGAGCAGCACGCGTGCGGTACTTCCGCCAAGCGCGCCGAAGCGCACACTGCCGGTGGCCCAACCCCGGTAAGCCGTCCACATCACCCAGGCGCACCACAGCAAAGCCAGGACCAGAACCAGGGAAAGCCACAGCGTCGAGCTGCTTAGCACCGAGAAGCCGGACGCATTTTGGAAGGCAGAGATCTGAGCGTCAGTCATGCTCATGGCGACGGCTTCGCAATCGGAGTGTCGAGGCGGTAATCGCCGACCAGCTCATCGGGGTCGCGGGGCTGAGCACGGGACGGGGATAGGTAGTTCCGCATACCTTGGCGGATGCGCTGGATGTCCTCTGTCAGGCGGGGATAGTCGAAGCGATAGCGTTCGTTTGGTTCAAGGGTACGGGCTGCCTTCGCTCGCGTCGCAAGGCGTTCGATAATGTCGAGCTGCTGTTGGATCAGGCTGAGCTGTTCCTGCTCATGAGCCGATGCGGCATAGCCGCTGCCATGAACGATGGCCAGTGAAAGCAGTAACAAGCAGCGAAAGATGGTAGTTGGCATGATGCTGGCCCATATGGATCTGGGAGCAGAATCAAGTTAGAGGTCGAATTTTTCCGCAAGAAACCTGAGGTCTGATGAATCGCTTTTTCTGGGGAGGTACTGGAGATGTTTACTTACAGCTATGTGGTCCTTCGATCTTTGATGGAGAGAGTGGTTGAGGCTCTAGGGAAATTCCACTCTCGATGAGCTTAGTTGATGACGATATCGTCACAACCCATTTTCCGTGAACGTGAGTAACACCAACAGGCCGGGGCTATCTCCGGCCTTTTTGTTGACGTACTATGTCAGGATTGATGATAAATCAGCATCTAGAGTGAATAATGCCCAAAGCGATTGTTATCGAAGATGAGCAGCTTGAGCATGCTTTTCGGGTTGCGAAAGTTAGCAGCCCTGAGAACGGATGCCGGGATGCTGCCCTTCTGCTTACCTGCTTTGGCACCGGCATGACCGTGACGGAGATTTGCCGTCTGCGTGTGAGCGACTACTTGACGCAATCAGGCGCTGTAATGATCGACTCTCAGGTGCGGGCAGAGATTGCCTACAACCATCGTTCAAGGCCGTTGTGCTGGACCAGCAAGAAATTGACTAACGCTATAGATACACACCTTGCAGAACGCCTTGTACGCGGTCATGGCGTTTCTACCAGGGTGATGGCATATCGTGGCCTCGACCCGGACTCGCCCTTGTTCGTCTCCGGTCGAACTGGTGAAGGGTTGAAAATCAGTGCGCAGCGTCGAGACGGCAAGACCTACTACAGTGCGAATCAGCTCAGCCGGTTATATACGCGCCTGTTTGGCCTTGCGGGGATTGAGGGGGCCAGTGCGCAGTCAGGGCGGCGGACGCTCGCGGTAAAGCTCAAGCGCCGTGGCATCGACTTGAGGCATATCAGCGAGATTTTGGGCATCGAAAGTTTGGAGGCGGTCAAGAAGCTCTGTGCGGGGGATCCTGCCCGCTTGGGCGATATTGTGCGGAGAATTATTTGATGGGCATCAGGATGACACCGGACGAGTTCAAGAAAATACGGATGCAGATCAACAAGCCTTGGAAGGAGTGACCATGCTGACAAATATCATTATCAAGGGATTCAAAAGTTATCGGGAGCAGCGGTTACCGCTGTCGCCCTTGACGCTAATGATAGGCGCCAATGCCTCAGGCAAAAGTAACGCGCTAGAGGCCTTCCGCTTCCTATGCTGGCTGGGCCAGGGTCAGAAGCTGTCGGTGTTACGCCACCGGGTCGATGAGTCTGAGCAGATTCTCCGTGGTCAAATTAAGGACCTTCCCTACCACCAGGGCCGGTCATTCACCTTGGGTTGCGAAACCGACGACTTGGACTGGAATAGCCTAAGTGTTGAAATCGCCCTGCGAGAAGATGAGTTGCACATCGTTCACGAAAGTATCAGCTCGCCTCTCCAAAAATTCCCGCTTTACCGTATCGAGCAGTCCTCTAGCGGTTTGAGTACTGACGTACGCGTTGCATACAATAATTTCTCCACAGGTGGTAAGAAGCCACAAATCACATGCACTGACCAGATCGCCATCCTAAACCAGCTCGCCAGTTCAGCTTTGTTCGACTCAGGGCACAAGAAAGCACAGAAAGTCATCCCGCAAACGACTGAGCACTTCCAGTACCTACTTGCTAATACCTTGTTCCTTGATCCCGTGCCTGCTCTGATGCGTGGCGATAGTTATCCGGACAAGAAGCTGCGTGGTGACTGCTCTAACCTGTCCGGTGTGCTTTATACACTCTGGCAGGACGAGGAGGCCCGTCCTGCGATCATCGAGTTCATCAAGAGTTTGCCCGAGCAAGACGTAAAGGATGTGAACTTCTTCGAGGATCGCCGCGGACGCGTATCCTTGGAGCTGGTTGAGAACTTCGGATCGGTCGAGCGTAATTGGTCCGTTGAACTGCTCTCTGATGGCACCCTTAGAGTGCTGGCTATCGCCGCTGCTCTGCTGTCTGCACCGGCGGAGTCGACGCTGGTAATCGAGGAAGTCGATAACGGTGTCCACCCGTCACGTGCGCGCCAACTACTGAAAACT
Organism: Pseudomonas sp. MF6767; assembly: GCF_016405475.1. Lineage (NCBI taxonomy): Bacteria > Pseudomonadati > Pseudomonadota > Gammaproteobacteria > Pseudomonadales > Pseudomonadaceae > Pseudomonas > Pseudomonas sp. MF6767. The sequence goes on along the minus strand of NZ_JAEKCY010000026.1, from coordinate 1,502 downwards.
ATGCGTGAGCAAGCAGAGCTCCGTGGTGTGCGCCTGCTGCTCAGCACCCACAACCCAGCTTTGATGGATGCACTTCCAGATAGTGCATTGGGCGATGTGGTGTTTTGCTACCGTGATCCGCAGGATGGCGACAGCCGCTTGGTACGCCTTGCTGATCTGCAGGACTACGCCGGGTTGGTCTCTCAAGGGCCATTAGGGGAGCTCGTAACCAACGGTATCGTGGATCGTTTTGTGAAATCGCCCGTCACGGTCACGCAGAAACGGCAAAATGCGTTGAATTGGCTCCGGAAAATGCAGGGAGAGGCATAATGAGCTCAATCTGCTTGATCGATACTAGCGTGTTCGTAAACATGCTAAACGTGCCGGGGCTCAATCAGGACGCCGAGCGTGTGGGTGCCGATTTCCTCGAGTATGCAGACAACAGTTGCACGTTTATTCTGCCGATGGCCACTATCCTCGAGACCGGTAATCATGTCGCTCAAAACGGCGATGGAAGACTCCGCCGACAAACAGCACAGCGCTTCTGTGATGCAGTACGCGCCGCGTTCGCCGACGAGCCCCCTTATAGGCTCAGCGAGTTTCCCAACACGAGAGAAATTCTCGAGTGGCTGGCTGAGTTTCCGGACAAAGCTGGCCAAAATAAGTCTGACACTCGAATCGGTGAAGGTACTAGCTTTGGTGATCTCAGCATCATCAAAGAATATGAGAGGTGCTTAGCGCGGTTCCCCATGAGCGAGTTATTCATCTGGTCTTTAGATAGCGATCTAGAAGCGTACCATTACCGACCGAATCACCCTATTCGTCGATGATATTTCTCGGTGAGTAACCGTCCTGCTCAAGGAAGAGTTAGGCTCGATTCTTTTGGCCAAGGATCCATCTGCAAGTTGGTTTTTTACCCGAGGTACGGTATGGCGATCATCGGCAATCTTAAGCCTAAACCCGAAACTGAAGTGACCGAAGCCCTTCAATTGGCAAGTGATGACTATCGTCAATTCATCACTAATATCCTTGAGCCTGCAAAGGATGATCTCGAAGCGAAGGTCAAACTGAACGCGGTTGCGCTCCACCAAGTATTTGGAGTGAACCTACTTTTGGCACACAGCGTTGACTACTTACAGGCTGTGAGATCTGCTGATGGGATAAAAGAATCTCGTAAGGATCTGGTAAAAACTTTTGACGAGAGATTCTCGGTGGCCGGCGCATACCTCGGCAACCGTAAAATGGAACTTATTGACGCGATCAACAATGCCTTAAAGCACATCCGGCTCGATACCAAGCGATATGAGAGTGTAGAGGAACGGTATGGGGAAATTTCGTACCAAAGCCTCGCGGAGGATGAGGGCCGAGTTATGTGTCACCTTGAGAACTATCGATTTGAATCGCCCCGGGTTTCCTAGACACTCTCCAGGCTCGCTGCGTAACGCTTTTCAAACTCTACCGGTGACAGCTGATTGTTGAAACTGTGGCGTCGTTTTGGGTTGTAAAACATCTCGATGTAATCG